>CAYSMO010000438.1:0-1511 GCA_964432125.1 uncultured Bacteroidaceae bacterium | reverse complement strand
ATTGGACCATTATATTGAACAGGGACCTCGGTCAGTGGGGGGCCTACAACTACAATCAGGAAAAAGATCTTATGCGTTTTGAGGTACCCGTGGAGAAACCGGATGAACTGTATGAAGCATTCACTATGGAATTTCAGCTTCAGGACGACAAAACCCATCCTTTAATGATGTGGGATACAGTAAAAATCCGTATCCCGATTGCCTTTATCGAGTAACAATCTTAACGGAAGCTGCCCATCGCTTATTTACCCGTTTTTTCATTCGTATATTTGCCCCGATGCTCGCAGTTAACAACCTCAGCTACCATATCGGAGAGCGCACCATTTTCAATGGCGCTTCCCTTCACATCACTCCCAGGGAACGGATAGGCCTTGTAGGATTAAATGGTACCGGAAAGACCACCTTATTGAGAATCATCAATGGTGAGATAACTCCTGACTCAGGTGAGGTAACCAAAAGCAAGGACTGTACCATCGGATACCTGGACCAGGACATGCTTTCGCTGGATTCAGACAATAGCATCCTCACCATAGCGATGGAGGCCTTTGAGGAGGCCATGGAAATGGAGCAGTCCATCGAACTGCTTATTGAAAAGATCGGTAATGAATACACAGAAAAGGACATGCACAGGTTAGCCGCACTCCAGGAGAAGTATGAAGCGATCGGTGGATACGCCCTTCAATCCAAAGCCGAGGAGATACTGGAGGGCATCGGCTTCAACACGGATGCGCTGCACCGACCTCTCAGCACCTTTTCAGGGGGGTGGAGGATGCGTGCCGTGCTTGCAAAACTGCTGCTGGCACGTCCTGCCCTGCTTATGCTCGACGAACCCACCAACCACCTCGACCTGCCTTCCATTGTGTGGCTCGAACAGTACCTGAGCAATTACCAGGGTGCGGTGATCGTTGTTTCCCACGATAAGCGATTTCTTGACAACACCGCCACAACCATCGTTGAAGTCCGCAGCCAGGACCTCATTACTTACCAGGGAAATTACTCCTTCTATCTCCGGGAAAAGGATCAGCGCATCGAGATACTAAAAAATGCATATCAAAACCAGCAACAAAAAATCCGTCAGGACGAGCGTTTTATTCAGCGCTTTCGTGCAAAATCGACAAAAGCACGGCAGGTGCAGTCCAGGATCAAATCACTGGAGAAAATAGACCGGATTGAAGAAATCGAAGAAGATGACGTATCCGTTTCTTTTTCTTTCAGACCAGCCAAAAAGTCAGGAAAACATGTAGTACAACTCAAAAACATCTCAAAGACCTACGGTGACAACACTATCTTTGAAGACATCCAGCTCACCATCGATCGCGGAGATAAAATTGCCCTTATAGGAGCCAATGGATTGGGCAAAAGTACCCTTTTGCGGATCATCGCCGGTACCGAATCCCATCTGGGCGAAAAAACGGAGGGGTACAATGTTGTCCCCTCCTTCTATGCACAGCATCAGATAGAAGCCCTGCACCTAAATAATGAAATTCTCGAAGAACTAAAGCAAACCGGGA
>CAYSMO010000437.1:0-1580 GCA_964432125.1 uncultured Bacteroidaceae bacterium | reverse complement strand
ATCGATGGTGTGTTTAAACCGGTAACAGACGAAAATTTCAACGCCGACTGGAACCGGAGTATTTTTGATGTCGGCGCCGGGGTGCTGGCCTATACCAAACGGTTCTGGGTTGGTTTTGCCGCCCACCATCTGCTGGAGCCCAATCAATCCTTCCTTGAGGATGTGAGCGTGCTGCCGAGAAAATATTCCGTGCACCTTGGTTACAAGATCCTTCTGCCCACCACTACGGACCTTTCCTTTGGCTCCGGATACCGGGAAGTCAGCATCACACCAACAGCACAGTACAAGCAGCAAGGCCAGTTTTCCCAGCTGGATGTAGGCACCTACTTCACCTACGAACCGATAGTATTCGGGGTGTGGTACCGCGGAGTCCCCTTTAAGCCAGTGGAAGGCCTCTCCAATAACGAATCCATCGTCTTCCTTGCAGGCATCACAACCAACGGTCTCAACATTGGCTATAGCTTTGACTACACCATTTCCCAACTTGGCATTCAATCCGGGGGTGCACATGAAGTCTCCATCAGCTATGAGTTTTTTTGGGGCGACCCGAGAAAACCGGCTAAAAATGTCAGGGAATTGCCCTGCCCCAGATTTTAGGCTTTGCGTTAAAGATTTCGTATATTAAAATGTATTACCAAAAACGGCGATTCGGGCATTTTAATCAGGGAGGTAATTCCTATATGATCTGAATCATAACAGGCTAATCTTTCAGGGTCGAAATTAGCAACCATAACCAATCAAAGGTTGTTAAGTCCATGAAAATAAAAGTCCCGTTTTTTCTCCTCTTACTGATCTCCTCCTTTCATTTTGTGCAGGCACAGTTTACCATTACCGGTGAGATACGACCCCGCACCGAATTCAGGAACGGGTTCAAAAGCCCTGTCACCAATGAAAGCACCCCTGCGTTTTTTACCGAACAGCGCACACGTTTATACCTGAACTTAGAACGGGAAAAGGTAAAGTTTCAGGCCAGTCTTCAGGATGTGCGCATCTGGGGCAATACGGATCAGATCTATAAAGACGATCCGGCACTCACAAATTTTTATGAGGCATGGGGAGAATACAATATTAAAAACAGATTTTACTTCCGTGTCGGACGCCAGGCGTGGGACTATGACAATGCGCGGTTCCTTGGCGACCTGGACTGGGCCCAGCAGGGAAGAAGCCATGATGCCTTTTTGTTTTATTGTAAAAACCCCAGGTTACAGACGCAGCTCCATGTGGGTCTGGCGTACAACCAGGATGTACCCTTTGAGCCGGCCAGGCTTACGGGCACGGATTACCTATCCCTGAACAACTACAAAACATCCCAGTTTGCCTGGTGGCACAAAGAATTCGGCAAAAAAGAACATGCCGTCTCCCTCCTGCTGCACAATGATGGCAGACAGGCATCACCCGGTGACAATATGGCCTACAGGCAAACATATGGCGCCATAGGCTCCTTTGTGCTTGAGGGTATTCATTTCGGGGGCGAATTGTATTTTCAGGGCGGGAAAAATGAGAGTAAGGTGCCTGTCCGCGGATATCTGGTGGCTTTGAACGCCACCCTCAAGACCGATCTGACCCCCATCACCCTGGGT
>CAYSMO010000436.1:0-1594 GCA_964432125.1 uncultured Bacteroidaceae bacterium | reverse complement strand
TCATCAATGATCAGCTCAAGTTTATCAATATGATACCTGATCTTGTCGAGATAGGGAAATATCTTTTGAGAGTAAGCCTCTGCACGTTTTTCAGCTGAAGAGATTTTATTGGCAACACTTCTTGCCTGAACCATTTCATTAACCATGGTTTTTATCTCGGTAACACGATCTGATATTTCCCTGATCAGGTCAACCCGGTTTCCCGCGAGCTGATGAAAATCATCACCATAGAGTTCTTTCAACAGGGCTACATTCTGCATCAGTACATTCTGGTACTTAACTGCGGTGGGCACAATGTGGTTGATTGCGAGATCACCCAGGACCCGGGCCTCAATCTGGATCTTCATGATATAATTCTCAAACATCACTTCCACACGGGCATCAATCTCGCCTTCTCCAAGTATTCCAAGCGAAGAAAACAATTTCTTTGCTGACTCAGAGTGATAGGCCCTGATTGATTCCGGAATATCTGTAATATTGGATAATCCACGCTTCTTTGCCTCTGAGATCCAACCTTCACTATAATTGTCTCCTTCGAATCTGACTGGCTTGGATGCAATGATAAGCTCCCTGAGGGTTTGAAAAATCGCTTCATCCTTTTTTACACCCTTTTCAATGAGTGCCTCCACTGAAATACTGAACTCTTTTAGCTGAGCAGCCACTGCAGCATTTAACACCGCCATGGGTGTAGCACAATTGGCACTTCCTCCAACCGCTCTAAATTCAAACCTGTTACCGGTAAAGGCAAATGGAGAGGTCCTGTTCCGGTCCGTATTATCCAGCAGTATTTCCGGAATCTTACCAATATCAAGTTTGAGCTCTGTCTTTTCATCCGGGGTCATCTTCCGGTTGGTAACCTGCTCCTCAAGCTGGTCGAGCATTTTTGAAACTTCAGCACCGAGAAAACATGATAGAATGGCTGGGGGAGCCTCATTGGCCCCAAGGCGGTGGGCATTAGAAGCAGTAACAATACTGGCCCTGAGAAGGTCCTGGTGATCATACACCGCTTTAATGGTATTAACAATAAATGTAAGAAATTGCAGATTCGATTTTGGATTCTTGCCGGGAGAATGCAGAACCACTCCCGTGTTTGTTGAGAGTGACCAGTTGTTATGTTTTCCGGAACCGTTAATCCCCTTGAATGGCTTCTCATGAAACAAAACCCTGAAATTATGATGTCTGGAAATTCTTTTCATGAGCTCCATGGTGAGGACATTCTGATCAACTGCCAGATTGCATTCACCGTACAGTGGTGCGATTTCATACTGATTGGGGGCAACCTCATTGTGTCGGGTTTTTACAGGAATCCCCAGCTTGTATGCTTCATATTCGAGCTCCTTTAAAAATGAGCTGACACGTTCGGGGATAGAACCAAAATAATGATCATCAAGTTGCTGGTCCTTTGCTGAAGCATGTCCCATCAGTGTCCTGCCCGTAAGTGACAAATCGGGTCTGGCATAGTACAACGCTTCATCTACCAGGAAAAACTCCTGTTCCCATCCCAGATTGGCCTGGACGGCAGTTACATTTTTATCAAACATCTGACAAACTGCTGTTGCGGCAACATCCACAGCATTCAGTGCCCGTAACAACG
>CAYSMO010000435.1:0-1605 GCA_964432125.1 uncultured Bacteroidaceae bacterium | reverse complement strand
GCAACGCAGCTATCGGACATTATGGACAGACATTAAATAACTTTTTCGGGATATTATTTATCCATTGTATATTTGGAATGTATTTGAAAAGCCACCTCATGTGAGAATGATCAGATTTTTACGCAGAAGACAAATCAATGATGAGCGGTGGAACGGGGTTATCGCCTCTTCCCGTTTTGAGACCATCTATCCATATACATGGTACCTGGATGCCTGTGCCGACAACTGGGCCGGGTACGTGATGAATGATTACGAATGTGTTATGCCAGTAGTATTCAGGAGGAAGATCGGATTGAAATATACCTACCAGCCGGTCTATTGTCAGCAGCTGGGCGTATATTCTGAACACCGTGTTGATACGGAGGTAACAAGGATGTTCCTGCATGAGCTGAGGAAGCATTTCAGAATGGGTGACTATGCACTGAATGAAGGAAATATTCTGGGCGATGAGAAGGGGTTTGAGGTAAGTGACAACACCAATTACGTTCTTTCGCTGATTGCACCTTATGGTGAGATCCACAGTAATTACACCGAAAATTGCAGGAGGAATGTAAAGCGTGCACATAGAACGGATATAGAATACACGGACCAGGTTAGCATTGATGAGGTGATTGCGCTGAAGAAGATGAGTGACCAGGTTCGCCGGGGGGAGGAGCACTATGCCTATGTGAAGTCGCTTTTTTCGCGACTTGACACAAGGGAGAAGATACGTGTCTTCGGAGTACGGTGCGGTGATCACCTGGTAGCTGCAGCGATCTTTGCGTTCAGCAATGACCGCGCCATATTTCTTTTATCGGCCTCCAGCGAGCGGGGCAAGGAGTGGCGGGCGATGTTCCTGGTGGTGGATCGGTTTATAGAATTGTATGCAGGAAAGTTGGCAAAGCTGGATTTTGAGGGCTCAAATATTGTTTCCATTGCCAGGTTTTTCCGTGGGTTTGGTGCGAAACCGGAGATTTACCAGCGGTTGCATTTCCAGCTTCCGGCCAATGCGATCATTAAAAAAATTAAAGGTGTCTGATTTCATAAAAAATATAGCGACCCTGTTTCCGGGACCGGTAAGTACGGCGAGGTACATCAAAAGATCGGGTATTGGGGTCTTCTTTCCGTTTTACCATGCGGTCTCTGACAAGGAGTTGCCACACCTGAAGCACCTGTATGCTTTGCGCACCGGTAAGCAGTTCGAGCGTGACCTGGATTATATGTTGAAATATTTTCAACCGGTGAAGATGAGTGAGTACCTGGAGGGTAAGATGCTGATTGATCCGAACCGTCCGCCGATGGTACTCAGCTTCGACGATGGGCTCTTGCAGTGTTATGAGGCAGTGATGCCGATCCTTATCAGAAAGGGGGTGCCGGCCACCTTTTTTATCAACAATGCCTTTATCGATAACAGGTCGATGTTTTTTAGGTTTAAGGTGAGCCTTTTGGTGGAACATCTTAAGGAGGCAACGGATGCGCAAAAGAAGAAGGCAGCCCATTTGCTCCACTGCGAAGTGAGGGAGATCAGGTCGCGGTTGCTCGGGGTATCCTATGTTGAGAGAGAGATCACAGATCAGGTAGCTGAGGTGTTTGGCTACTCATTTTCGGAGTACATGCGGGCGGAGC
>CAYSMO010000434.1:242-1607 GCA_964432125.1 uncultured Bacteroidaceae bacterium | reverse complement strand
GATTTTTAACCGTGACGGAGGTGCCTTTCTGACATGCTGCAGGCTCCTGTTTTTTCACACCGGAGCCTTCTGCGCAAATGATGGTACCCAATTCGCTTTGGTCAACCCTCGTGCGCAGTTCCACCTGAGCTACTGCGGCAATGGACGCCAGTGCTTCTCCCCGGAAACCCATTGTCCTGATGGAGAACAGGTCTTCCGCCTTCCGGATTTTTGATGTAGCATGTCTTTCGATGCTCATCCTGGCGTCTGTTTCTGTCATGCCCTCTCCATCGTCGAGCACCTGAATGTACGTTTTCCCTGCATCTTTTACGATCAGGGTTATTTCTTTGCTGCCTGCATCGATGGCATTTTCAATCAATTCCTTTACCACCGAGGCCGGTCGTTGTACCACCTCGCCAGCAGCGATCTGATTGGCGATAGAATCCGGAAGAAGCTGTATGCGATCGGGCATTAAATAATCAGGAGCGGAATAATTTACTGGTTCTTAGAATAATATATAGGGGGAAAAGAACGAGAAAGGCATAAAAAGCCACATTGCCGTAATACAGCCATCCGACGAAAGTTCCGGCCATGATCGTAATGAGCAGCAATTGCATGAAGTCAGCCTTTCTGTTTTCTTTTTCGCGTCTGCCAAATGCTTCCCGTATATGCTCTCGATAACTTTGGTTTTTTTCTGATGAAATTTCTGATCGGATTCTCTCTGTCCTGTTCTTAATATCCTCTTTTACCGGGTCGTAATACCGGGGTTCAAAATTAAACCTTTTATGCTGATGTATCCTGGTAAGCGATGGAAATTTCATACATTTGGCACAATTTTACTTACGCAAAGTAAGCGCTATTTTTTGTTATAACAAATTCATAATGGGTCTCTGGAGGAGCGCAAGGTGCTGTTTGGTTGTTGGCGTTTTGGTATTACCATCAGCAGGTGTAAAGGGGGAGGACACCTGCCGTCTTAGTGCGGTTAACCTATATGATAGCCTGTCAAATCAGGAACGGATTGGTCAGTTGCTCGATTTGCGCATATATGTTGACAGCACCAACACCGATGCATATGCAGAACTCATACAAGCACATTCCATAGGTTCCGTAACCATCCTGGGCGGCCAGCTATCTGCATTTCTTGATCTGATGAAGAAAGTGCCCGCCAGGTCACACCTGCCGCTTCACATCACATGCCAAAACGATGGCGGCCTGGGTTTGGCGTTGGACAGTATGCCCCAACTTCCCGGATTTCACACCCTGTCACAAGTGAGAGACTTAACTCTGGTGAAATCTCTGGCGCGAGAGGTTTCGCGGGAAATGGATCACCTGGGCATCCGTGGCTACAGAAGCCGCGGTATAGAGGTACGAGTCAACGACCGCAAT
>CAYSMO010000434.1:0-232 GCA_964432125.1 uncultured Bacteroidaceae bacterium | reverse complement strand
AAAGACAACGGTTCCGGTATTCTTTTTCACAACGCATTGCTGGATTCCGATAAAGAATTGATTCTGAACCTCTCCATTGAAAGCGGCATGGAAGTTATGGATGCCTCCGAAGATTTGATTTCAGAACTGCGCGGGGCGTTTGCCGGCGAGCAGAAAGATATGATAACCAACGCACTGGATGGCAAGAGCCTTCCGTCCCTTACCATGTCGGTCGGCAGCATACCGTACTTCT
>CAYSMO010000433.1:0-1622 GCA_964432125.1 uncultured Bacteroidaceae bacterium | reverse complement strand
ACTTAAACTCCTCCTTATAGTTCCTCAGGAGCCTGATGGGATCGGAGAACATGAACTCCTTGTCGTCAGGATCCGGAACGCTGATATACACCTCTTCGATCTCAGTATTGAGGGAATATTGCTTTTCACCATCGAACCAGATGATGGCTTCTCCCAGGTCAATTTTATATTTTTCACCCATCAGTACCAGTGTTCCGCCGCCCTCCATGCTGCTTCCATCCTGCTGGTCGTCGCGAATATAGTCAAATTCAATGCTGAGTGCATGTCCCGGATCCAGGTCTTTCGATACTTTATCCAGATAGGGTTCTGCAGCATCATCTTTCTGTGCCGCGAGAGAGACCAATGGCAGAAGAAGGAGATATACCAGTTGCTTTATTTTTAATTGTATTCTCATTATCTTGTTTACTGCAGTTCATTCAAAATCTGTTCCAAACTAAAATCGTCCTTGGGAAGTACCTGCCTGGCCTTGCTTCCCTCTGGTGGTCCGAGTATGCCGGCAGCCTCCAGTTGGTCGACGATCCGTCCGGCGCGGTTGTATCCCAGGGCCAGTTTTCTCTGGATCAGTGAGGTGGATCCCTGCTGGTGCAGCACCACGAGCCGGGCAGCCTCCTCGAAGAGGTCGTCCCGTTTTCTCAGATCGACCTCCTGCGATTCAGTGTTGTTCTCATCCACGCTCTTCAGCTCCATGGCACCGGCATATCCTTTCTGCTCACTTATAAATTCAGTCAGGTCGTCGATTTCAGGGGTATCAATAAATGCGCACTGGATGCGGACGGGCTCGTTGCCACTCATAAAAAGCATGTCGCCCCGTCCGATCAGCTGGTCAGCCCCTGGTCCGTCGAGAATGGTTCTCGAATCGATCCCTGAGGAGACGCGGAACGCGATCCGGGCAGGAAAGTTGGCTTTGATCACCCCGGTGATGATATTGGTTGTTGGCCGCTGGGTGGCGATCACCAGGTGAATGCCGATGGCTCTGGCCAGTTGGGCAAGCCTGGAGATTGGGGTCTCGATTGATCTTCCGGCGGTCATGATGAGATCGGCAAACTCGTCGATCACTACCACGATGAAGGGCATGTAGCGGTGGCCCTTTTCCGGGTTGAGTCTTCTGGAGATAAATTTTTTGTTGTACTCCTTGATATTTCTCACGTGGGCCATCTGCAGGAGGTCGTACCGTTCGTCCATCTCCGCACAAAGGGCGTTCAGGGTGCTGATCACCTTCTGTGTATCTGTAATAATCGCATCAGTGGTATCTTCCAGTTTGGCCAGGAAATGGTTCTCGATCCGAGAGAAGAGTGAAAGCTCCACCTTTTTCGGATCGATCATCACGAATTTCAGCTGGGCAGGGTGTTTTTTGTAGAGCAGCGAGGCGATAATGGCATTGAGCCCAACCGATTTACCCTGTCCGGTTGCTCCGGCCACCAGGAGGTGCGGCATCTTTGTCAGATCGAAGGTAAAGGTCTCATTGGAGATCGTCTTCCCGAGGGCGATCGACAGTTCGAAATCAGACTCCTGGAACTTCCTTGAGCTGAGGATTGTTTTCATGGCCACGATACGCGGCGTTTGGTTGGGCACCTCGATACCGATGGTTCCCTTGCCCGGGATGGGGGCGATGATGCGGATAC
>CAYSMO010000432.1:0-1628 GCA_964432125.1 uncultured Bacteroidaceae bacterium | reverse complement strand
AAACCATGGAAATTAAAGTATTGGGCACAGGATGCCCGAAATGCAAGGCACTTGAGAAGGCAACGCAGGATGTGATTACCGAAATGGGAGTAGATGCCAGTATCATCAAGGAGGAAGACATCATGAAAATCATGGAATATGGTATCATGCATACACCCGGATTAGTGATTAATGGCAAGGTGGTCATGTCCGGCCGTGTCCCTTCCACAAAAGAAATTCAACAATTTATCACACAAAACCAATAGAAACCATGAAGAAAATCAATCTGGTCATATTTATGATCGTGGCGCTGAGTTTCAGTTACTCCTGCTCGGGTCAGACAGAGAATAAAAACGAGAATGCTACAGTAGTATCAGAAACTGGCAATATTGAGGTTTACTACTTTCATTACACACGCAGGTGTTCAACTTGCAAGCTTGTTGAGTCGACAACAAATGATGTGGTCATTGATCTGTATGGAGATAAAATTCCTTTCACAAGCTATGATCTGGACCAGTGGGACGGTAAACAAAAAGCACAGGAACTTGGAGTAATGGGACAAGCATTAGTGATTGTAAATGGTGAGAAGATGATCAATATAATCAACGAAGGTTTTATGTATGCCCGCACCAATCCGGAAAAATATAAGCAAGTCATTTCCGAAAAAGTCACTTCTCTTTTATAAATAACTATTATACAAACTTATGGAAGAATTTCTGAGCAATCTTGCCGGTAATAGTTCAATTCCTGTTGTTACGGCTTTTGTTCTTGGACTGATGACCGCCATCAGCCCTTGTCCAATGGCTACCAATATCACTGCCATAGGATTTATCAGCAAAGATGTTGAAGACAAGAGAAGGGTTTTTCTGAATGGTCTCGTATATACCGGGGGAAGGGCCCTATCTTATACGCTACTGGCACTTATCCTCTTCTTCGGGGCCGATCAGCTGAAAATTTCCGCAGTGTTCCAACAATACGGTGAGAAGATTATCGGACCGTTGCTGATCATTATAGGGGTTTTGATGCTGGATGTGCTGAAAATCAAATTCCCCGGTTTGTCAAAACTTACCGGAAGCATGCAGAAAAGGGGGTTTAAAAACTACTGGGATGTTCTGCTGCTCGGATTTGTCTTCGCCCTGGCTTTCTGTCCATACAGTGGGGTCCTCTATTTTGGTATGCTGATCCCAATGACAATTAGCAGTGCTTCCGGACTCTACCTGCCCGTGGTCTTTGCTATCGCAACCGGGATACCGGTCATCATCTTTGCCTGGCTGCTGGCATATACAGTCTCCGGGGTAGGCGGACTCTATAATAAAATGAAGACGTTTGAAGTCTGGTTCCGCCGCGTGATCTCTGTAGTGTTCATCGGCGTAGGAATATACTATGTAGTGATCATGTATTTTTAAGCTCCGTTAGGAGCGACATGTCTGTGGCAGTCAGATATAACGAAGCGGTCCCAGCCCCATTAGGGGCGCAACGTCTGTAAAAGAATGATAATAATTAAAGAATAAAACAACCCATGAACTGGAAAAAAGAGATTAAAATACTGGTCTGGATGACCGTGGTCTTCGTCGCTGCATATTTCATGCCTTTGGAGCTCAACCGCTTCCGCGAAGCGATCATGGCCATGTTCGACCTCACCAAATGGT
>CAYSMO010000431.1:0-1632 GCA_964432125.1 uncultured Bacteroidaceae bacterium | reverse complement strand
TCTTTCACATGCACAGAAACCTCGCCCATCTGGGTACGGAACACATGACCCTTCACCCCGATAAAATCACCAATATCCAGCAGTTTTTTAAAGACAGTATTGTAAAGGGTCTTATCTTCATCCGGACAAATCTCATCACGGTTTACATAGATCTGGATCTTTCCTTTACTATCCTGTAATTCAGCAAACGAAGCCTTTCCCATAATCCGGCGTGACATAATCCTTCCGGCAATAACAACTCCAAATTCCTCTTCTTTATCATTAAAAGCCTTAAGGATATCTGCCGAGTAGTTGTCGGTTTCGAAAGCAGCAGCAGGGTAAGGATCGATACCCAGTTTCCTGATCTCTTCAAGTGAGTGTCTCCTGATCTGTTCCTGTTCGCTTAAATGCATCTGTTGAAATTTTAAGCAAAAATAATCAAAAGTTACCCTGAATAGACAATCCTGTGCAAAAGACCATCAATTATGCTATTTTTGTAATTGCTGAAAACGGAGGGAATGGAAAAGAACTGGACCATAAAATCTCAAGGAGCTGAAGCTGAAGTGCTTGCTCTTAGCAGGTCGCTCGGCATAAGCAAAGTTCTTGCAAATTTACTGGTTCAAAGAGGGATCACCACCTTCGATTCGGCAAAGCGCTTCTTTCTTCCTGAGCTTAGCCACGAATCCTGGCAGCGATCAAGAGCGAAGAAGGTGTGCTTATCTATGGAGATTATGATGTTGATGGAACAACAGCCGTGGCGCTGATGTATTCATTTCTTCGTGACCACCTGTCAAGGATTGATTACTACATCCCTAACCGTTACGATGAAGGGTATGGTGTATCGGAAAAAGGGATCAACTACGCAGTTGAAAAGGGCTATCGCCTGATCATTGCACTCGACTGTGGCATCAAAGCAGTTGAAAGAGTCGATTATGCCCGCTCAAAAGGTGTGGATTTTATTATCTGTGATCACCATAACCCTGCTGAAGAATTACCTAAAGCTGCTGCAGTTCTGGATCCTAAACGGAATGATTGTAACTACCCCTATAAAGAGCTTTCAGGCTGTGGTGTCGGCTTTAAACTTGTGCAGGCGCTTGCAGGTAAACTTGACCTGCATTTTGAGTCAATTGCCCCATTGCTTGACCTGGTTGCGGTAAGCATTGCATCAGATATTGTTCCGATAAATGGGGAAAACCGCGTACTTGCCCACTACGGGGTAAAACAACTATCCAGCTCACCCCGTACCGGTCTTCAGGCAATAAAGACTGTAGCTGCTTTCTCCGAAAAGGATATCACCATCGAAGAGATTGTTTTTAAGATCGGACCTCGCCTGAATGCTGCAGGCAGAATGGAATCCGGACGAACTGCCGTGGAGCTGCTGGTAAGTGACAATCTGGAACAGGCGACGACAGTGAGCAAGAACATCAACTCAATCAATATCGAACGTCGCGATGTTGATACTTCCATCACGCGGCAGGCGATTGAAATGATACAGTCCGATAAAAAATTGCAGGACAAGCAGGTAACCATCCTGTATAATCCCTCGTGGCATAAGGGAGTGATTGGAATTGTTGCTTCCCGACTGATGGAGTATTTCTACCGGCCAACCATTATCCTCACAAAGTCCAATGGAATGGCGACGGGATCGGCACG
>CAYSMO010000430.1:0-1641 GCA_964432125.1 uncultured Bacteroidaceae bacterium | reverse complement strand
TAACTGAACGTCATATCGGAAATAAGAAAACGGATGATTTTGGTGAAATTCTTTTTATTGACAGGGATTCCTGGTTTCGAATCCAGGCAAAATTTATCTGGAAAGACGGTCCGAAGATCACCGGAACCGGCACGACCAATATGACAGATGAATATGGGATGGATTATTATTAAGGATAAAGATCGATGAATTTTATAAAGAATTTCTTAAAAAAATATTCTGCATTGTTACTGCCTGCAATATTGGTATTGATTTCGTTGCTGCTTCTGGTTCCCAACACGATGATCGCCAAATCTCTTGCCAGTGATATGCAAACAAGTGAACAACAGCAAGGTCAAATCAGGCAGTTATTGAACAGCGCTTCAACGAAAGCGGATGCACAAGCCCAAAAAGCTTATGCTCAAAAGCGTCAAGAGGAAAAGAAAACGATCGAACAAAAGGTGGTGCAAGCTTCCCGTCGGGAATTAATTATGTATGATTTTTTCCCGAAACCGACGGATCCCTCCTTCCAGGTCTACAGTGATTTTGGCATTGAATATCGTAAAAATATAATGAATCTTATCGAAAAAATCCGTGCACGGGATGCTCCAACAAGCGCGGAAATTCAACAAGAAACCGGAGTTAGCGCCACCTCATCCACTGTCGGCGGCGGATATGACGAAATGGGTGATTTTTCAGCTTCCAGAACACGAACACAAACAAAAAATAATGATCCCATTGTGAATGCTTTGTGTGCAAAACGGGCAAGCCAAATTCCGGTTTATGCACATCCGGATATTTTTGCCTGGTATTCGTATTGGGAAGAATATGAGTATTCCGGCGGAAAACAAGCGATGATTGACAGTTGGTATTCTCAGGTTGCTTTTTGGATTTACAACGATGTCATCGATACCATCGAAGCTCTGAACAGCGGATCTAACCAGGTTAATACTTCCGCTGTAAAGCGGTTGCTGGGAATTCGTTTTCAGGGAAAAGTGGATGTTGCGTTGAACTCGCAGAGAACCCATACGAGCTCTATGTATTCCGGTAGAGGGAGTCAAACAACCGACATTCCGGTTCTGGTTACAGAGACCAATCCGGGGCCCTTTTTGCCGTTTAGCTGGACTGAGCGGAAAAGTAATACGGAATTGGACGTTATCCATTTTGCCGTATCGGTAATTTTGGACTCGAGACAGTTGATGAATTTTTACGATGAATTGTGCAGCAAAAAATCTCATAAATACCGTCCGAATCATGACATAAGGGCCGAGTTTGCGGAGGCAGAGCATAACCAGATTACCATTTTGGAATCAACCGCTCAGGCGATTGAAAGAAGCGATCCGATTCATGAATTGTATCGGTATGGCGACGCCTCTGTTATGCGAGTGGATTTAGTCTGTGAATATCTTTTTAGCCGAGAAGGATTTGAGAAAAAGAGTAAAGAAAATAATGAAGAAATAACCGGTACGATAAAACCAGCGCCCATCGTTGAGTTGGAAAGCGGTGGTGAGGGAAGCGGATCTTCATCCGGTTTTGATTCAGAAATGTATGGGGAATATTAATTAATCAGGATTGCTTGTTATGGGAAAGAAAAAAGGCAATTTAATAGAACAACACGTTGATAAACTGGTTTTAATTATCATTATCCTGCTCAGCTTGTTC
>CAYSMO010000429.1:0-1642 GCA_964432125.1 uncultured Bacteroidaceae bacterium | reverse complement strand
CCGCCGGCAGATGTTCCGATCCTCAACATAGCAGACAAACGATCCTTATCCAGGCCCGGGAAAGAAGTGTCCTTCTTATCGTCCAAAACCTTTTTGGCAATTTCGTATAAATCGCTGACTGATACTTCATACGTATCACTGCCCCGATCACTCACAGGTTCATACTCCAGGGCTCCCATTCCCCTTGTACCCACATAGCTTAATCTGTCAACAGGGCTGATTTCCTCTATCGATATTTTCTTTCGCTTTAACCATTCCTTCATCATCCTGTGGCCAAAGTCGTCCGGCAGGGAATCAGAAAGCAGGTAGGGCAGATGGTGGAAGTTGATATGGTTGCGGTTTGTCTCAAAAATGCGCTCCTGCAGGGGCATGATCACAGGAGACGGCTCGAGTCCTCTGTTTAATGCTTCCGTACGGTACTGAAACACCGAACAGCCCCTGGTATCATTCCACTCTACCGATGCAATTGCTTTATCAAAAAGCCTCACTTCTATGATCATAACTATTTTACCTTTTTAGAAGCCCGCTGTCTTTCTGTTTTCAATTTCGCTTTTTCAAATTTTAACTTTAACTCCAGATTTTCGCCCACCCGGAACACCGGCTCCAGGTCCCTGATGCGGTTCAGTCTAATCAGAATTCTAATAAGACTATCAAGTGTCGTAGATTTACCCTGCTCAATCAGACTGATCGTTGAAACACTCAGGCCAACGTCCCTGCTCAACTCCTTTTGAGTAAGATTGTGCTGCACACGGATTTTTTTCAGCCTTTTGCCTATTAATATTAATATTTCATAATTTATTTTACTTGACTTCTCCAGCAGTCATGACGGGTATCTTTGAAAAATAAGGAATTTATTGTTTATCTTTACTTTCAATTATCAGGATATTTAAAAGAATCGGTTTAAATTATCATGTATATTCGAAAACAAACCTTCCGGGATATAGGGAAAGAGAGCACCTTTCTCTGGGGAGCAAGGCAAACCGGCAAAAGTACGCTGCTCAAAACCCTTTTCCCGGAATCGACCTGTTTTGACCTGCTGCTCTACGATGTATTCGAAAGGCTTCAGAAAAACCCTTCCCTGTTGCGGGAAAGCATCCTGGCTTTAACACCAGAATCCCCGGTCATTATTGATGAAATTCAGCGTATACCGGCATTGCTCAATGAGATTCACTGGCTTATTGCCAATAAAAATATCCAGTTCATCCTGAGCGGATCAAGTCCCCGGAAGATCCTGCACTCAGGAGCCAACCTTCTGGGAGGACGTGCTTTAAGAAATGAGTTATATCCACTGATCCGCAATGAAATACCGGATTTTGATCTTATCCGCGCCCTCAATCATGGCCTTTTGCCCAGACACTATCTGTCGGAGAATCCCAAACCACTAGTGTCGGCGTATATCGGCAGTTATCTCCAGGATGAAATAGTGGCCGAAGCCAAAACCCGGAATATCCAAACTTTCTCAAAATTTCTCGAGGTGGGGAGTATTTCCATATCCTGGAAGAAACCTTAATCGGTCGTTTTCTTCCCTCCTACAAAAAGAGACCCAAACGCAGGGTTATTCAGGCACCCAAATTTTACCTTTTTGATACGGCCATTGCCAACCACCTGTTAAAACGAGGGACCATTGAAATGGGCAGCGAAC
>CAYSMO010000428.1:0-1649 GCA_964432125.1 uncultured Bacteroidaceae bacterium | reverse complement strand
AAACCCAGCTGAACGAAAAACAGCGGAGCAGCGATTTTGTTCTGCCTGTTCACCATCCCGGTGCGGTCGGCAAACCAGACCAGCACCAGGGAGATCACCAACCAGGCGAGATAATTCTGCATCGGCACCGCACCGCCCCAATCCCACATATCCAGGTCGATCGCAGCCGGCTCCAGCGCAAAGTCATAGACTACCATCAGCACCGCGGCTACGAGTACCCTGAAATAGCGCTTCTCAATGAAACGCGAGGTGATCACCAGGCTGGCGTAAACCAGCATCAGCCAGTTGACACCGATGATCAACGGCGTGTAAAATAATTTTGGTCCCAGTGTCGGACCGTAGGCATACGTACCGAAAACCAACCCGGTATTCACCCCGGCAATCTCAATAATAAATCCCGCACTGTAGATCACCAGTGCCTTCCAGGCAAAGCGGACATCCAACTTACCGTGGTAGATCAGCAGCAACATCACATTCAACAGCAGGTTCATCGGTACCATCGCCTTGAACAGCTCCCGTGTCTGCGGAATAATCATCCCCGCCACCCCAACACTGTAAAAAATCACCAGCCAGGGGGCCAGGTTGTAATTTCGAATTCTATCAATTATCTCTTTCATTTATAGTCATATAATCATTAAATCCAACTGTCCGTTTTCAAAATTCCGATCCATTCAACTTCTTAAATTCTATCTATTTTCGGCCGCCAATTAAAAACATTTTTTCACTTTCGCTTTCTAACTTAGTCCATTTCTCTTCCTCATTTTTTCACTTTCCAACTATGTCTTCGTCTCTTCATCATATCTTCACTTTCGCTTTCCAAGAATATCCTCGTCTCTTCCTGATGTCCTCATTTTCGCTCCCCTAAAATGTCTTCACATTCACTTTCCAACTTTGTCCTCGCCACTTCATCATCTCTTTACAATCGCCCCCTAACATTTTTCTCAGCTCTTCCAATTTTTCTGCTCAACAACCTTTTCCTCCACTTCCTAAATCACCATCTCTCCTACTCTAAACCATTATCCAACCTCTCTTCTTTAAATCATCTGCACTAAGCCATCTATCCATAATGCTCCGTCACCAGCCGGTCGACAATCCCCGCTGAAGCCAGGCAGAGCGGAACACCGCCACCGGGGTGAACGCTGCCACCCACGAAATAGAGCCCCTTCAGATCCTTCCGGTGGTTCGGATGCCGGTTGAACGCTGCCCTGCTGCTGTTGCTGCTATTGCCGTACAGGCTGCCACGGTAGGAGAAGGTCTCCTGCTCAATGTGCCGCGGATCGCGCACGATCTCATGCTTTATATGACTCCTGATCTCCGTTCCGAGGATCCGCTCCAGCTTCACAATCACATTCTCCCGCACCGCCGACACCGCCGCATCCCAGTCCTGACCCACATTCTCCGGTACATTGATCATCACGAACCAATTCTCACACCCTGTCGGCGCATCGCCCTCCACCATCTTTGAACTCACAAACAGGTATACCGTCGGATCATCAATAATCGTCTTGTGTTTGAACAAATGCCTGAATTCCTCCTCATACGCTGCGCTAAAAAAGAGGTTGTGCAGCTCCAGCTCCTGAAACTGCCGGTCGACCGCCCAGTAAAAGATCATCGCCGAGGTCGACCGCTCAGGCTTAAAGTATTTTCGC
>CAYSMO010000427.1:0-1655 GCA_964432125.1 uncultured Bacteroidaceae bacterium | reverse complement strand
AGGTTTTGCTGTCGCTAGTAGTCGGATTGCCCGAAGTGTTCCAACAAACACCTCTGGCGGTGATCGCTGCACCACCATCAGTAATAGTACCACCGGAAGAAGCAGAGGTTGTTGTGATGTTGGTGATGGATGCTGTGGTAAGGGCTGCAATGGGTAACAGGGTTTTGAAACTGGTTTCATTCCCGTATACCGTGTACTCATTAATAATGAAATAAGACCTTACATAATACTTTCTATCATATCTAAGATCCACCAGATTACTGTTTATGGTCTTTTGTGCTTTTGCTGCTCCAAAGGCTGACTTTTGATCTTCTGTTGTTGGTTCGCTCAGGGTATCCCAGCAGTGGCCATAGTCGGACACCTGCTGTCCGTATGTATCTGATAAGGTGCCAGAGACCTTTGCACTGCGGTAGCTGATCTCACTGACCTCGCCGGTGGTTACCGTTATTTTGCTGCTGAAATCGGGCGGCTCGGGTTGCTCCTTTTCGCAGGTGGTGAGGAGGAGGGCAAGCAAGAACAGTATGATCGGTATATGCAGAGTGTTGGTTTTCATTGTATCTGTGCGTTATTATTGTTGTTTTTTTTCAATACTTTCCATTTTCCTCTGGTACCACCTTCTCGTTCGAGTTCTCCTTTGTCTTTCAGTTTTTTCAAATAATATTTAACTCCATCCTCAGTAATATTCCCCAATGTTTCTGACAGCTTTTGCCTGCTCATTCCGGGATGTTTCCTGAGGATTTCAATAATTCTCTCTGAAATGATTTGGGTAGTCTTTTGGGTAGTCTTTTGGGTAGTCTTTTGGGTAGTTTCATTGTAGCCCATTAATGGGATAATCGCCTTAAAAACATCCCCTTCAATAAATTCAGGCCTGGTACCGGGAGAATAGATGTCACAATATTTAAAGGTGTTCCGGACACCAGAACCCAGTTCATCTACCCGTCCGATTTCCTTAAAGAATTTAGCAATGACCGGATTCTTTGGATAGGGGGTAAAATTAGCAGGATCAATCAATCCGCTGCCGTGCGGTCGGTTCCAGTTTTCTGTCAATACCCGATTCCTCTCTATGATAAGCCTGGCCGGATAAGCATTGGGATATTCACGATGAATTAAGAGGTTTCCGACTACTTCCCGGAAAATACGGTCGCGAAGACTTATACGCTGTTCTCCTCTCTTTAATATGTCTTCAAGTTTATCAATGGTCATTTTCCAGATCTTTAGTAATTTCTTTTTCTGCCTCCAATTCCATGATTTCCTTAATTGTCATTTTTTGCAAAATTTACTTCCATAATTTTGTGTCGTCATTCGGCAATATTCAAGCAAGCTTTATATTGCGCTCATTTCTAACAAAAATCGACCGCCAAAGGCGGTATATATTAATAAACTCCCTGCCCTGCGGGACAGGGAGTTTAAGTGTCATAGTGTCAAATCGCTTCGCTAATCATAAGGGTCAATCCTTAAGGCAACGAACAGCGTCCCCGCCCGCACGGTAGTCGCTGAACATGTAGGCAACACTACTGCTGAAGACCAGGCTCCGCGAGTAGGTGCCATCAACGGTACTTGACCAATAGATGCCGTTGGAACCCACAGCGTAGAGCGAGCCACTGCTGCGGTTGCGGTAGCCGGCAAGGGGCAATTTAAGCGGAGAAGCAAATGCT
>CAYSMO010000426.1:0-1657 GCA_964432125.1 uncultured Bacteroidaceae bacterium | reverse complement strand
GTTCGGGCATTTGATGTTGAACTCGGTCTCGGTTCTGTCGATTACTGGGTTAAAACTGATGTTAGCCCATGGCTTGACCGGGAACTGATTCTTAAAACAAAACAGTATTTTGAGTATGATCAAGAACTTCTCGACAAAATCACTGTTTCCGACAGTTTAATCGATTATGAGGATCTATACGTAGAAAAGCTGCGACCACAATTTCATTTTTCTGCCCAGCGAGGCTGGGTGAATGATCCTAACGGATTAGTCTATTATGATGGTGAATTTCACCTGTTTTACCAGGCAAACCCCTTTGGCTGGGACCATAGCAGGAATGATTACAATAAAACCTGGGGTCATGCGGTTAGCCGGGATCTTGTTCACTGGGCAGAGCTTCCTGCCGCTATCCATCCCGATCACCTGGGGTCCATTTACTCAGGTTCAGCTGTTGTGGATCACAATAATACCACAGGATTTAAAAAAGGAAATGAAGCACCCATAATTGCGGTTTACACATCAGCAGGCACACGAAACCGATGGTCTTTGGGTAAACCCTTTACCCAGTCGTTAGCTTATAGTAATGATCGGGGTCGAACTTTTAAATCCTATGAAAACAATCCCGTTCAGGGAAATATTGGCTACATAAATCGCGATCCCAAAGCATTCTGGTATGACCCCCTTGAAATATGGGTTATCGTATTATACCTTGATCATGGTGAGTTTGTTTTTTTTACTTCTGAGGACCTTAAATTCTGGGAACAACAAAGCACCCTGAACATAGAAGGTTTTGGAGTTAAGGACATTGCTGCTTTTGAAGATTGCCCTGAAATATTTCAACTTCCAGTTGACGGGGATCCAAGCCTTACCAAATGGGTTTTATATGCTGGCTCCGGAGATTATGTCCTGGGGGATTTTAATGGGAAAAGGTTTGTTCCCGAAACTGGTCTGATTAAATATAACTATGGGGATTGTTTTTATGCCTCTCAGACCTTTAATCATGTTCCTGAAAGTGATGGCAGACGGATCCAAATAGCATGGGGGACCGTTGATTTTCCTGGAATGCCATTTAATCAGATGATGACCTTTCCTGTTTCACTTACTCTTAGGACAACTTCGAAAGGTATACGGATGTATGCCAATCCTGTAAAAGAAATTGAACAATTGTATAATAGGGTGATTGAAAGAAAGGATATACAAACTTCTCCAGGTGATAACTTGCTTGAAGATTATCCGGGAGGATCTTATGATATTGAAATGGACATGCCGTCTGGGAAAAAAGCTAAAATCCAATTTGAGGCAAATGGAAAGGAAATTGTTTTCGATTTATATGAGCAAAAAATTTATAGCGATGATATAGAAATAGTTATTCCCCACAAAGGCAATTCAGAGTGGAATGTCCGGCTTTTGGTGGATGTTAAATCAATTGAACTCTTTTTCAATGATGGAGAAATATATGTCCCATTGCGTATTGAGGGAAATGTAAATACCAAATCAATTTCCCTGTCAACTGACGAAATAATAAATATCCATTCTTTCAAAGTAAGAACACTGAATTCGATCTGGCATGATCAGCGGATTTCCGACAAGGTTAATGTAAAAAGCACCGACCAGAAGAATGAAAAATGATCTTATGAAAGTTAAAGCTTTAATGCTATCAATCCTGGTTGCAACATTC
>CAYSMO010000425.1:0-1668 GCA_964432125.1 uncultured Bacteroidaceae bacterium | reverse complement strand
ATAATTATCGAAAATCAAATTCTTATCTTTGTCGCTTCATTCGATCAAAAAACAGAGAGATAAATGAACCATACAGAAAAGCATAAGATCGACAATATAGAGCTGGATTTTGTAAAGCCCGGAGATTACAACGAGGTGAAGGAGGCGATGATTGAGGCCTACCAGAACATACCGAATGCCTATTGGACGGAGCACCATTTAGAGGCGCTAACCAAAAAGTTTCCCGAGGGACAGGTGATGATCCGGGTGAACGGTCAGCTCGCCGGCTGTGCACTATCGATCATTGTCGACTACACAAAATTCGACAACCGCCACAGCTACAGGGAGATCACTGGCGATTTCAAATTCGACACACACGATACCGAGGGCGACACCCTCTACGGGATCGATATATTTGTCAGGCCGGCATTCAGGGGAATGCGGCTCGGAAGAAGGCTCTACGATTACCGGAAGGAGCTGTGCGAGCGGCTCAACCTGAAGGGGATCGTCTTCGGCGGCCGGATCCCGAATTACCACAAATATGAGAAGGAGCTAACACCCAAAGAGTACATACAGAAGGTACGCACCAAGGAGATCCACGATCCGGTGCTCGACTTCCAGATGTCGAACGATTTCCATCCCGCCAGGGTAATCACAGGATACCTCGAGGGGGATATGGATTCGGGCGAATATGCCGTGCTGCTGGAGTGGAAAAATATCTATTATGAAAAGCCGCAAAAAAAGGCAATGGTAAAGAAGAAGATCGTCCGCCTGGGACTGATCCAATGGCAGATGAGGTCGTATAAAAACACGGAGGAGCTGATGCAACAGGCTGAGTTCTTCGTGGATGCCGTTTCCGGGTACCGGTCAGATTTCGCCCTCTTTCCCGAGTTCTTCAATGCCCCCCTGATGGCCGAGAACAACCACCTGCAGGAATCTGAAGCGATCAGGGAACTGGCCAAACATACGGATGAGCTTGTGAAAAAATTCGCCGAGCTGGCCATCTCCTACAACATCAACATCATTACAGGCAGCATGCCGGAGGTGGTCGACAACCAACTATACAATGCCGGGTACCTCTGCAGGAGGGATGGCACGATCGACCGGTTCGAGAAGATCCATGTCACCCCCGATGAGGTAAAGGTCTGGGGACTGCAGGGCGGAAAGGAGATCCGCTCCTTCGACACCGACTGCGGGAAGATCGGCATTATGATCTGCTACGACATTGAATTCCCGGAGATGAGCAGGCTGCTGGCCGATGAGGGTGTCGACCTGCTGTTTGTTCCGTTCCTTACCGATACGCAGAACGGCTACTCGAGGGTGAAGAACTGTGCCCGCGCCCGCGCGATCGAGAACGAGTGTTACGTGGCCATTGCCGGGAGCGTGGGCAACCTGCCGAAGGTACACAACATGGATATCCAGTACGCACAGTCGATGGTCTTCACACCGTGCGATTTCCCGTTCCCCGCCAACGGGGTGAAGGCCGAGGCGACGCCCAACACCGAGATGATCCTGATTGCCGATGTGGATATCGACCTGCTCCGCGAGCTGCACCAGTTTGGCAGTGTGAGAAACCTGAAGGACCGCCGCCGTGACCTGTACGATTTGAAAAAGCTCTGAGCAGATTAGGGACCCTGATTAAAAACGAAGCGCACCACCTCTTCAGCAAACCTGTCCGGCTCGGTATCG
>CAYSMO010000424.1:0-1670 GCA_964432125.1 uncultured Bacteroidaceae bacterium | reverse complement strand
ACGCTAAATACGCGCCGAATGTGAATATTATTCTTTTAGGCGGTCTGCTCCGCGGCAATACGGACGCGATAATAGGAACCACGGCAGTCCAGCAGCTGGAGACCTACTTTGCGAAATATGCGTTCATCGGTACCGCCGGGTTTAGTATCAAGAACGGCATTACAGCGCATATGTATGACGAAGCTGAGATTCCTAGAAAAATGGTTGAAAGGGCGGAAAAAAGCGTTTTGCTTACTGATTCATCGAAATGGGACAAGTGCAGTCTTATAAAAATGATAGAGCTAAACGAAGTGGATATGATTATTACCGATAAGAACCTCAGGGAGGATGCTCAAAGGGAAATCAATTCTAACAGAATCGAATTAATTCTGGTTTGATGTGGTTTCCATCCGTCCCGGGTAATGACCCGAAGATTATTACCCGGGAACATTATCCTTACATGTAAATATAAATGTAATTCATCATCCCGCCGCGACGGGTGACTGTCAAGGCCTCAGGAAGAGTACTTATCTATATCTTTCCAGCTTAATAAATCATAGTGGGTCATCTTCCGCGACTCCTCCCCGCCCCAGAGAATAGTTTTTCTACTCAATTTGTTATCATGCTCCCCTAAATAATTCAGGTTCTTCAAAAATACTTTATTGAATGTCTTCGAAATTTTAATTTCAATGCCTTCGTAGGACAGCCCCTTATCGACAATAACATCTATTTCGTGTCCGGACTTGTCTCGCCAGAAATAAAGATTAGAACGTTCCCCCCTGTTGTATCTGCTTTTTAATAGTTCGGTAATACAAAAGGATTCGAATAAAGCACCTTTGTGCGGATGGACAAGCAGGTGTTCCGGTTTGTGAATGGATAACAGCCAGCAAGCCAGGCCGGTATCGTAAAAATATAATTTCGGAGTTTTCACGACCCGTTTCGTTTGGCTTCCGAAAAAAGGATACAGGAAATAAACTACATAGTGGGCCTCTAAAACTGAAAGCCAGGATTTTATCGTGTTGTGTGAAATCCCAAGCTCCGAGCTGATGTCGCTGTAGTTGATAAGCTGTCCGATTCTCCCGGCACAAAGAATAAGAAATCGATGAAACACATTCAGGTCTTTTACATTGATTATTTGTCGGACGTCACGTTCTAAATAATTTCGCACATAATTTGAGTACCAGTTAGAAGGGGCCAATTTTCTGTGATGGATTGGGGGGGTAGAGGCCTTGGAACAAAATTTCAGAAAGTTCAGCTTTGCACAGTTCCGTTTGAATTTCCGAGTAACTGAAGGGCAGCAGCTCCATGTTCGAGAGACTGCAGAAAGCCTCGGGGATCATCCTCAATTTCTATTCGAATATCGGGGTTTTCAAACGAAAAATACGGCTTATCGGGATACAGTTGCCGTGCTAGGGTTGTTTTTCCGGATTGCCTCGGGCATGGGAGTCCCGCGGTAAGCCGCGCTTTCCTTTATTCCCCCTCAAGTTTGAGCAGATTTTTTAATCGCCCAAACAATTCGATGCTCTTCAAACTTTCCGGATCATTGAACTCGGGATCATCAGGAAGACAAATTGATGCCGTTTTATACCATTGCGCGGCTGCCTCAGGATCCTTCTTTTTAATATAGTACATTATATTCAGATTACATAAAGCTTTCATTTCGCTTACGTGATATTCATCTTCTCCGCCGA
>CAYSMO010000423.1:0-1678 GCA_964432125.1 uncultured Bacteroidaceae bacterium | reverse complement strand
AAATCGCTCGAGGTAACCAACACAGAGCTGAAAAAACTGCGCACCAACCTGATCCCCGATAAAAAGCTGAACTATGCCCGCCGGCAGCTGCTCGGTCAGATCGCCATATCGGCAGAGAACGGCGAAAACCTGATGCTCAGCATGGCAAAGAGTCACCTGCTCTTCAACCGGGTCGACAGCCTGAGGGAGATCGCTGAAAAACTGGAACGGGTATCGCCACAAAAGCTGCGGGAGATCGCCAACGACATCTTTGATCCGCCACGCCTGAACACCCTAATCTACATGTGATGAACCCATTTGAGTTTCCTGAAAAGATCCTGCGGTACGCCGAAACACACACATCGGCGGAAGATCCCGCACTGCAGGAGCTCTTCCGCACCACCCACCTGAAAACCGTTCACCCGCAAATGCTCTCGGGAAAGGTGCAGGGACAGTTCCTCGCCTTTATCAGCCGGATGATCCGTCCGCGCCGGATTCTCGAAATAGGCACCTTCACCGGCTACTCCGCCTACTGCCTTGCAAAGGGCCTTCAGCAAAATGGAAAAGTAGTTACCATCGAGGTAAACGAAGAGCTGGAGGAGTTGGTGCGGGAATTTTTCGAAAAAGCGGGGATCGCCGACCGTACCGAGCTGCTGATCGGAGACGCACTGGAGATCCTGCCCGCGCTGGTGGAGAAATTCGACCTGGTCTTTATCGATGCCAACAAGGAACAATACCCGGCCTACTATGAGTACTGCGTGAACGCCCTAAACAGCGGGGGGTACCTGATCGCCGATAATGTGCTGTGGGGAGGCAAGGTGGCCGAAGAGCCCCGGGAGGATGAATCTACACGTAGCCTTCATAAATTCAACACATTGGTGCAGAACGATCCACGGGTGGAGAACGTCTTTCTGACCATCCGAGATGGACTACTTCTTTTACGGAAAAAATAATTTGTTTAAAAAAAAAAGCCCAACTGTAAACATTATACCCCAAAAAGTTGTTATTTTTCCGGTACCAATACATGAAGGGAAGTAAAGATGGCAGTTTATTCAATCAAGGAACTGGAAAATTTATCGGGTATCAAGGCCCACACCATACGGATCTGGGAGAAACGGTATAACTTAATTGAACCGTATCGCACCACGACCAATATCAGGTATTATACGGACCAGGAGCTGAAGAAGATATTGAATGTTGCGATGCTGAACAGGCATGGGATCAAGATATCCAATATTGCCCGTCTGACCGATAAAGAGCTTACAGATGAGATTTTGCGGGTATGTAGCAGTAATTCCTCCCTGGAAAATGTTGTTGATTCGCTGATCATCACCATGATTGACCTGGATGAGATTAAATTCAATTCAATCATCAACAAGGCAATCTCCAAACATGGTTTCACAGAAGCCTTTTTAACAGTGGTTTATCCCTTTCTTGAAAAGATCGGGGTACTCTGGATGGCAGGTGATATCAACCCTGCACAAGAACATTTTGTTGTTAATCTGATCCGCCAGAAGCTGATCACCGCTGTAGACGGTTTTTCGCATCAGTTCAATCCCAAAGCCCGTAAGTTTTTACTGTTTCTTCCCGAGGGGGAGTGGCACGAAATCGGACTGCTGTTTGCACTCTACCTGATCAAGGAGGCCGGTCATGAGGTAGTTTATCTGGGACAGTCGGTCCCCTATTCAGATGTTCTGGC
>CAYSMO010000422.1:0-1681 GCA_964432125.1 uncultured Bacteroidaceae bacterium | reverse complement strand
ACGTCATTGCGAGTAAAAACATTTGGAAAATGCTAAAAGGGATAATGACAATTCACCTTACGAGATGATTGGGTAAATTAGAACCGAGTAATCTTATGCAGTGTGTCTGACGCTGGGTATAGTGCTTTGTGCCTGCTTGCGAGTATAGATCTGAAGGTCAGAGACTAAAAGAATGGTACGATCAATACTTAAGATTTGTCCGATGGGTAGCCTGTCAAGCTAAACCTCTCCTTCAGGCATAAGATTCATTTTCCACTTAAATTGATTATGTATGAAAAAAATTCGAGATGGAGTTGCAGGCATCGACATAGGATCCTGTAAGGTATTTGTATCTGTAGAAGGTCAGCAAGTACGTTCGTTTGATACCTTCACAAGCGATATGAAGCAGTTAGCAGATTATCTGCTGGATCATAACATAAAGACCGTGGCTATGGAAGCCACTGGTCATTATTGGGTCATATTATATGAGATATTGAATGCAGCTGGGTTGGATGTCTGGCTTGTTGACGGCCGACAAACCAGGCAAGTTCCCGGCAGAAAAACCGATGTGAAAGACTGCCAGTGGATACAGCAGTTGCACAGCTATGGTTTGCTAAATCGCTGTCATGTCACCACCGGTCAATTGAAGGAGATACGCGGTTATCAGCGTATGCGTGAAGATCATTTACGGTCTGCTTCAATGCACATTAACCATATGCAAAAATCACTGATTGAGATGAATATACGTCTACCTGAAGTATTAAGCCAGGTACACGGCAGCAGCGGAATGGCCATCATTGAGGCGATTTTGGATGGCGAGCGGGATAAAATGAAATTATTGTCTTTGTGTCACAAGAGTGTAATCAAGAACAAGAAAGAAGAAGTATTGAAGGCCCTGGAGGGATATTACACGCATTCAGGCATTTTTGCATTGAGGCAGGCTCATAATGCATATCGGTTTTATCAGAAGCAGATATTGGACTGTGATATGGAAATATCCAGGGTGCTCAGCGAGATAAACAAGGATCAGGATGAGTCATCGGTTCAAAAGAAGAAGATAAAGAGAAAAGCCATCCGGCATAATGCTCCTGATGTTGAAGATTTGGGCATCCATTTGCTGAAGATTTTCGGAGGCCGGGATGCAACGGTGTTGCCGGGAATAACAGACTACAACTGGCTTCAATTGCTTTGCGAGGTTGGTGTTGATCTAAGCAAATGGCAAACCGAAAAACACTTTACCAGTTGGCTTGGTCTGTCGCCCGGACAGCATGATTCCGGGAAAAAGAAAAGGAACAAACGTAAGGGTCGGCCAAAAGCAGGACAAATATTCAGGCAGGCAGCACAAAGCCTGATAACAAGCAAAAAGATTGCGCTTGGGGCCTTTGGAAGGAAATTAAGAGGTAGGAAAGGTCCGGGAATTGCTATTAAGGCAATGGCCAGGAAATTAGCCGTTCTATATTGGAGGCTCATGGTAATGGGTAATGATTATGTTGAAAAAGGCGTTTCTGATTACGAAGCGATTGTAAAGCAGCATAAAGAGAAATACCTAAGAAAGATGGCACTGGAATTAGGCATGGAATTAACCCCAACAAACTAAGTTGTCATGGGTAGGAGCCGAAGGGGTGGCTTCAGTGTGGTGGCGACGAAGCAATCTAACGCTGCCTTGTGTAAGATTTTGGTAGAACCTTACCAATCCTTAATA
>CAYSMO010000421.1:0-1682 GCA_964432125.1 uncultured Bacteroidaceae bacterium | reverse complement strand
ATGATGAAACGATGACGGAGCTGTTTGCATCGAAGGCGAAGGATTTTATTACCCGCGAAAGTGAGCAGCCTTTCTTTTTGTTCCTTTCCATGCACCAGAACCATGTACCCAGGATTCCCAATCCAGCTTTTGCCGGGACGAGCGGTGTTGGATTAAGGGGTGATGCTGTTGTGGAGCTTGACTGGATCGTTGGGGAGATGGTGAGGGTACTTGAGGAAGCCGGCAAGTTGGAGAATACCATGATCATTTTCAGCAGTGACAATGGACCGGTTTTATTTGATGGGTACAATGACGGGGCGTTGGAGAACCACAATGGACATAATCCCTCAGGTGGTCTCCGGGGCGGAAAGTATATTGCGTACGAAGCTGCCACCCGCATGCCGACGCTCCTGCAGTGGCCCGCCCGTGTGAAACCTGGTATTACCTCAGATGCAATGGTCAGTCAGGTCGACCTGCTGGCGTCCCTGAATGCACTGGTGGGGGGAGAGCTGCCTTCAAGCTTGCTTACCGACAGTGAAGATTTGCTTTCAGCCTGGCTGGGAGAATCTGAAGAGGAAAAAGAGTATGTCGTTCAGCAATCAAGCGACGGACTCGGCCTCAGGAAGGGGAAATGGAAATTTGTTGAACCTTCGGAGCGGTCGGCCTGGGCGTATGACAGGCATAACCTGGGAGCGTCGAATAAAATGCATATTGAGATGCCGGAGGCCGGGGCACTTCTTTTCAACCTGGAAGATGATCCGATGGAGCTGAATAACGTGGCGGAGCAGTATCCCGATGTACTCCAGGAGATGGCTGCGTTGCTTGAAAAAGTAAAACAGGAATTTACACTGGAGTAGAAGCGCTAGCCGGCTTATGTTTCTGTTGGTTAAAAATAAATTTTACCAGTTTGCAGGCATTGATTGTGAAAGGCATTTCATCAGTGGCTGTCTGACGGCCGCAGGGCACTTAGATTTATCTGATTTTTTTTGCAATAAGGAACCTAATGCCAAGATAGATAATTGACAGAGATAGTGAGAATACAACGAAAATTGATATTGACATCATATCTCTCTGTATGAGAACTATGGTTATAATGTTAATAACTAGTTGAACTAAAGCATAGATTGCCGCGACTACTACATGAGGTAATCCCATTTCGTTGCTTAGGTATTGATATAGGTGGGAGCGGTGGGCATGGAAGATATTCTCTTTTCGCATTAATCGGTAGATAATTGTTATAACGCTATCAATGCCATAAACCATTACAAATAGAACGTATTCTATCCTTCCCGTTTCAACAATTAGCTTGATAATAAACCAAGCCAAAAGAAATGCCATACCCACGCTCCCAACATCACCTGCAAAGGTTCTGGCTCTTTTGCGGGCATTGAAAAAAGAAAAAAGCAGCAAAGAAGCAATCAGGAGAACCAGCAGATGGTTGCCATTTTCGATATCCAGTATACCTGAAATACTTGAAATATAAAGTAGCGAGCCAAGCGAAACAAGTGCATAAAAGGCTGTAATCCCATTGATGCCATCCATGAAGTTAAAGGCGTTAATCCATCCAATGGTAAAGATATAGGCGATTACAACCACGTACAGGGGTAGTTCAAATAGTTGTAGCTGCCAGAAAAGAACGGTAACGGCGATAAAGTGGATCGATATCCTGATTTTATTCGATAGCACCATCACGTCATCAAGGA
>CAYSMO010000420.1:0-1692 GCA_964432125.1 uncultured Bacteroidaceae bacterium | reverse complement strand
TGGGTTTCGATCCGAGCACATATCCCCTGAAATATTTATCATCGCCATGGGGGAACGCGGGATCGTCATACTGGAAGGGCATGGATTCAGGTGAGCTGGTGTTGTTCGGCTCCCAGGTATAACCTGTTCCGTCTATTACGGCTGTGATATTCAGCACCCCTGAATAGTTGCGCCACGGATAATTGGCATCGATGGTCATGGCAGGATTGCCTGCCTGGAAGATATAATGTGCCTCACCATTTTGGATTGAAAGAGGAGCGGGAATTTTTGTCTTTGCCAGCTGATTGAAAATCTCAATCGCACCATCATTCACCGGAACACGGTTCTCAATGGCCTCATCGCATCCGTTGATGCCGGCGCACATATCCTGGTTATAGTATACTTCATCGAGCGATACCAGAATCTCATAGTTGTTTCCCTGGGTAAATACCGGGTACTGGAAGGGGTGCTCCTCGATATTGAGCTCTCGCTTCACCTTCGAGATGCGGTCTTCATAGCGAAGCACCTTATCGCCCGAAACCGGCGACTCGCCATCAGCGGCTGTAACCGAAATCTGAGGGGCACTGCGGTAGATGTAATCGAGCCGGTAATTATAGGTAGCCGACACCGTTTCACCGTTCCCCGGAACCATATCCGATACAACAGTGATTGTGCTGTCAGAATCGAGCAGGTATTCATAAATATCTTCATTAAAGGTAAACCGGCCCTTGAAATAGTCTGTACCGCTGTTCAGCAGCTCCAGCGACTCCTCAACGATCGCATCATAGCCTTCGATATCGAGGAATGCTTTCAGGTTCACTGTGTCGAGGGTGATTTGAGCTTGCACTGCTCCTTCGAAGGTATGCGACACTGTTTGCGATGGAGCGACCACAGAGAAATCGGCGACTTCGAATTCGCTGAAATAGAGGGTGACAGCCGGGTTTTTCGGAACTGCAAAATTGTGGATATTGTATTTCATCGGGGGCATCTCCACGGTGTACTCACCTGTTTCAGGATCGGTATCCACATGGTATTGTGAGCAGGCAGGACCGGTTACAGATACAAAATCAAATTCAGCTGCCCCGATGTTGTTCACGGAGAGTCCCATGCCCGGGGCTTTGTTGCCCTGGGCGGTACCGCCTACAACGCGACCCACAACTGTAACTGTTGTTGTATCAATGAAGTTGATCCCCACCACATCCTCCTGGAAGTTGAATACCGAGGTGGTCGGACCCGGGGGAAACTTATAGCTTTTAAACGTATGACTGCTCTTTTGCACGGATACATAATGATTCCCAACCGGTACCTCAATCTCAAATTCCCCGGCCTGGTCGGTCATAATTACAGTTCCATCTTTAATCACGGGATTCCCATCCACGGTAAGGATAACCCCTTCCACACCACAGGTTGTATTCTCATAGAAAACTGTACCCGTAACCTTGAAAGAGGAGATATCGGTAAAATCCTGTCCGTTGGATATGGCAGCGCCTTCCCCCAGGAAAATGGTAGAAGAACCCGGTTTGAATTCGTGGGTTTCATAGCGCGGCGTAAGGGTGAAGTTTTCACCGGTGCCATAATATGGTACGTAAGGAATGGTGTAGTCGCCACTGGCATTGGTTACGCCGATCCAGCCAAGCTGGTTATCGGATGGTATGGTCGCATCGAAATCCACACCTCCTGCAAACGTACCATCATTTTTATGGAACAGTCCGC
>CAYSMO010000419.1:0-1698 GCA_964432125.1 uncultured Bacteroidaceae bacterium | reverse complement strand
AAACGACGTTGTTGTTGTTCAGGGACAGGAAATGTTGAAAGATAATATGAAGGTGAAAATGACCAAATAATGTATTATCAGGTTGAATCGCCACGGTTAAAGTACCACAATGAAATAATTCTATGAAACTTACAATTCAATCCATAAAGCGCCCTGCCGGAACCATCATGCTGATGATCGTTTTGATGGTGGTTGGGATCGCCGGCTTTTTTAGGTTACCAACCAATATGCTGCCCGACATTACCTATCCAATGGTGAAGGTTTATGTTTACTGGCCCGGAGCCACACCCGAACAGATGGAAAATGAGGTTGCCACGGTCATCGAGCGAAAAATGGCCACGGTAGATAATCTTGATTATATAGAATCTACGTCTGAGGAAGGGGTGTATACCTTGCTTGTCAATTTTGATTACAGTGTTGACCGCGATGTGGCATATCAGGATGTATTGGCAAAGATGGGACTTATAAAGAAAGAGTTGCCCCAGGGTATATTGGAGCCGGTAATTTTTAAGGCAGATCCTTCACAACTCCCGGTTGTTGAAATCCTGGTATCGTCAGAAAACAAGAGTCTTACCGAGCTTAGAACATGGGTAGAGAATGAATTTCAGGAAGAATTTGCTTCTGTAAAAGGTTCTGCCGGAACGGCTCTTTCGGGTGGTATGATGCGGGAAATCCGGATCCATATTGATCCCCTGAAACTGCAGGGCTACAACATCACCTTGCAGGAGATTGAAAACCGCCTGAGAAATGAGAATATCGATATGGTTGGCGGCCGTGTGGTTACAGGAACGAGGGACTATATCATCCGCACCTACGGTGAGTTCCAATCGCTGGAAGATATTGAAAACCTCATTTTAATCAAGCAGAATGGCGATGGTCAGATATTGTTAAAAGATGTAGCTCAGGTAGAAGACCATCATGACCTGCAACGTATCCGAACCAAGTACAACGGAATTGAAGGTGTACGTATATCTATCTTCAAGCAAGCCGCTGCCAACGCTGTAATTGTCTCCGATTTAATTGCTGAACGCCTGGAAATTCTGCGGGAAGAGCTTCCGCCGGCTACAAAACTTGAGATGATTTACGACCAGGCCGAGTATGTTCGGCTCGCCACAAATGGTGTGCGCGATGCCATGCTATTGGCTGCGCTGCTGGTTACATTAATTACTGCATTTTTTCTTTCCGGGTGGAAGCGCGTACTTTCGTTGGTACTAAGCCTTCCGGTTACACTACTAAGCACTTTTTTTCTGATGGATTTACTGGACTTTTCCATCAATATTTTTACGCTTGGTGGATTGGTGGTTGCCATGACGGTTGTGCTCGACAACAGCGTGGTGATGCTGGAAAATATCACCCGAATACAGGAAACAGAACCGGGCACACCCAATCAGATATCAAGAGGGGCGGTGCAGATTAGCGGGGCTATTGTAACAGCTACGTTGACCTTCCTGTCATTGTTCGTACCGTTTTTATTGATACCGGGGTTAGCTTCTCTGCTATTCAGAGAGCTGGTGATCACTGTTGCCATTATTATTTTGCTGTCGATGGTGGTTTCGCTTACCGTAACGCCCATGCTGATGGCCCTCTTTTATCCCGAAGGCAAACCAATCAGACAAAAACATTCATTTATTGCACGGGTATCCGATTTTTTTATCAGGGGACTGATTTATATTTATAAGCCCATCTTGCACTGGTCGC
>CAYSMO010000418.1:315-1703 GCA_964432125.1 uncultured Bacteroidaceae bacterium | reverse complement strand
GGCAAAGCCTAACCGTAACCACCACCAAAGGTGGTGGCTTTTGCTTTAGTAAAATAAGAGCAACATTACAAAACATGGGATTGATTTTCATGATGCTCAAGACATTTTTCTGGGCCCGAGGTTGAGCGTTGCAGATACAAGACAGGATTACGGTGAAAAGAGATTCATAACTATGGGATTGATAGGAACGAATGTGTGCGTTGTTGTCTATACCAGGAGAAAAAAGGTTACCCGGATTATTTCAGCGAGAAAGGCGAATGAGAGGGAAAGGAGACAATATTATGAAAGGATCGAAGAATCAGAGACTTAAAAAGATTGAAGATATCCAACAGAAAGAAATTGATTATTCAGATATTCCCGAACTGGATGATTCATTTTGGAGTAATGCAAAAATCGAATATCCTGAAAATAAAAAGCCCGTCACTTTACGATTGGACCGAGATGTTCTGGACTGGTTCAAATCGACCGGGCGAGGATATCAAACGAGGATCAACGCTATCCTCAGATCGTATGTTGAGGCGCATAATAGAAAGAGTTCATAAGCAGTTTCATCTAAGCAGAAGAATAGCAGGAAATTCTTCTATCTCATTTTCGTGGCAGTGAGTTATAGACTCGTCCAAATTGAAAGACTCCGGCGAAGCCGGCCCTCACATCGGGGGAACTAATACATCTTCCGGATGCGTTTCCTTGCGCCGGGCGATGGCCAAGATTTCCCGCCAGCACTGTATGACATTGTACCTTTCCGGGATTTTCCAGCTGATCGATTCCCGCAGCTTAGTCAGATTGCGTGACGGAACCGCCGGAAACAGATGATGCTCAACGTGTTCGTCCAAGCCCCCGTAGAAAAATCTTACGACAGACGACACCTTGACCCCGCGGGTACAGAGTCGCTGATCGCTGCTGTTGTACATCATGCCGATATGCTCGGTGAGAAACCAGAAGGATACGATCGAAAGACCGATTCGCGGGGCGAGCATGAGAAGGAAAATAAGATGCCATTGCTGAAATACGATTAAAAGGGCGAGGGCCGCTAAGTTTATCAGCAGAATTGCGAGGGATTCGATCTGTATTTTCTTCTTTTCAGCGGCACTGGCGTGCGCCAAAACCAGCGGATTTGTTTTACCGCGGATACGCTTTATCAAAATCCACAGCGCCTTGAAAAATGCCGGAATGCCCAGGGTCAGTACGGTGAATATTATTTTCAGCAGCTCCTTCCAGACCCACCGGGTGGTGATGACTTCGGGAAATTCGGTTTCCGGGTCAACGCCGAACACCATGGTGTATCGATGGTGAATGCGGTGCGACACACGCTGATACCATGAGCCGTCTTTGAGGAATAAATGGATCAGGAAAAACAGGGCATCGCTGAAGCCGTCCAAACGCCGGGC
>CAYSMO010000418.1:0-305 GCA_964432125.1 uncultured Bacteroidaceae bacterium | reverse complement strand
GAATACAAGGAAGGGAACTACAGCGAGAAGATAGCTGTAGCGGGCCGCAAAGACGGTCAGCCATCCCGCTGCAACGATACACACGGTTTGCACGATGAGGCGCACCATTCCGTTTAATGTGCTCCGTTCGTTCAGATTTTTCAGTGTCTCGCGGTCGATCTCGGGCCGCATCCAGATTTTGGCTTCATCATCCCACACGCGGTCCTTGAGTTCACTGCGCGGTACAAACTGCAGATTCACTAAATCCTCCTTGTATAATGTATCAAGATCTTTATTACTATATATATCATGTTTTCACCCTCACT
>CAYSMO010000417.1:0-1713 GCA_964432125.1 uncultured Bacteroidaceae bacterium | reverse complement strand
TTCATGCGAGAGATCCTGCTTCTCATGTACCTGCAGATGGCCGGGACACTCACCCCACTTTTTATTTTTCCTGAAGAGACATTTCATATTTTCCCCTATTCATTGACACTCGAAGGACAATATATCGTTAAAAACCTGGTGGTAATCAGTGCCGGGATTGTATTGGGGGCAACGGTTCGGGGCGGCAAGCTGGTTTCTTCTTAATTGGGAAAAGATCTGAAACAGAACTTTGGCAGATGTAAATTGTTACGTTAATAATAGCACTATCGACAAAATGCCTATGCGCCAGCGTGAGTTGAAAAGCACGGATGAATCATTGAAAGAAAAATCATTGAATGTTTTAAAATAATACATATGGAAATATTAATACAAGTGATTCAGGTACTTATCGCACTTTCATTAGTGCTGGTATGGCTGGTGCGTCCCGGAAAAGCAACAGGCTATCGCGGTGGTGATGCCAAAAACATTCGGGAGGAGTTTCAAGTTTACGGATTACCTTATTGGTTTATGATAACCATTGGGGTCCTAAAAATTGGATTTGCACTGTTCCTCGTCGCCGGACTTTGGTTCCCCGGGTTGGTTCCTGTTGCTTCCGTTGGTATCGTTCTATTAATGGCAGGAGCGGTCTCCATGCATATTCGGGTAAAGGACCCATTAAAAAAGTCCCTTCCGGCACTTAGTCTTTTAGTGCTCAGTCTGCTGGTTAGTTTTTACGTCCTCTGATACACAGTTGGGAAAGATATCCACTGTTAGGGTTTATATTCGTATTGAGTCCTGAGTAGGGTATTTATCTAAGGATATCTATTTCTCAAATAACTTAATATTTGCGGATCGCGGTCGTAAATATCTTAACAACAATTAGTAGGCTCAGGTCTAATCTCTTTGGGGTTAGCTCTCCGAAGTCCTTCTTCGGGTTTAAACTAATTTTCTATAGATACCTCGACAGCCCTGCTGGGAGGCTGTTTATTTCTGCCGTGACAGTTTTTCCAGGAAATGTTCTGCATGCTGCAAATGGGCCGTCTGTTTTTCGCTGTTCATTTTATCGAAACTTCTTACCAGCATGCCTAACCTTGGATTTTGCAGAAAGAAATCCCTGTGTGTATGCATAAACCGCCAGAATAGTCCATCCCACACAGCCTGCCAGTCACCTGTTTTATAATTACTCATCTTCATCAGGTAATTGCTTCCGCTTATGTAGGGTTTTGTGGCCATGATTCCTCCGTCAGCAAATTGACTCATCCCATAAACGTTGGGAACCATCACCCAATCGTAGGCATCGATAAACAGCTCCATAAACCAGCGGTATACTTCATCGGGATCAAATTCGCACAGAAGCATGAAGTTGCCCAGTACCATCAATCGTTCGATATGGTGACAATACCCTGTTTCCAATACTTTTTTCAGGGTGGTGTCAAACGGCTCTATTCCTGTGGTACCATTCCAGAAAGCAGTGGGAATTTTTCGCGTAAAACACCAGTAATTTTTTGTCCTTTCCTCACTGCCTTTTAATTCATATACTGCTCTGATGAATTCTCTCCAACCTATGATCTGCCTGATGAAACCTTCCAGAGAATTGATTGGAATTTCATGCGCGTCTGCATATTTTATAGTTTCCTCTACAATAAACTGAGGCGTTAATAATCCAACATTCAGCATGGGGGTTAAAACGCTGTGATGTAAAATAATTTCGTCTGAAACGATGGCATCTTCATA
>CAYSMO010000416.1:0-1718 GCA_964432125.1 uncultured Bacteroidaceae bacterium | reverse complement strand
TTGGCACCAACCGGGGGGTACTGGTCATCTACAGTCCCGGTCAACTCTTCCCCGAGGGATCGGTTTTTGCCCGGGAGATACTGGTACCGAGGAACGATGGAACAGGAAATGCCGACCCTTTACTGGAAACGCAGAAGATCACCTCCATCGAGGTTGACGGGGCCAATCGAAAGTGGATCGGTACAGCAGCTGGCGGTGCGTTCCTCGTATCGGAAGATGGACGTGAGCAGATCTATAGTTTCAGTACCGGAAACAGTCCGATCCTATCCAACAGCATCCTGGATATCTGTGTTGATGGCAAATCGGGAGAGGTTTTTTTCGGTACGGATAAAGGAATTATCTCATTTCGCGGCACTGCAACAGCCGGTGCACCTGACTATTCAAACGTGAAAGTATTCCCGAACCCGGTCAGGGAGACCTATCACGGCCCGATCGCCATCAGTGGCCTGCTTGCGGAAACAACTGTAAAAATCACAGATATGGGAGGCAATCTGGTAAGAGAATTAAGGTCTGATGGCGGTCAGGCCATCTGGGACGGCAATGATTTTAACGGGCAGAGGGTGGCCACCGGAGTGTACATGGTATTCATGGCGAACAGGATTCCGACAGCGGCCCATGTAACCAAGATCCTGTTTATCCATTGAGTTGTTAGCCAGCATAAAAAAGCTAATTTTACGGGATGCTTCAAAAAACCAGGGCGATAATACTTCATGCGGTGAAGTATGGCGACAGCAGCCTGATTGTCAAGGCCTACACGGAGCAATGGGGAAGGGCCTCATTCATTTTGAAGGGAGCCAGGAAGTCGAAAAAAAGCAACCGGTCCGTTCTGTTTCAGCCTTTTTATTTATTGGATCTGGATATTTATTACCGCGACAACCGGGATCTGCAGTGGATCAGGGAGGCTGATTTTTCGCGATCGATGGCAGGAATTCGTCAGGATGTGGTAAAATCGACCCAGGCGATTTTCCTCAGCGAGGTGCTTCTGAAGACCATCATGGAAGAGGAGCAGAATCCCGAGCTATTCAGTTTTTTACTTCAATCGGTTACCTACTTTGAATCGCCGGTAGCTGCCTCTCCTTCCTTCCATCTTCTCTTCCTGTTTCAGCTCTCCAGGTACCTTGGTTTCTATCCGGCTAAAAATTTTTCCGGTACGGAACAGTTTTTCAACATTGGTGCGGGAAGGTTCTCTTCGACCCCGGACACTGTTGATTTTGAATACGAAAAGCAGTTGGGGCTGCAGTGGAAAAGCGCTTTTTCGTCCGAATATAGTTCAGCAGATCAAGTATTTAACAATCAGGAAAAGCGAAATATGTTTCTCGATTCGCTGCTGGATTTTTACCGCAACCACCATCCCGCCATGCGTGAAATCAAGTCACTCGAAATTCTCAGAACGGTGTTTGGATAAAAAACCCCGATAAATCGATCCATTTTTATTGCTTAAGAAGCAACTATTGGCCCACTTTTACCGCATAAACATTGATGATAAATGAAGAATTAATTGAGTTAACTATTCCCGAAAAGCCTAATAGCAGTAAACAAAAAACCCGGCTTCATCACCAGCATAAAAACTGGGAGAGAAATTATCCAAAATGACTAAAGAAGAAATTGTTGCATATTTTGGTACAAACAATATTTGTAGTAATTTTGTAATTACATAAAACAGGTAATTATGGAAGTTTCAATAATAAGAATAGGAAATTCAAAAGGGATTCGATTTA
>CAYSMO010000415.1:0-1720 GCA_964432125.1 uncultured Bacteroidaceae bacterium | reverse complement strand
ATCCGCTTACCGTAAGAAACGAGATGACCAGCTTCTGGGATGTGATCTTCTCCGAGACAGCGGTGAACAAGTTCCTGCATACGGTCACCTCCAGCTTCCTGTTGGCTGCCCTCTTCGTGATCGCGATCAGCGCCTGGTTTCTGCTCAGGGGAAGGCACATCCTTTTTGCAAAGAGAAGTTCGTTGGTGGCTGCTGTTTTTGGGGTGATTGCTGCTGTGGCCACGATCTTTACCGGCGATACCTCAGCCCGTATTATTGCACGCAAGCAGCCGATGAAGTTCGCTGCCATGGAGGCACTCTACGACGGGCAGACCCACGCTCCCCTGGTAGCGATCGGCGCCATGCGAACCGACACAACGCTGGTCCCCAATCCGCGTCAGGAGTTTATCTTTAAGCTCGAGATACCGAATGCGCTCTCCTACATGGCCTTCCTTACGCCCAATGGTTTTGTGGCCGGGATAAACGACCTGTTATTCGGTAATTCAGAACAGGGGATTATCTCCTATGTGGAACGCATTGAAAGGGGTACTATTGCTCTTAACACTTTGAAGGAGTTGAAAAAGGCGAAGGAGCGTGACGATGGGGCAGAGGAGGCCCGCCTACAGGCGAAATTTGAGGATCCGGAGTGGTTGGAGAACTATTTCAGGTATTTTGGTTACGGTTACTACAAGGACCGTCCGATCCAGGAGCTGATACCGAATGTGAAACTTAATTTTTACGCTTTTCACCTCATGGTAATTCTTGGCGGACACTTCCTCATTTTGTCGATCATCGTTCTGGTACAGAGCATGAAGAACCGGTGGGGTGACAAAAAATGGCTGCTCTGGGTGGCTTTTCTGACACTGCCGTTGCCCTGGATCGCATCCCAGGCAGGATGGATCGTGGCAGAGGCCGGTCGGCAACCCTGGCTGGTGCAGGATCTGATGCCAACACTTTCCGCTGTTACCAGGATCAGCCCCGGGGCAGTGCAGACCACCTTCTTTATATTCATGGCGACGTTTACGGCGCTCTTTATTGCAGAGATAAAAATATTGACTACACAAATTAAAAAAGGTCCGGAGGAGAAATAACATGTTTGAAAATCTGTCATATCTGGCTCTTCAGCAATACTGGTTTGTGATTGTCTCCCTTCTTGGAGCGCTGCTGGTATTCCTGATGTTCGTTCAGGGTGGTCAAACCTTTATCTACACGATTGGCAGGACCAAAAATGAACGCACCATCATCGTTAACACCCTGGGTAGAAAGTGGGAATTCACATTCACCACACTTGTAACCTTCGGCGGCGCCTTTTTTGCCTCCTTTCCTCTCTTCTACGCCACCAGTTTCGGCGGTGCGTATTGGGTCTGGATGATCATCCTCTTTGCCTTTGTGATCCAGGCGGTCTCCTATGAGTTTCGTTCCCGTGTCTCCAATTTTCTCGGTCAAAGGACATACGATGCATTTCTGTTTACCAACGGACTGGTGGGTACGGTGCTGATTGGTACAGCGGTGGCCACCTTTTTCTCGGGATCGCAATTCTCACTTAACGAGATGAATAATGTGCAGTGGCAGACTGGTACGCGCGGACTGGAGGCGGCCTTGAATCCGTTTAACCTGGCGCTCGGATTCACTGTCTTTTTCCTGGCGAGGGTGCTCGGACTGCTCTATTTTATGAATACGATCGACCATGAGGTGATTATCGCGCGGACAAAGCGGCAGCTGCTGATCAATGCGGTGCCGT
>CAYSMO010000414.1:0-1747 GCA_964432125.1 uncultured Bacteroidaceae bacterium | reverse complement strand
CAGGCTTCTCCAAGCTCTCTTTTTGTAAAATCTCCTCTATCCTCATATTATAAATAATCTGTATCGGTCCGGCTCTCCTTCACAAACGGAGCAATCGCCCTGCTGTAAATCCCCTGCATCCAGGCAATCGCCATCCCGTAGTTCGTAACAGGAACCCCTGCATCAACAGCAGGCTTCAACCTGTTAATCAGCTGCTTTCGTGTTATCATACATGCTCCGCACTGAATCACTAGGCTGTAATCGGTGATCTCCCCCGGTACATCGCTCAAACCGCTCACCACCTCGTACTCAAGCTCTGCACCACTGAACTGTGACAACCACCGCGGAATTTTCACCCGCCCAATATCGTCGCACGACACATGGTGCGTGCAGGACTCTAAAATCAACACCTTGTCGCCACTCTTCAATGCTGAAAGCCTGGGCGTTCCCCGCAGGTAATTCTCAAAGTCGCCTTTGTACCGCGCCAGCACCGTACTGAAGCTGGTCAGGGGAATATCCGGCGGCACGGAACCATCCGCCTTCAGAAATACCTGGCTGTCGCAGATCGCTAGTGCCGGCCGGGGTTGCAGCTTCCTTAGCAACGTGTCGATCTCCCGCTCCTTCGCCACCACGGCAATGGCATCATTGTCTAAAATATCCCTGATCATCTGCACCTGGGGAAGGATCAGTCGACCCTCCGGCGCTTCATCATCGATTGGAGTGATCAGCAATACCAAATCACCCTGCCGAATGATATCACCCACCAGCGATTTCGAGAGATAGGCTGTCTCCGGGATGTGGTCGCGCATCAACTTCACCAGCAACTCTTTATTCACAGGATCAACCGATGAATATTCAATCAACCGCCCGGCATGCTCCGTACCAAGCTTGTCAAGCAACACGCTCTCCACGGGCTGAAGATCACTTTTGTTATGCACAACCACCCACGGAACCTCCCACTTCTCAAATTCAGCGACCATCTGCTCCTCCGCTGCTCCAAACTGGTTCATTGCCAACACAAGAACCCCAAGATCAATCTTCCTGATCGTGTCCCGCGTTCTCCCCACACGCTTGCCACCCAGCTTCCCGATATCATCCATGCCCGCAGTATCGATCATCACCACCGGCCCGATTCCCGGGATCTCAATCGATTTTTTCACCGGATCGGTCGTCGTTCCGGGAACCTCGGAGACAATGGCGACATCCTGACCCGTCAGTGAGTTGATCAGCGAGCTCTTCCCATTGTTCCGCCTTCCGAAAATCCCTATATGTGGCTTTGCATTGCTTCCCTTCACTGCTCCTCCTTATTAAATTCAATGATATCCTGCACCGAAAAACCTTTTTTCAACAGCTGCTCGGCGGTCATAATCTTTTTGAGTTTGTCGACCGCTACCATACCCAATGCCTCGTTGGCAGCAAAAATATCCACCCGCTGTTTTTTCATGTATGCTGAAAGCTCGGCTGACCGGTGGTAGCCGATGAGGGGCGAGAGGGCAGTGGTTACCGCCTGACTATGAAACAGCCTTGATGCGGCCAACCGGGCATCGATCTCTATCCCGCCGAGCAGATGCTCCTTCACCGCAGTATCCATGGAAATGAGCAGCTTCAGGCTGCCGATCATCGCACCACCGATGGAGGGCAAATAGGCGTTCAGCTCTAAATTACCCTGACCCGCAAGTGCGGTAATCAGCTGGTCGTTGCTGTAGATCTGATGCGCCGCTGAGATAACATACTCGGGGATCACGGGGTTTACCTTGCCCGGCATGAT
>CAYSMO010000413.1:0-1751 GCA_964432125.1 uncultured Bacteroidaceae bacterium | reverse complement strand
AGGGCGTTGATTTCGACAAAGAGGAGGTGTACGAAACTTATCAGCAGGGCTTCTATCCGATGTTTCTTTATCGAATTCAGTTTTAGAAAAAATATTTAATTTCAAATCTATGAAGAATCGATTTCTAAAGAGAATAAGCTCTTCGCAGTTGATCTTGCCTGGGGTTATCATTGCCGGAATTCTGATTCTGGTGGTTGGATACAGAATGGACAATATCCTGGTATTGTCGCTGGGCCATACAGGCATCATGACCGGGGGGATCTGGCTGTACAGTCTGACTTTTGTCAAGTTTCTTTGGCTGAAATTTCCCTGGGAGAAGCAGCCGAATATTCATATTATTCTCGAGGTGACAGGGATCGGACTCTTTACAGTTGCCTATACGTTTATTGTTTTCGAAATAGAATCATTTTTTCTGCCCATTGATCTGAAGGCCAATGTTGAATTGCAATATGTGATCGTGCTGCTTATCACCTATCTGATCACAGGAATTCATGAAATGAAATATTTTTATGACCAGTGGATGTCCAATTTTTCAAGGTCCGTTAAGCTGGAGAAGGACCATATTCAGGCAAAGTATGAGTCATTAAAAACACAGATCAATCCCCATTTTCTGTTTAACAGTCTGAACAGCCTGGCCGACATTGTTGAGGAGAAAGAGGAGGCGGTGAATTATATCCAGAACCTCTCCGGTTTTCTTCGCTATATCCTTGCTTCGAAGGGAAAGGACCTGGTGTATGTTGAGGAGGAGCTCGATCAGTTGAATAGTTATTATGAGTTGCAAAAACTCCGGTTTGGTGAGAACCTGGTCATGGATGTTACCATTGATGAAAAATATATGTTGTTTGTTATTCCTCCGCTTGTTCTTCAGATGCTTGTCGAAAACGCCATCAAGCACAATATAATCTCTTCAGAAAGTGAACTGCGGATTACCATTGCGGTTGTGGATGAATCTATCAGGGTAAAGAACAATCTTCAAAGGAAGGAGGGTGTTGAATCGACTGGTCAGGGTCTCAATAATATCCGGGACCGCTACCGGCATTTTTCCGGGAAAGAGGTTGTAATTGATCGGGCAGATGACTATTTTTCCGTATCATTACCGCTTCTTAAGATTAAGTTATGATAAGGACCCTGATCATTGAAGATGAGCTACCGGCTGCGCGAAGGCTATCGAAAATGTTGCTTGAAGCAGATTCCGAAATCGAGGTTATCGGTCACCTGGAAAGTGTGAAATCGGCGGTTCAGTGGTTGCGATCAAATCCCGCCCCTGATCTGATGATGCTCGATATTCAGTTGGCCGACGGACTGAGTTTTGATATTTTCAGTCAGGTAGGGACCAGTTCGTTTGTGATCTTTACCACCGCCTATGACGAGTATGCCATCCGGGCTTTTGAGCTGAACAGTGTAGACTATCTGTTGAAGCCCGTTGACAAGGTAAAGCTTGCAAGGAGTATTGACAAATACAAGAAATTGAAGGGGTTGGGGGACTTAGGCGATCTCAGGGAGATCATGGAACGCATGAACCGCAGGGAACCGCTATACAAGCAGCGGTTTTCCGTGAATATCGGTGATGGCATCTGGATCATCAACACCTCCGATGCTGCCCTGTTTTATACCCTGGAAAAGAGCACCTTTCTACGCACTTTTGAATCACGGAATTTCGGAATCAGTTATCCCCTTGAGAAGCTCGAGGAGTTGCTGGATCCGGCTGTTTTTTTCAGGATAAGCAGACAGCATATAATTAATTTTCATGC
>CAYSMO010000412.1:0-1762 GCA_964432125.1 uncultured Bacteroidaceae bacterium | reverse complement strand
TCATCAGCAAATGGGAAAAAACTGCCATCCAGATACAGGAAAACCTTTCAAAACTCAGCAAGGCTTTTGAGCAACTGAAAACCAAAACAAATACCCTTCACAATAATTCCCAATCATTTTACGATGATTCGGTAAACCAGGTCTTCAGCTTTTATGAGGACCTGGGAGCCTCCAGCATCCTAATCAACAAAAAGGAGCGCGAATCAAATTCGCACCTTGCACTACTGAAAAAGAAGATGGAGAACTCCAAAAACAGCATTGGAAACATCATTACCCACCTGCAATACCATGATATCATCAGGCAGAAAATAGAGCATATTCAGACATCGCACATGAATATCGTTGATAGCCTGAAGAAGGATATTGAAACAAATAACCATTCAGAGAATACTGAAGAGAAAAATGCAAAATTTCCATTGATTTCAGATATTTCAGGGCTTCAGGCAGCACAGCTGATTCTCATCAGCAAGGAGTACCAAAAGGCGCTGGAGGTAATCACCCAAAACTTTCAAATCATCGCGAGTGACCTCACATTGGTATCAAACATATCGAATGACTTCTCTTATGAAGGAAAAAATTCAGAGACTACAATTACCCGGGGGATCAAAAATAAACTTGATAAGAGTATTCTTTTACTGGATTCATTTAATCTCAGTCAATTTAACAGCGATCTGACCGATCTCCTCAAACAATTCGATACGATCTACACGATTTGGGAGGATGAGATCTACGAACCACTAAAAAGCTTCGAGACCCTGGCTTCAACCATCGAAAAGAAGACAGGTGCAGATCAGGCCCCTCTTCAATCTCCCAGCATCATTTATCAGCTGGCATCGCTCGCAGAAGACATATTGAGCAAGAGGAATGAGATGCACAGTGAGATCGAACAGACAATGAAGTACTCCTCAAAACTAATCATATACAAAGACCACGGCGAGCTTGGAAGCTACCTCGAGAAGGAGCAGATAAGGCTCATGGTAAAAATCAGCAAGATCCTTGAAAGACTTGATGCGGAAAACCTGCAGTTGGATGAGCTACTGCAACAAAACAACTCGCTGAGCAAGGATATCATCAACAGACTGGAAGAGACAATCAACTATGTAGACTATTACGATCTCTTTGACAATGTACTCAAAGAGATCATCAAGAGTCTGAATATGATCAATGACCGGCTACTCGATGAAGAGCACCGTCCCAATGACTATGACAAAATAAAAAATCTGAAGGAGATTGAGGCACTGTATACTGTAGCAAGTGAAAGAATCATCCATAACAATGTGATCGAAGGCAAAGGCCAAATGAATATTCCGGAGCCTGAAAATAATGATGATGATGATGAAGTTGAACTGTTCTGACATAGTAGAAAAAATTAAAAAAAAGAACCACAGAATAATAATTACAAAATGGTAACACCATGGCAAAAACTATCTTAATTGTTGACGATTCAGAAAGCATCCGTGAAGTTGTAAGCTTCACGCTTGAAAACGAAGGCTTTAACGTCCTGGTCGGAATTGATGGCAAGGATGCACAGAAATTCCTGACAGGGGATAAAATTGACCTTATTATCACTGACCTCCATATGCCTGAGATGGACGGGATCGAATTGATCAGGTCCGTACGGCAGATGCCCGATTACAAAATGGTTCCGATCCTCTTCCTGACTACCGAATCGCAAACAGAGAAAAAAATGGAGGCGAAGTCAGCTGGAGCAACAGGATGGATCATTAAACCATTTGTTCCGGCGAAAATGATCGCCGCCATT
>CAYSMO010000411.1:0-1778 GCA_964432125.1 uncultured Bacteroidaceae bacterium | reverse complement strand
GGTTGCCAACTGGCACTGGCTGCTGCAGGCGCTCTACCCGAGGATCGCAAAACATGAACTGGAAGAGGGTTTTTCCACCGAACTGCTCTCCTATCTCAAAATGGTCGCTGAGCTCAATGAAAAGCGTACCGAAGCACTGCTGGAGCAGATGGAGGAGATCACCCGGTTGATGAATGATTCAGGAATTGAGCCCATATTTCTCAAAGGGGCCGGTCATATCATCGATCAGCTATACAGTCATCCGGCAGAACGGATTATGCTGGATATTGATTTCATGGTTCCTGATGCAGTGCTTGAAAAGGCTGCAAGAATACTGCTCAAGGAGGGATACTTCCAAAAAAGGCATTTCGATACAGAAGAGAAGCATCAGATCAAGCACTACCCCCGTCTGCATAAGAAGGAAGCTGCTGCTCCGGTAGAGATCCACCGCACGCCGGTTGGAAAAAAATACTCCGAAGCGCTTCATGTAGAGGATGTGAGCAATGAACTTGTTCGTCCTTCAGCAATACCAGGTTGCTATGTCCTTTCCGACCGCCACAAGCTCCTGCACAATTTCATCCACTCGCAACTGGAACACAACGGACACCGGCTGGCCCAATTCTCGCTGCGGAATCTGTACGATTTCTACCTGATCGGAAAGCGGAGTGATCCCGTTGACCTGTTTCAATCCCTGTCCATATACAAACGACAATCAGCCGGCTATTTAGCAGCTTGCGACGCCACCTTCGGAACAGCATACCTGGATCGGTACGGACACAAACGGGCAGGAAAAATCTATACCTTCAGATACAATACCAACCTGCGTTTTCGATGGATCATTCTTGCAAGGAACCTCTACTTCCGTATCACCCATAGCTATATCAAAAAACCTGTTCGTGCATTGCACGACCGCAAGCTAAGACGGCACCTGTTAAAAAACCTGTCGAGCAGAAGATGGTACAAAAAACACCTGAGTAAATACAAAAGCCTCTTTATGACAGGCAGAAACTGATAATTCCATTGCTATGAACCCCTCGTCATTGAGTAAAGATACTTCAGCGGCATCTTCCTCATTATCGCAACAGACAGCAGGCTCACTGCCCTCCGTTCTTTTAAAACAAGAGGAAAATTAGCCATTGATTTGAATCTCAAATTGTGGATAACCACATTTTTTCTTAATTTTGAATACTTGCTAAACAGTTCTATAACAACAGGGTTATTAAAACCGATAAAATTTAAGATTATGAACTTACAATATATATCCGACCAAAACGGTAACACTGTCAGTGTTGTAATTCCAATTCATGATTGGGAAGTGATCAAGAAAAAATTTGAAAGGATTGAGGCTGAGCTCGATTTACCGGAACCTACAAAGGAAGAAATAAAAGAAAATATTAAACAGGGGCTTAAAGAACTGCAGCTTATTGAGCAAGGTAAAATGAAGGCTACACCTTTAAAAGACTTTTTAAATGAGCTATAGTATTGAGCTTACTGATAATTTCAAGAAGGAAGCCAAAAAACTACAGAAAAAATATCCTTCCCTAAAACCCAAACCCATACAGACATGAATATCCTGATCCTTGGTGCAGGGGGGCGCGAACATGCACTGGCATGGAAGATCGCCCAGAGTAAGAAAAGCAATAACCTTTTTATTGCTCCGGGCAATGCCGGAACCGCTACGGTCGGCACCAACCTCAACATTGCGGCCGAAGATTTTGAAGCGGTCAAAAAAGCGGTCCTCGAACACAACATCGACCTGGTTGTTCCCGGTCCGGAAGCTCCGCTGGTCGACGGTGTAC
>CAYSMO010000410.1:0-1795 GCA_964432125.1 uncultured Bacteroidaceae bacterium | reverse complement strand
GGCTAAAAAAGGGATGTTCGAAGGCATGCTGGAATCAGGAGAATTGGAGATCGGCCAGGTATCTGCAGCGATCCGCGGCATTCAACCCGCCGGAGAGATCGTACAGAATATTATGGAGGAGTTCAATGAGGCCGCAGGGAAATTGTGTGAGTCCATCGGTACATAAAGCAGTGGTCAAAGCCTTACTGTCTACAAAAGGTTATTTTGATGTTATGAAAACGACAATCTTGTCTTTTATGAAAATTGATTACATTTCCATTTGCCAAAGACCCCACTTTTTGTTTTATTTCAGGTCTAAAAAGGTGGCCCAAAGATCCGGATTGAAGTCCCCTATCGGCGGCTGTAAGTAATTGGATGCTTGCTGGAGCTGGTGATACATGCAAGGGCAAGAAAAACCACTCGGCAATTGGTGGATCAGTACCCCGGTAAGATAATGGAACCATCCGGAAAGGGATTGGCATAACATTTGTTAAATTTTAGTTTTTCAATGATATAAAATGATAATCAACCGCAAAAAAATGAAAAATATAACACTGAGCCGCTTTTTTCTCAATAGCGTATTCATGCTTACATTTTTACTCGTATTCACAGTATCGTGCGCTCAAAAGAGTCCACCTGCCAAAGCCGAAGCTTCTGTGAATGGAGTCGAGATTCAAATTAAGTACAACTCTCCAAGGGTAAAGGGACGCATCGTTTGGGGTGACCTTGTGGCATACGATCAGGTTTGGAGAACAGGTGCCAATGAAGCCACCATTTTTGAAGTGGATAAAGATGTGGTGATAGAGGGTAACAAGGTGCCTGCCGGCAGTTACTCCCTTTTCACTATTCCAAAAAAAGGGGACTCCTGGACCGTTATTCTCAATAAGGTACCGGAGCAATGGGGGGCGTACAAATATGATCCTGAAAAGGACCTGATGCGGTTTACCGTAGATACGGAACGAACCATCGAAATGAAGGAGGAGATGACATTTGATATCAGTGAGAGTGGTGCCGTTACATTTACCTGGGAGTATCTCACCTTTGATTTTCAGGTAGGTACGAAATAGCCGGCTTTCAAATACAAATAAATATAAGGAATTGTTCAAGCCGGGGATTATTATTTGTGGCGTCGTTTTATTGTATGCTCTGGCCGGATGCCATAAACCGCTTGCCCCGGAATTTAAAACCATAGAGAACCTTGCATTGGAAATGGAGGGATTCACGCATGCCCGGCTGAGTGGCGAGGCCTTTTTTTATAATCCCAACAAAGCATCGGTATACATCCGGGACGTGGAACTGGATGTATATCTCGATACTAAAAAAGTTGCAGGGATACGCAAAACACTGGACATCACTGCCAGGGGGCTTTCTGATTTTTCCGTTCCGCTTGAACTGGACATTTCGTTAAAAGATCTTCAGTTAAATTCAATCGGGGCTGTTTTGGGGCTGTTTTCAAAGCGGGAAAGAGATTTGAGGTATCTGGGGAAGGTGAGGATAAAAGCCCATGGTATACCGTTCAGCATACCTGTCGATTATACGGAGAAGATCGATTTGAGTCTTTAGTGTTATTCGCTCTTTACCAGCGTCGCATTACCATGGATTGGTGGCAAATATGGTCATTTCGGGTATAAATCCCCGGTCATCCATTTTCAAAGCGCACACGATGGAGTGGGCGATATCCACACTTCGCAAACGGTTTGGCTGCGGATCCCTCTCCGTCCGTTCATCGTTTCCAAATGCTGTGGTGACCTCGCTTGGATTGATGAGTTGCACACGGATGTTGTGTTTGCGCAATTCGGCCTGCCAACACATTGTC
>CAYSMO010000409.1:0-1799 GCA_964432125.1 uncultured Bacteroidaceae bacterium | reverse complement strand
AGCCTTCTGCCGTGCGGTATCGTCGGTGATGACACAGCCGGCACCTGATGCAAGAGCCTGATCAACGAATTTGTTTCCATCAAAATGTGCTCCCTTCAATGCAACAAACATATCGCCCGGACGGATCCTGCGTGAATCGGTAGAAAGGCTTCCTGCTTTCAGAAAGTGTGTATGTATTTCCTTAATCAAGCTTCGTTACTATCTGTAAAAAAAAAGGCTGTGCGCCGGAAGCGAACAGCCTTCAAATATTTTATCAGCTATGATTAGAATCCGCTGGGTGAACCTACCCTGTTCATTGCACATCTGAACCCCAGATCATCTCTGGCTTCCGTTTGCAACAGGTATCTTCTTTCGCCGGGACTTAACCAATATGCTCTGTCTTTCCATGAACCACCTTTTATTACTCGCACTTCATCATTAATGAGCGAACTGCGGTCGGAGCCCTGATTCATATACATACTACCTGTTCCCCTGTATCCGGTAGTATCCACTTCGCCTGTTGCTAGTACAGACTGAACATCTCCATCGAGATGGTTACGATAGTCTGCCTTCCTGTAATTGTATCTTCCCTGAGCATCAGCTTCAGTGATCTCTTCACGCTTAATTCGTCCGAGACTGTCGATCACCGGATTACCATTTGGATCGAGTACCATTTTCTGGAACACATTTCCACGGAATGGCCTGAAACCAGATACGTCCTGATAGGATTGCGCACGATAAACATCAAGAACCCATTCGCTTACGTTACCAGCCATACAGTAAAGACCATAGTCATTTGGCCAGTAGTAACGAACCGGAGCTGTGATAGCTGCATTGTCATTCAGACTACCTGCAACGCCCATCATATCTCCACGGCCCCTGATAAAGTTAGCTCTCATGTCACCCATGTAACGTGGATTATCATTTCTGACAACATGGCCGTTCCACGGATATACTTTTCTGTCCCAGATCAGTTCATCCACTGAATTCTGAATAAGTGCCAGTGCTGCAAATTCCCACTCAGCTTCAGTTGGAAGCCTGTAATTAGGCAGTACATATCCATCTTCCATACGAACACCCCTGGTATCCTGTCTTGGATGCAGGCTGGGAATCTGGTTGCCATCATCGGGAACATAAATATTGTAGAGATAAGCTTCTGTATTGAAGTTACGCTCATCTACCTGGTCGGTCTTGATTGACTCAAACACACCTTTATTAACCAGAATCTGCTCGTTTACCCTGTCGGTACGCCAGATTGCATAGTCGTTTGCCTGAAGCCAGTCAATACCTACAACCGGATATTCACTAAAAGCCGGGTGACGGTAATAAGTCTCAACGTAAGGCTCATTGAAGCCCAGAGGATCTCTCCAAACCAGTGTGTCGGGAAGTGCATTACGAACAACCTGCTTATTGTTTACACCAAATACTCTGTCAAGCCAGTAAACATATTCCCTCCAGTTGACATTGGTGATCTCTGTCTGATCCATATAGAAGGATGCGACAGTAACCCGACGGGCTACATTGTTCCATTCATAGAGCACATCATCCTGTACCCTTCCCATGGTAAAATTACCACCTTCGATAAAAACTAATCCAGGACCCGTTTCCTGCTCAATTGCAGACGAAACTTCAAAACCGCCATTTTCTTCATTGTTATATGACCAGCCGGTGGCAGAGGAAACTTTTCCGGGATTGGCGACATTTCCTCCTCCGGCACTACAACCGGTAAGAATGAGTGCGGTAATAACTGCAGGTATCAGTCTCAGTGCGATTTTCATAATTTGATAGATTTTCAGTTATATCAAGCGCTAATATAAAAA
>CAYSMO010000408.1:0-1799 GCA_964432125.1 uncultured Bacteroidaceae bacterium | reverse complement strand
GATTTTCTTCCTCCAGTTGACGGAAATTATTTGTTTTATCTTGGTGATCTTACCGGTCATGGAGTTCCTGCCGGAATAATCAGCTCCATATCCAGTGCGTTATTTTATGGATTTACTCAATTTCGGGATTTAAAAAGAATTATGATTGAAGTAGCCAGGGCATTGCAGTTGGTACTGGAACACCACATGGATTTTGGGATGGAAAGGGTACGGCTCGAGGAGGCATCCGGAAGGATATTACGCGAGGACCTGGTTGCAAACATGGATTTTCCACCTTTTGACAGGATAATGATGGATGGTGTGGCCGTATCGTATAAGCACATCAGGGCTGGATTGAAAACGTTCAAGGTAGAGGCCATCCAGGCTGCAGGAGAACCTGCAAAGCACATCAAAAACACGGATGGTTGTATTGAAATTATGACGGGCTCAGTAAGACCTGATGGTGCCGATTTGGTCATACCTTATGAAGATCTTGATATTGAAGACGGAATGGCCAGGCTAAAAACCGATCCGGCTGTCTTTTCGAGATGGAAAAACATACACCTGCAGGGGACAGATGTGAAAAAGGGAGATGCGCTGATTAAAAGCGGCTGTGTAATGGGTAGCGCCGAAATTGGGGTTGCCGCCAGTATAGGTAAAGCCTGGATACAGGTAACCAGGAAACCCAATGTGGCCATATTGTCATCGGGAAATGAGTTGATAGATATCGACCGTAAGCCCCTTCCTCATCAGATAAGGAAGTCGAATGTTCATGCGATCAGGGCATCCCTTATTTTGAAGGGTATACAGGCAGATCTGTATCACCTTGAAGATGACCCTGAAAAAATGAAAAGAGTGCTGACGCAGGTTATTCAGGCGCATGATGTGCTTATCATGAGCGGGGGTGTTTCTATGGGTAAATACGATTATATTCCGGAAATAATGTCTGGTCTGGGTGTGACGAAGGTGTTTTATAAGGTAAACCAAAAACCCGGTAAACCTTTTTGGTTTGGGATGGCTGGACCTAAGGCTGTATTTGCGTTTCCGGGCAATCCGGTTTCTACCCTGGTTTGCTACCGGAAATATTTTGTTCCATGGCTGTACAAATCGCTGGGAGCAGTGGAGACTTTACCCGGGTACGCAGTACTCGGAGAGGAGTATACTAACAAAACAGGAAAGACCTTCTTTATGCCTGTATGTGCAGTAATCGACGAGCGTGGCAGAGTCATGGCTTATCCAAGGAAGGGAAGGGGGTCAGGAGACCATGCCAATTTACTCCATTGTAATGGATTTGTTGAATTGTGCGGTGAAACGGAGTTGTTACAACAGGGTGATGTCGTGCCCCTGCTGATGTTCAAAGATTTTACTTAAAACCTTAAATGTATCAATATGAATGTAAGGGCCAGATTCTTAGGTGCTGCGGGAACTGTTACCGGATCAAGACACCTGTTGGAGATGGATGATTTTAAAGTGATGATCGATTGTGGCATGTTTCAGGGATTGAAAGAGTTGCGGTTGCTCAATTGGGAGCCCTTCCCGGTGGATCCGTCAGAAATTGACGCCATTATTATTACCCATGCGCATATTGATCATACGGGTTACCTGCCCAAACTTATTAAAGAAGGGTTTAACGGCCCAATATATTGCACAGAGGCTACCCGGGATCTTATGGAAATCTTGCTAAACGACGCAGCCAAACTGCAGGTTGAAGAAGCGGAATGGGCGAAAAAGAAAGGGTACTCCAAACATGAAGATCCACAGCCTTTATATAAAACTGAAGACGTGGAAAGTGTATTCCCATTAATTAAAATTGCTGACTA
>CAYSMO010000407.1:0-1802 GCA_964432125.1 uncultured Bacteroidaceae bacterium | reverse complement strand
GAAATTCAGGAGATGAAAGAAAAGGCCATGAATGACGAGCCAATCTTTGAATATCCAATGACATAATCCGACCTGACTTTTCAGCATTAAAGAAAAAACGTAATCTCCTGCCGGGATATATATACAGGCTATTCTCCTTCTGAAAATCGCTGAAAAAAGTATGTTAAAAAAGTCGAAAAAATCTTCTATCTTGCACAGCATTGTGAACCCAATAACAGAATTAAATAACTATGAACGAACCTGACAACTCGTACCACATTAGTTTTTTTAAACCGACCACCCCACAGGCAAGATTCAACAGGAATCTTGTCATATGGCTGGCATCTATCTGGTTTATAGCCATCTTCGGTTTTCATATCCTTCTCAGGATTATAGAGAAACCTGTTCCTGAACCTGCATACACAGCTTTCATTGGCAGCTGGGATGCAGTAAAAAGCGGTGAAGCCTCAACAAATGACCTTCAGATGTTAGGGCAATCAACGCTCTCTGTGCTTGGAAAAATTGCCATATCCGATGAGGAAAGAACCATCCTGTCCGGGGCAATGAGTCACGCAATGCTCAAGCTTTTCCACGATTCTATTCAGTCTGAATACCTTGCAACAGTTTCCGGATTTGAGTCGCTGCGAAGCAGGATCACAAACATCAGAGATGAAGAATATGTCGGTGCCAAGATGGAGCTGGCAAAAAAGCTTGGACCCATGCTCGGACTTTCAGAGCTTGATGCCAGGAACAGGATACTGCCTGTTGAAATAAGTGCAGGTAATGTCGAGTCGCTTTCAGAAGAAATAAAAACCAAATTACCCGGGATTATGGAAAAATACCTGATCCATAACCAATCGGCGCTTACAGATTTTATTTTTTTGGGATTTCCTTTCCACTACTTCTATACAGCAGTGTTCCTGCTTGTTCTTTTTGTAGGACTTTGCTGGCTGTATTGTATTCGAACTGACAGGCGAAACAGAATACTGGGAATAGAAGATTAATATAGAAACTGATATGAAAAAGATATTACTTCCAACGATATTACTGCTTGCTCCGGCGATGTTGCAGGCTGCGACTGCCGCAACCCAGCTTGAAGGCGGATTCAAAGCCGGACCAGCTATCATACTGATTACCATACTTATACTCTTTGTTATGGTGGGTATTCTCTTCCGGGCAAAGGACACCACCGACTTTTACGCTGCAGGCCGGGGGATCTCAAGGGTGGGCTCAGGTATGGCTATTGCATCAAACTGGATGAGTGCAGCTTCCTTCCTGGGAATGGCCGCACTGATGTACGGATCAGGTTATCATGGTCTGGCCTATGTCGTAGGCTGGACGGGTGGTTATGTATTGCTATTAATACTGATGGCCGGACAGATCCGGAAATATGGCAAATATACCGCTGCAGATTTCATTGGCGACAGATATTATTCGCAGTCACTGAGAGCTACCGGTGCGATCATTGCCATACTCATTTCAATTGCATATTGCGTAGGTCAGTTTGGTGGTATCGGACTTATGTTCAAATGGATTCTGGGTCTCAACTATAGTTTATCTGTTATCATCGGAGGCACAGTTGTGCTTACCTACACCCTGATTTCTGGTATGCTGGGTGTTACGAAGAACATGCAGATACAATATGTTATCATCATCATCTCATTTATCATTCCGCTATTCATCCTGAATTTTAAGTTTGATTACTTCTGGCTGCTTCCGCAGATCGGATATGGATCGGTGGTTCAGGACGCGGTAACTGGTATACCGCTTGTAACAAGCGACCAGCTATTCAATTCTCTCGGACACGAGTTTGCTATGGTTCC
>CAYSMO010000406.1:0-1829 GCA_964432125.1 uncultured Bacteroidaceae bacterium | reverse complement strand
CGGGAAGGTCGGGGTTATCAACGCAGAAGGCAATGGCCGCTTTTCCGGCAATCCGCCCCTCTGTAAATGAGCCTGACGAGAATTTATGTGATGATGCGCCCGATGCGTCACCTGCAGCAAACAGCCCCGGTACAGTCGTAAGGTTATCGTATCCCCAGTGGGTCTCCTCATCTGCCAGGTCTTTTGGTCCGCTGACCCATGCACCCGATGCCCCGGAATGGGAGCTGATGAAATAGGGTTCGCAGGCCGATATCTCGGAGGGTGTCTCTTCGGGCATAATGTTGTGAGAGGCCCAGTTAAGTGCCTGGCTGACGGTCATATCGAGAAAATCCTCCCACGCTTCAGCCTCCAGGTGTTTGAGTTTCCGTTTCGCCTCTTTCTCATCAGGAATATCGGCCACCAGCTTCTTTATCGCCTCTTCGGTATGCATATAGATCGGGCCGTTCCCCTCTTCCAGCTCCAGCAACATCAGGTAATTCCTGAGGTTGGCAGGGGTAGGCTTCACTGTGCCATAGGGGGCCCACTTCTCAAGTTCGCCGGCCCGTGTAACCATGTAATCCTCTCCTTTGGCGTTGGTCGCCTTCGACTTAAAGAGCAGAAACCAGGCACCAACCGGACCGTAAGAATCTTTGAATCGTACCGGGACGAAGCGCACCTCCTGACAGGTCATCTCTGCACCGGCCTTCAGGGTAAAGTAGGCACCTGCTCCCGAGTTGAAGGGAGGATACCAGGATCGGCCAAGGCCTTCTCCCACGGATCGCGGACGGAAGATATGAACGGCGCCTCCCATTGCATCGAGAACCGCTTTGGCTTTGAATACATAGAATTTCATCTCCCGAACGCTGAAGCCGACAGCGCCAACACACCGGCCCTCTTCCATGATTGGTTCGGTGATAAAAATGCGTTCATAATATTTGCCATTTTCGCCGAGCTCCTTCAGCGCCGTTTTAGCAACTTCGGAGACGATGTTTTTGTAGGCCTCGCCATGGATCATGATCTGCCAGCGTCCCTCGTTCACATAGTTGCCATCGTCATCCTTCCAGATGGGGAGTCCCCACTTTTCGAAAAGGTGAACTGACGAGTCGACATGACGGGCAATGTTTGCCACCAGGTCCTCCCGTGCAATCCCCATCAGATCATTTTTTACATAGGTAACATAGTCCTCAATGCTGTTTTTTCCGTTTTTCAGTCCGAGGTATAAATTGATGGCAGATAATCCCATGGCTACGGCACCGCTGCGCTCCATCGCTGCCTTGTCGACCAGTGTCACCTTCAGGTTGTTCTTCTTTGCCCAGTGCGAAGCTTCGAATGCCGCACCGCATGCCGCCATGCCTCCGCCGAGGATCAGAAGATCGGTCTCCACGAGTACTGTTTCAAAATCTGCTCCGTTCATTTATATGTTTCTTTAATTTTTTGATTATCTGTAGAGATATGTTCCGGTAAAGCTCCACGTTTCTATTTTTTGTACAGACCTGTTCCGATACTTTCAGGTTCCGTTCTAAGCTCCGGGCTCTGCAGGTCATCACCGCCTTCAGCAAAACCTCCGCTGGGAGAGAGCGTTCCCTCGGGAATGGTACGGATTGGGAATTTGAACCGCTTGACCTGTTTGTTGCGGAATCGCACCGACCACATGATGGCATCGGTACTGCGCAGTGGCTGGACAGCCGCACCCAGTGGCATAAAATCGGCATAACCGCGCACCTCAATCGCCTGGTTTGGACAGATCTTCACGCAGCTGTAGCACTCCCAACACATATCGACGGCTCTGTTAAAGGCCTTGTTGGTGGACTTATCGAGCACCATCAGGTCATTCGGACAGATATACTGAC
>CAYSMO010000405.1:0-1829 GCA_964432125.1 uncultured Bacteroidaceae bacterium | reverse complement strand
TAGTCATTCATCTTGAAGAGATCGAAGAGCTTTTCCTGGATCTCGTCCATCCTGGTTAGCGTCTGGGACTTGCGTTCCTTTTTGTTCCCTTGCCCTTTCTGCTTTGGATAGATATTGATCACCTGTTTGATACCATTTAAAGATTTATGTAGCCGGCCCAGTGACAGGTTAATGTTTTCTTCCCTTGTTTTCATCATCATTAGCGCCCTCATTAATAGCGTGATTGTGCAATATAAGCCGTGAACTTTGATTTTCTGGTCGGTCCAGTGGTTCAGTGGCCACCAGCACCCCGTCTTAGTGTCCTTGGTTTCTTTGAATATATTCTCAATGACATGTTGGCCATGATAAGCCAGTATGATATCTTCTGTTTTCCAATCGTGATTATCTGTGAACAGGATCTTTTTGCCCAGGTAAGTATCGGTTAAGTTTGCAAACTCCTCCCCATCCAGAGAATATTGTATCAACGGGATGGTATTTTTCTCCTGATAGTCCACCTTAATCAATTGTTTCATGTATTGCCGTTTCAATATCTCCTTTACATTTTTCTCAACGGATGCTCTGGTGGGTTTTTTGCCCCTCGTTACCAGACCCTCTGCCCTGTCTGTTAACCGGTGGCTCAGTTCAGAGAGTTTTCCCTGACATCTTTCCAGATCAGTATACAAGGTCTTGAGCTGATCATCGTACAGGTTCTGATTGAAGGTTACAATTACTGTTCTTTGTTTTGCATAAACCTCCTTTTCCACACGTAGTGCCTTCAGACTCTCTAATTGCGGGTGGCCGGTTGATTCAAATCTCTCATCCATATTTGAGATCGAGGCCAGTTCGGCATGATCATTCAGCTTTAAGGATCCTACAAAATGAAAGGATGATTGATCAATTTCCTCAATCGCCTCCGGGGAATTGTTCCCTTTGTCAAATACAATGGTCATCGTGGACCCCGGTGTGATCCTGTCTTTGAAAGCAGCTTTAAATCCGGGCAGGATCTCTTTGAACTTCGTTGCATCATGCAGGTTGCCCTGGTATACATCAAAATATAGTGGTAAATGATTTTCCTTTGAACAAAACAGCGCGTAATTCACCTGGCGCAGGTTCGATCTGCCCTGCTTGTTCTTCCCCCGCTGAGGGATACTACAGCGCTGATTAAACGTGCTGATGAATGTGTAGAAATTTGTTTCATCAAAGGATACACTCGATAAATCCATTTGAGCTGACGACAAGGCACTGTTTAGCACCTCTAACCAGAGTGGTGTAATCTTCTCTTCCGGAATCAGATTCATATGATCCCAGAAACGCTGGGAGCTTAATTGCTCTTTCTTTATTCCGGAGAAATGATTTAATAATACAGTGTTCTGAAACCACGACCACATACTCCGCTTACTTACCGCTTCCAATCCACGGTTTATGGTAGCGATTAAAAGATACTCCCCGATGCTGAGCCCCTGCTTTCGTTTAGGGAGCATACGGTCAATCTTTTCAACCATTTGGATCTCTTTTGCCAGCGAAAGATAGGATGCCACTCCCCCCAATTCAAACAAGACAGCATGGTCTGGTACGAGCGGCTTGCCTTCAACAGCATCCATGATACTGTCTATGGTTCCCAGGTACTTCTGCCACTCCCTGCGTGATTTGCCGTCCTTCCAGACCCTCTGTTCAGCATAGTAGTAAGTCTTCCCGCTGATTTTCTTGTGCATGATATAAGCCATGGTGTATCTCCTTTTGATATTTAGGGAGCATGTTAAGAAATATATCAACGCAAACCCAATAAAATAAAGGGATAATACTAACACTTTATGAACAAGAATTTAGGGGGCAGGAATTGAATGTTGTAT
>CAYSMO010000404.1:0-1849 GCA_964432125.1 uncultured Bacteroidaceae bacterium | reverse complement strand
TTTGGCAGAGGAAGCTATTTTGGATGCTCTTGAGGGCATTCCCTTTGCCAGGAACAATGAATTTTGGATGTGGAATTTAGGTGAAACTGCTGCCAAACAAATAAAAAATTCCATTAAAGAAACACAAAATGGGATTCCGATTATTGTGCACATGCCGTATTTCCCCGATGATGGTGGTTGTTTAGATGGCTGTTTTCAATTAGACTGTACTAAAAAATCCTTTACTAAGGATGAGTTTTTGGAATTTGGGATAGCTGCATTTCTTGTGTCAATGGGCCCAGGTAGTTATTTTGGTTTCTCAGATATGCAAAACGACCCTGAAGGAGGAGGATGGTTTGATGTTAGTTGGGAATACCATTCACAGTATGATACAATTGTGACCGGTAATCCAATTGGTGAAGTTCAAATAAGCAATGACGGAATGACCTTTACAAGAGAATTTGAAAACGGAATGGTTTGGGTGAATTGTGCAGATGGAACTTATTTAATTGATTTATAATAAATTTAAATCAAGATGAAACATTTCTGTAAATTTATTATGCTGTTTTTTTCAATCATAATTTTCCTGTCAACAGGTTGTACACGGGTTCGGCAGTATATTATTTATGTTGATGCAGATTCTGCTTCCCGGCAGGATGGTAAATCATGGCAAACCGCCTATACCAATTTGCAGGATGCCATTGATAAAGCAAAAAATGGTGATGAGATATGGGTTACAGCAGGAACCTATAAGCCTACAGATACTATCGACGGTATTACCGATCGGCATAAAAGCTTTATTCTTAAAGAGGGAGTTGCAATATATGGTGGATTTGAAGGGGGGGAGATTTCAGTGAATGAGAGGGATTGGGAAAATAATAAAACGATATTGAGCGGAGATCTGAATTCGAATGATCAGGGTTTTAAAGGAAATGAAGAAAACGCATACAATGTTCTTGTGGGCCATATGCTGTCTCCTGCAACAATACTGGATGGATTCATTGTCACGGGAGGAAATGCCAACGCAAAAGAGTGGCCCCATGATGGCGGAGGCGGCATGAGAAATTATAACGGAAGTCCCGCCATACGAAATTGTGTATTTACACTCAATTCTGCTTTTGCTGATGGAGGGGGAATAAGGAATTGGGAGAAAAGTAACTCAAGCTTTATCAATATCAGTTTTATAAACAATCGCTCGCAGCAAGAAGGAGGAGGACTCATGAATGGTGGTAACGAAATAGGAAGCAGCCCGCTGGTGGTAAATTGCATATTCAAAAACAACCAGTCAGGTGAAGATGGTGGAGCCTTGTACAATAACTGGTACAGTAATCCAACAGTCGTTAATTGTCTGTTTATTGAAAATAAATCAGGTTTGACCGGTGGTGCCATCTACAATGTAAATCACAGCCAATCAAGGATAATAAACTGCTCCATGAGTCGAAATCAATCCTCAAGGGGTGGTGCCGTCAGCAATCGGGACAGTGATCCGGAGATTATGAACTGTATTATCTGGGGAAATCAGGCAGAAGAATGGCCTGGGATTTTTAATGAGCGATCCAAACCTAATGTATCATTCAGCAATGTTCAGGACGGATATGAAGGAGAATCAGTCAATAGTGAAGCCCCGGAATTTGCAGATGATGATCTCCGTCTCACATTAAATTCTCCCTGCATTGATGCCGGAGATAATCAGGCCGTTCCCAAAGATGTTAATCATGATCTGGATGCTAATCCACGCATTAAGAATGGAGTTGTTGATATGGGGGCGTATGAATTCTTTCACAGCAACATGAAAAAAGGAAAAAATAAAACAAGCATTATATGAAAGGTAACTAATCAGTCTATCTCAAATATAGGCAGGTATTAACAA
>CAYSMO010000403.1:0-1858 GCA_964432125.1 uncultured Bacteroidaceae bacterium | reverse complement strand
GTTGGTCAAAAAGTCGAAGTAGGGCTGGATGCTTTTCCCAAAAAAAAATTAACGGGAAAGGTCATTCGCGTATCCAATGTCGGGGAGCAGCGACCCAATTCCGATAGCAAGGTATTTGAGGCAACCATCGAAATTGAAGGTTCCGATCCTTTACTCAAACCTGCAATGACCACCAGCAACCGCATCATTGTAAAGGAGATTGAGGAGGCCTTGTCGGTTCCGCTGGAGAGCTTGCACACCGAAAACGACTCGATCACCTTTGTATACCTTAAATCGGGAATCAACGCGCAAAAGAAAGAAGTGGAAGTCGGTGAGACCAACAGCAACGAAGCCGTCATACTTTCGGGACTGGACGAGGATGACAGGGTATATCTCTCCATTCCAAGGGGCTCCGAGGGTAAAGAGGTAATGTTGCTGGCATCCATGCAGGGAAGGCGCAATAGAGAAGACAGGCAGAATGAAACAACATCCCCTGCCGGGAAATCCATGACCATCACCATGCCAGATGGTACAACCCGCGAAGTAACACCGGAACAATACGAGCGGTTCCAAAAGATGCGGGAGCAACGGGGTGGGGCCAGAAAAGAAGTGGGTGCTGAGCAAAAGCCCAACTCCTAGAAAAGGATCATATGGACCAGGAACGTCTATTGGCCAATCTTTATATCGCTATCGATGCTGTGATCGCTAACAAGGTGCGATCCATTTTAACAGCGCTAGGTATTATTTTTGGCGTGGCAGCGGTAATTGCCATGCTTGCCATTGGTACCGGAGCCCAGGAAGAAATACTTGAGCAAATCAAACTCGTGGGTGTCAATAACATCGTGATCGAACCCGTCATTGAGCAGAGAGAGGAAAAGATCAATGAAGGTTCTGATGTTGAGGAGAAGAAGAAGTTCTCCCCGGGGCTTACCATCAGGGATGCAGGGGCCATTTCCGGCATCGTGCCGGAAATTAGAATGGTCAGTCCTGAAATCGTGCTGGAAACCTACATAATAAAAAACGGCATACGCCGGTCTGCCAAGCTTGTAGGGGTCGACACCACCTATTTTGAGTTAACCAGCTTCAGATTGGCTGAGGGACGCATGTTCAATAGAGACCAACTCATCAGGGGCGAGCCCGTATGCATCATAGGAAAATCCATTCAGACGAAATTCTTTGCTACTGAAAATCCTATTGGTAAAAGAATTAAGGTTGGTAATATATGGCTTCTGGTGATTGGTGTTCTGGAAGAGCGGCTTATCTCAGAGGGCAGCATTTCAAAGCTCGGTATTCGCGATTTCAACATGGATGTGTACACCCCCCTCCAGACAGTACTTATCCGCTTTGAAAACAGGGACCTTGTGACAAAGGCAATGCTGCAGCCCACAGGGGGGGGCACCTCCTACAGCCGTGGTTACTTCGAGATAAGCGAGGCTGCCGAAGAAACGAAAGAAACGGTAAATTATCACCAAATTGACCGCCTTGTGGTACAGGTAACCGAGACCGCAAAGCTCAATGCCGTGGCGGATATTATATCGAGGTTACTCGAACGCAGGCACTATAATATGGTTGATTTCGAGATCACCATTCCCGAATTACTTTTAAAGCAACAGCAACGCACAAACCAGATATTTAATTTTGTGCTCGGCGCCATTGCCGGTATTTCCCTGCTTGTCGGGGGGATTGGCATCATGAATATTATGCTGGCCTCCGTGTTGGAACGCATCAAAGAGATTGGCCTCAGGCTCTCCCTCGGAGCAAAAAAGCAGGACATCATTTCACAGTTTCTCTTCGAGGCTGTAATGATCAGTATTTCCGGAGGGCTCATTGGCGTAATGCTGGGAGTATTTCTTGCATCAATGGTATCCCGGTTTGCAGA
>CAYSMO010000402.1:0-1870 GCA_964432125.1 uncultured Bacteroidaceae bacterium | reverse complement strand
CAACTCCATCAGGCAATTCAAGGAGATCAATAATTTGCTCAGCCATATAAATTGTTGTTCCGAGGTAGCATATGCCCAAACCTTCATTTTCAGCTGCTACGCAAACATTTTGGGCAACAAGCAGCGCGTCAATCGCCCCGGTCATAAATGATAGGAAATTATCATATCCGGGCTTAGCATCTCTTTGTCTGCACCATTTATTGAAGCGATTATAATCAGCACAAAAGGTAAGTGTAACGGGCGCTTCCCTGATCATCGGCTGATTAAAATGCAGAGGAGCAAGTTTTTCCTTCATTGCAGCATCCCTGGTAACGATAATTGAATATACCTGCATATTTCCTGTGGTTGATGCTCTGATTCCACTGTCTAACAGGTCTTTAAGCAGATCTCCATGGATGTCCTGATCCCTGTACTTTCGTATTGTTCTATGGTTTTTTAATAATTGCATACTTATTCTTTCCGGCAAAATTAGTGATTTATAGCACTTTTTCTTTCGCTATTTTATCCTAATTTTAAACTTTTCTTATGCAGTTACTCATAAATCTGAAAGCAAATTTGTTTTGTACAGGCCTTAATTGTCGCATATCGGCTGCATATCTGGTTGAACTAAAAACGAGGAGAACATTAATCTAAACACTAAATATATTACTATGAAAAAAAATCCTGTAAGATTTTTCAAAAGCTTCTTTATTATCGTAATTGCCCTGCTGCTTGCAGTTCCGGGTGATGTAAACGCGCAACGAAAGAAGAAAGGAGATGAAGAGAAAACTGAAGAGAAGAGCGATGCAGCCATTTACAGCGGACTAAAATGGAGAAGCATCGGGCCGGCCCTGACTTCAGGGCGTATTTCGGATTTCGCCGTTAATCCGGACAATCACAGTGAATGGTTTGTGGCAGTGTCTTCAGGACATGTTTGGAAAACCGTAAACAACGGTACTACTTTCAAGCCCGTATTCGATGGTCAGGGAGTCTATTCAATCGGTGTTGTTACAATGGATCCGGACAATCCGAATGTTGTTTGGGTCGGAACAGGTGAAAATAATCATCAACGTGCCCTCGGATATGGTGATGGTGTCTATAAATCTGAAGATGGAGGTAATAGCTGGAAGAACATGGGATTGAAAGATTCCAGGCAGATTGGAGGGATCGTTATTGATCCAAGAGATTCTGATGTTGTATTTGTTGCTGCCGAAGGCTCTGCATGGGGACCCGGAGGTGACAGGGGACTTTATAAAACCACCGATGGGGGAGAGACCTGGAACAAGGTACTCGAAATCAGTGAGCATACCGGTGTGAATAATGTGGTTATCGACCCTGTTAATCCGGATCTTATGTATGCAACCAGTGAGCAAAGGCGCAGACATGTCTTTACAAAAATTGGCGGTGGTCCGGAATCTGCTTTTTATCGTTCCGACGATGGTGGTGAGACCTGGGAGAAAAGCAATAAAGGATTGCCCGGAGTGCATATAGGAGGAATGGGACTCGCAATTTCCCCGGTAGATCGCAATGTGCTCTATCTTATTGTCGAGGCTGCTGAAGATAAAGGCGGATTTTTCCGTTCCACCGATCGCGGTGCTTCATGGAGTAAGATGAGTGATCACCATGCTTCAGGCCAATACTATAATGAAATCTACTGCGATCCGGTAAATGTCGATAAAGTATATTCAATGGAAACTGTCTCGAGAGTAACTCTTGATGCAGGGAAGACATGGAACAGAGTTGGAAATGACAACAGGCATGTTGATGACCATGCCATCTGGATTGATCCTGATGATACGGATCACTTCCTGATTGGAGGCGACGGCGGTGTCTATGAATCATTTGATGGCGGTAAAAGCTATGTGTTTAAGTCCAACTTACCTGTGACCCA
>CAYSMO010000401.1:708-1870 GCA_964432125.1 uncultured Bacteroidaceae bacterium | reverse complement strand
TCCTGGGTTTCGTAACCAATTGAACTGAATCCAATTAGCACATCAGGTCCGGATGAAATAAATGTAAAATATCCATTAATGTCAGTGATTGTTCCATTAATAATTCGCTTTTGAGCATCATATTCAATAATATTAGCTCCAATTACAGGCTCACCGTTTTTTGCTTCAATTACCTGGCCTCTAACCAGAATTTTTTCCTGGCTAAAAAGTGCACTTAAGGATATAAATAGCAAGAATATGAATATAAAAAATCTTCTCATTTGAAACCAGGTTTAGTTCTGTGCAGCTGAGTATAGTACAGTATCTATTTGATGAACAACAGTTGTTGTAATGAATTCCCAGTAATCATCATTTCCTCCTGTATTTGATATCCCCGTTTTATTAGTTGTGTTATCTGCCTCCTCAATATGCGTTATCAATTCATTCCTCGAATTGTAAATCTCTATATAATCGGTTCCTGTCTGGATGTTAAATGATCTGAACACATTCGAAGACGAACTGACAGGACTTACTGTTTCATATTCTCCTGAGGATTTATTGCCATCAGTGAATATCAGATGATCAGGAACGAAATGGCTCAATAAGGCAGTTCTGAGTTCTATCTTATTCAGTGTATCGTAACGGGCATTGTTTACTGCCTCATTCGTTGGAAGAAAAGCGGTATAAAAATTTCCTTCATTTACAAAATCAAGTTCATAGAGCTTTGTGTCCATTATACCCGCTTTAATTAATAAATTATAAAACTTTGTATATCCCTGAATGATTGCAATAAGCGTTGATTTATTAAAACTGAACCAGCTTTGTACTTCATAAGTTTCTCCATTATCGGTTGGTTCTTCAAGTTTTATCGGAGGAGTATTTATCGCCAGGATTGAATCTCCCAGGTAACCGAAAACATTTTCAGATGACCCACTCACCCTATTATTCTCATTGTCTACAATTAGAAAATTACCAGCTAATGTTTCAAGGAATTCTTTCCTGGCGATCCCCTTCGGACGGGATATGGCAACCTGGTTTAGAATTCTTTTTCCCAGGTCATTTCTTGACATAGATTTCAGTTGAAAATCTGAACGGGAATAGGCTTTGAAGTTGTATATATTCAGATCCTCATCAACCCAGTTAATTAATAAGGAAGAATCTTCTTCCATCAAATCGTCCGGCA
>CAYSMO010000401.1:0-698 GCA_964432125.1 uncultured Bacteroidaceae bacterium | reverse complement strand
AAAAATGCATAGTCTTTACCAGGTCTTTTCAGTGCGGGCAAAACCCTGCTATATTCCATCGCTCTCATGAATGTGGAATACCCGGGGCGAAGGTAAATCGGAGCGGTTACACTTGTGAAGGCACGAGGCACAATGGCGCTGTTTAAGGCAAGAAAAGTACTGTTACTACCATAATAGGCTGGTAGGTTCTCAGCATCGCTAAGCTTCACTAAATCGTCCGATCCATTATAAAAGCCTTCACGCAGATTACTTTTATAGATTGGAAAATCTGACATGTGGGCATTAATAATCAGCTTTTTAATTTCATTGGGAATTTCTTCCACATCCGGCCAATGTGGGAATCCACTCTCATCAGTAACAACATTCCTGATAAGTGCATTGAAAGCATCATCATCCGGAACAAGAATGCCGTAATGCCTTTGGGTACTCTGACTGCTAGCACCTCTATATTCCTCACTGTGAATATTAAAATTAAGATCCGGGTAGCTGAGGTTAAAAATTGAATCAAATTCCAAACCATTTATTGCCGCAGCCTGATTGAAGGTTGCTGTTTTATTGAACTTAAATTCCGGGAACTGAAATATCAATTTTAGAAATTCATCGAAAGATCTTCCTTCAAGACCTGATTCCAGTATTTGCTTCACATTTCCTGCTGGGTCACTTACCCTGTCAATTGGATAAACAAAACCATTCTCAGC
>CAYSMO010000400.1:0-1889 GCA_964432125.1 uncultured Bacteroidaceae bacterium | reverse complement strand
GCCTATTCCGGTAAGGATGATTTTGGATTTGATGTATTCGGAACCGACTGGGGAAATATAACAAGTACGCTGCGATGGAATCACCTTTTCGGCAACAGGCTATTTTCAAATACAACATTGATTTACAGCAACTACAACTATGGGTTTAACATTGGTGAGGAGCATCACATGAGTTCAGGAATAGAAGATTTCGGGTTGAAGGAGGACTTCACCTTTTTTATGAATCCGAATAACACCATGAAATTCGGACTGAGCAGTACCTACCATACATTCAATCCGGGGAAACTGACCTCTTCCGGAGATGACGGTGAATTTGAAACCATTTTAGAGGAAAAACAGGCCATTGAGTCGGGTTTATATTTTTCAAACTCCAGCAAATTCAATGAAAGATTCTCTGCCGAATACGGATTGCGTCTTTCTATGTTCAACCAAATTGGTAAAGGAACAGCGTATACTTACGATCAGATGAACAGGCGTATTGATTCAGCCTACTATGCTACCGGGGAGCTTATGCAGACCTATACCTCTCTGGAGCCAAGAGTTTCCCTGAATTACAGGGTAAGTGAGACTAGTTCCCTGAAAGCCTCCTACAACCGCATTACACAATACCTGCATTTGCTATCCAACAGCACTGCGGGTCAGCCCACGGACACCTGGGTTCCCAGCACAAAAAACCTTGCGCCTACAACAGTGAATCAATATTCAGCAGGCTATTTCAGAAATTTCCTGGATAACAGCATCGAGTTTTCAGTTGAAAGCTATTATAAAGCGATGAAGAACGTAACCGATTACGAGAATGGTGCGAATTTGCTTATGAACAGTGATGTTGAAGCCAGCATTGCCACAGGGGAAGGCAGGAGTTATGGAGTAGAATTTTCCCTGAAGAAAAGTGAAGGAAAAGTGAACGGCTGGGTCTCCTATACACTTGCGCGCACAGAAAATCTGATAGAAGAAATTAGTCAGCAATGGTATCCAACTACCTACGACAAAACGCATGACCTTTCTGTGGTTGTCAATTATGACCTCAACAAAAGGCTTTCACTCTCAGCGGCCTGGATTTACTATACCGGCAATGCAGTTACGTTCCCCAGTGGAAAATACAGGTATGACGATCACTACATCTCCTATTATACCGGGAGAAACGAATACCGGATGCCCAATTACCACCGGCTGGATGTAAATATTCATATACAGGGCAGGGAGAGAAAACGGTGGGAAAGCAGTTGGGATCTGTCAGCTTACAACCTCTATAACAGGCACAATGCCTACAGCATCTATTTTGAAGAGAGTGAGGTCAATCCAGGCACCACAGAAGCGGTAAAACTAAGTCTCTTTGGTATTGTCCCATCTGTAACCTGGAATTTCAAATTTTAAAAGCAGCATGATGAACCCAAGAAAAAATACAACAATTAGCATACTGAGTCTCTTGTCCTACTTCATGATTTCCTGTACTGAGGTGGTTCATATTGACCTCAATTCATCAAATCCCGTAATCGTTGCTGAAGGCTATGTGGAACCCGGTTCCGCAGCTTCGCTCAGGCTGACGTATACCACAGATTATTACAACATGGAAGCAGCCCGGGTCATAGAAGACGCAAGGATTAGTGTAATGGATCAGGGTGGCAACTCAGAAGAGCTGAACTATCAGGGCAACGGGGTGTATACCGGTGAACAGTTAAAGGGAACAGTTCATGGCAGTTACACGCTTGCTATTGAGGTAGACGGAAAAACCTATTCCGGATCATCCAGTCTGCTTCCGGCTCCTGATATCGCCTCAATCTCCTATGCCGAATTGCTGTTAGGGAATCCTGAAATGACTGAGCTTCTGGGATACACACTCAATGTTGCTTTTGATGCGATCCCTGACCTGGATAGTTACTATGCGCTCA
>CAYSMO010000399.1:0-1891 GCA_964432125.1 uncultured Bacteroidaceae bacterium | reverse complement strand
CCTCCACGACGCCGATGCGCTGATCATCCGCACCCGCACCCGCTGCACGCGCGATCTGCTCGAGAACTCGTCGGTGAAATTCATCGCCACGGCCACGATCGGCTACGACCACATCGACATGGACTACTGCGACGCGGCCGGAATCACCTGGACCAACGCCCCCGGATGCAACTCCTCCAGCGTTGAGCAGTACATCGTCTCGGCCCTCCTCCACCTGGCGGTTAAGCAGCGCTTTCAGCTGAGCAACAAAACCATCGGTATCGTTGGCGTGGGTAACGTGGGATCGAAGGTTGAACGGGCAGCAAAAGTATTGGGCTGCAGGGTATTGCTGAACGATCCGCCCAGAGAGGCTGCTGAGGGAAAAGGGGCGTTCACGGAGTTGCCGACACTGCTGAAACAGGCGGATATCGTGACCATGCATGTGCCGCTGATCGGCACGGGAGCGTACAAAACGGAGTCGATGGCCGATGGGGATTTTTTCGGACAGATGAAAAAGGGAGCGGTGTTTATCAATACCAGCCGGGGTGAGGTGGTCGACGAAGGGGCGCTGAAGCGCGCCATCGTTTCGGGGAAGATCGCTGATGCCGTGCTCGATGTGTTTCGCAATGAACCGGAAATTGACCGGGAGCTGGTTGGTATGCTTGAGATCGCAACACCACATATTGCAGGGTACTCGACCGATGGAAAGGCGAATGGGACCATGATGAGCGTGCGGGCGGTGAGTGAGTTTTTTGATTTGGGACTGGACGATTGGGAGCCGAAGGGGGTGCCATTGCCGGATAACAGGGAGATATTTGTCGACGGAGGGGATTCCGCTGAGCTGGAAATTATTCGTGATGCGCATGGGCAGACATACAGGATCCTGGATGACCATCAGGCACTAATCGGTGGTTCTGCCGATGATAATAAGTGCAATGGTGATCCTACGAAAAGGAAAGTGGCGGAGGATAAATCTGCGCTGACAGATTCTGACGGTAACGTCAACGTTGACAGTGGTCCTGAACGATTTGAGGCTCTGCGTGGTGGGTACAGGGTTCGCCGTGAACCCTCTGTGTATAACGTGAAGATTTTTAATGACGATGGGAAATACAGAAAGATTTTCGAGGGACTGGGATTTAATGTGTTAGGCGACAGCTGCTTTTAAGGCAGAATTGGTACATTCCATAATAAACGTTCTTTTTTTACGAATAGAACAGACATGCCGCCCCTGGCGGGGCTGGGTAATGCTCCAGAGCATCATGTCTGTAACAAATAGCATAAATGTTGCATGAAAAGCTCCGGAGGAGCGACATGTATAGCCCCATCGGGGCGACATGTCTGTAGCATGGAAGCCCACATGAAACCCCAACCCCGTAGGGGTGACATGTCTGTAGCAGATGCATCATAAAACCAATAAACAAACGAAAAACATATAAACAACAATATTATTTTAAACAAAAGCAAAAAAATGAAACAAAAAGCAGACATTGGCCTCATCGGCCTCGCAGTAATGGGTGAAAACCTGGTATTGAATATGGAAAGCAAAGGCTACACAGTGGCAGTGTTCAACCGTACCGTAGAGAAAGTGGATAAATTTGTAAACGGAAGGGGCAAGGGAAAGAATTTTATCGGTGCAGGCTCCATAGAGGAACTTGTAGCCTCATTGGAACGTCCCCGTAAAGTGATGTTATTGGTGATGGCGGGTAAACCGGTCGATGATTTCATAGAGATGTTGTTGCCACACCTGGAGAAAGGTGATATCATCATCGATGGCGGAAACTCACACTATCCCGACACCATCCGCAGGACCAAATATGTGGAGAGCAAGGGACTGCTCTATATCGGAACCGGCGTTTCGGGTGGGGAAGAGGGAGCCCTGTTGGGACCATCCATCATGCCCGGAGGATCGGAT
>CAYSMO010000398.1:900-1903 GCA_964432125.1 uncultured Bacteroidaceae bacterium | reverse complement strand
TTCTCCGCTGATTTCATATCCTGACACCTTCTGAAGTTACATTTCGATAAAAAGGAGTAATGCTCTGTATATTTTGCCAATTCTGTTTTGAATAAACAAACACAGAAAATGATTCACCCGTATCCAATTCAAGATCATACAATTTATGCCTGAATTTTCTTTCTGTTTCAAGATCAGGAGAGAGACTTGTCAAGATTATTATATCCCAGTCTGAATCCAATTGCTCGTCTCCTCGTGCCCTCGATCCATATAGAATTACTTCAGCAGAAGGTTCGATTTCTGACACAAATCTCCTTATTAATCTACTGATATGTTTTGTCTTAGACTTCATTTCGTCAAAGATAGTAAATTGATTCTAAAGTACTCCCCTTTCATAGAACCACTGAAAGTGGTTTAAGGGTATATTCTTACCGGCGTGTTTGTGATCTTCGGTCCGGGCAGCTCGGTCTCCTTTGCAGAAAAGAAGATGCTGGAGGTACTGTTGGAGAGTTACGATTAGGTAAGGTGAGTATCATGTTTTTCCGCAGAGATCACTATAAAAACAGGCTGTCTATTCATGATACCAGATAATTTCAGGATCCGGTCTAACCGAAGAGAATAGCTCTTTCCGCTCTGCTTCGAGCAGCGGCACTGCCACATCATAGTAGCTGCAGGCTCCGGGCTCCATGAAAATCTTCATCGGCAGCAGGTCGGTAGCAAAGACAACGTCATGGTCGCCCGCATCGATAATAGGAACAACCATATGATCTGTATGGCCATGTGAGACAATAAACTTCACCCCCTCCGTCTGCCACTCCTCCAGGTAAGTGAGTTCCCCGGCAAAACGCAGCAGCTTATGGAAGAAGGAAACCTGCTCCCTTGCTGGCATTTTTTCGATAGCTTCGAGTTGTTTCCTGCTCACCACATACCGGGCATTGGGAAAGGCTTTTACAATTCCGCCGGGAATGCGGAGGAAGGCCCCGCTGCCGTGATCGAAGTGCAGGTGGGTAAAGACAACGTCTGT
>CAYSMO010000398.1:0-890 GCA_964432125.1 uncultured Bacteroidaceae bacterium | reverse complement strand
GATCTCCTCCGGCAGGTATCCGGCTTCAGCAACGATCGCTGTCAGCGGCTGCTCCATCACCAGATCATACGTCTCAGCAAGCGACTTCGACAGGAAGGTGGCACATCCGGGATCGAAGAGAAGCACCCTGCTGCCCGTCTCCACGATCAACCCGTTCATCCCGATCCGCATCTGGTTATGCTCGTCTACATTGTACTGTTCCCGGATGAGCTCCTCCGGAACACCCATAATCATCTCAAAGGCATTCACTTTTAATGTACCGAGGTATAGGGGACGAATAATCATGCGCCAAATTTAACAAAACTTAAGCTTCTGAAACATTATTTCTATTACCGGTAGATATATAACCATATTCCCTTTTTACAAAAATTAACAACATAAAAAATATATGTTTTGCAATTAACCCGATATTTTACTATATTTACTTTTGTTTTAACCCGATATTTTAATAAGTTAATCGTGCAAATTAAGCGAACCATAAAGCAGGAGTTAATCGCTCACCTTCCGAAAAAAGAGATATTGCTGCTGACTGGTGCCAGGCAGGTGGGAAAAACCACCATCTTGCTGGAGATCATTCACGAGCTTAAGAGCAAAGGTGAAAAAGTACTTTTCCTGAACCTTGACAATGATTCGCATAGCCCCTTTTTCGATTCACAGGAAAAACTGCTAAAGAAAGCTGCTCTTGAGCTGGGCAACAGTGGCTACATATTTATTGATGAAATACAACGCAAAGAGAACGCAGGAATTTTTCTAAAAGGGATATATGACCGCAATCTACCCTACAAGCTTATCATTACAGGTTCCGGAAGCCTCGAATTAAAGGAAAAGATACATGAATCCCTGGCAGGAAGAAAAAGAACATTCGAAATGATGCCGGTCACATTTATGGA
>CAYSMO010000397.1:0-1903 GCA_964432125.1 uncultured Bacteroidaceae bacterium | reverse complement strand
ATCAATATACTTAATCAGCTCCCTTAAATTCGCCCTGATCTTCTCCAGGTGCGCTATCCCATCCAGCTTCCAGAACCCCTCATCCAACGGCTGCTTGATCAACTCCTCATGGTAGCTGATCTCCGGAATGGAGGTCTTCATCAGCAGCCTCTTCGACAAGGTAGCTACCTTAGTAACCGGAACGATGTACTTCGCCACAAACTCCTCCGGATGCGGCGTCTCAAGGCGCTTCATAATCAGCGTATAGAGCAGCTTATCGTAAAACCGTGCCATGTCGGAATCGTTCTTCCGCGGCTTCACCAAAATGGCCAGCTCCTCCTGAATATGCTGCACATCCTTCTTCTCCAGATGGTTCCACAACTCCCTGTTTCCCTTGCCATACTGCATCACCCACTTGAGCTTCATCTTCACATCGAACCGGTCCATATCCAATCCGGCAATCTCCTCATGCAGCTCATCCAGCAACCGTGTACGGTACCGCACCAGCTCCTCCTGGCTCTGAAACGCCTTTTCTCTCAAATACTGCGCCAGCTCCAGCTTCAGGTTAAAAATAATCTCTGAAAGCCCCTTTTGCACGCTTGTCTCAACACCCTCCTGGTTCTCATCGAAAAAATTGAAATTCCCGCACAGATCGAAAATGAGAAACCGCTCCTTGTCCTTCCCCGGACCAAACAGATCGGGCCGTAAACGCGATCCGCGTCCGATCATCTGCCAGAATTTCGTATAGGATTTCACCGGTTTGTAAAACACCAGGTTCACTACGCTCGGGGCATCGATCCCGGTATCGAGCATATCCACCGATATCGCGATCTGCGGCAGCCGCTCCTTCTCTTCGTCACAAAACCGCCTGATAAACTCCTCGGCCTTCGGCTCATTAAAGGTGATCACCTTCGCATATTCATTCCCGTACAGCTCCTTATCGATATCCAGCAGCCTGTCCTTCAAAAACTCAGCATGCTTCCTGTTCCGGGCAAAAATAATGGTCTTGCCGGGCTCATCCCCTCCCCGCTTCCTGATGCAGTGCTGAAAGATATAGTGCAGGGTCTTGGTCGTTGTATCTTTGTTGAACAGCCAGGCATTCAGCGCGTTCTTATCCACCCACTCATTCCCGGTTGCCTGCTCGCCCTCGAGGATCTCCTTCTCAAACTCCTCCTGCTCTTCGGGCGACAAATCCTTGTACTTGATCCCCTCCGTCTGAAACTTCGTCGGCACCTCTATGGTTCTGTACCCTACCAAATGGTTGTTGCTTACCGCCTCCTGAAAGGTGTAGGCGTCGGTCGGATTTTTATCGGGCAGTCCGAATACCGCGTAGGTGTTTTTATCGATGCTATCTTTCGGCGTGGCGGTGAGCCCCAGGAAGAGCGCATCGAAGTACTGGAAGATCGCCCGGTATTTCCTGTAGATGGATCGGTGCGCCTCATCGAAGATGATCAGGTCGAAGTGCCCTACCCCGTAGAACCGCTCGTCGCCGTCCTTCAGCGAATCGATCTGTCCCATCATGGTCTGATAGGTGGAGAAGACCAGCCGCGTTCCTGCATTCTCTTTGTCGGCCAGCAGGTTGACGTTGGAATGCTCGGGAAGGAATTTGGTGTAGTTGCGCTGTGCCTGGTTCACGAGACTCACCCTGTCGGCCAGGAAGAGGATCCGCTTGGCCCAGTTCGACTCGAGCAGCAGTTTGCTTAAGGCTATTGAGACCCGTGTCTTTCCTGTTCCGGTGGCCAGCACCAGCAGCGCACCGCGGTTGGTGCCGATGAGCTACCGGTCGACTTGTCGTTTCCGGCGAAATGTTCGGCAATACTTTTGATAGAACGCATCTGGTAGGAGCGTCCTGCAATCAGTGTGTCGATCGGCTCTTTGCGGATATCTTTCCTGTGCTCCCGCCTGAAGAAGATGGTCTGCAGCT
>CAYSMO010000396.1:0-1912 GCA_964432125.1 uncultured Bacteroidaceae bacterium | reverse complement strand
GTTGGCGATCAATTGGTTTTTATCCGGGATCATAACTATTTTCGCTGCAGGTCCCGCCGTTATCAGTGAATCGTGCAGAAAGCGGTCCGATCCGCGTTCAGCCTGACCCAGTGCTTTCAGCTTACCCTCCTGATAGCTCAGGGTATATCTTGGGACTCCGTCTGAGAAATTCTTTTTTTCGAGCCGCGATACGAGGCTGTCGTTTAACCAGAGCTCTACAGTTGGACAATTGGTGAACACAAATACTTCCATATCCTCGTCCTTATGGAAATTCCAGTGCCGGCATACAGGCGACATTGCCCAGCTTTTCTGCCAGTTTGAAGTTGCATTCAATGAATCCACCTGTTTTTTATCCCGAACAGCAAGCTTCAGCATAGCTTCCCCGGAATACAGACTCTGGATGTAGTATGCATGAGCCTTTGGAATGCCATTGGTCATGAGCAGACCATTGTAGAAAGAGCGGTGCGGCCATTGCGGCGATTCGCCAAAATAGTCGATACCGGCCCATATAAACTGTCCGGCAACAAATTCGTCCATATCTGACCAGGAGTTATTGCCGAAATCGATCCGGGAATAATCCTCCGGTGTCTCCCGGTTATAGGCTTTTGTTTCTGAGGCCAGCCATACCAGGTCAGGGTATTTCTTATGCCATACGGCAAATGAATCGGAGCGATAGTTGTAGCTGATCAGCCTGTTTACATGGATGTAACGTGAAGGTACTTCATTCCCGTTTTCGTTGTAATTCGGATGCAGTGCGCAGGTGATTTCCCGGGTGGTATCAATCTCTCTTACGATATCTGAAAGCCTTTCAAGCCATTCTACTCCCTGTTCGGGGTTCCATAACTGTTCTACAGTTTCGTTACCCACACTCCAGGCGATCACTGAGGGATGGTTCTGATCTCTTCGGATAAAAGCTGCCAGGTCTCTTTCATGTGATTGGATGAAATCATCCGGCCCTTTTTCTTCCTCCCATGTGAGCTCCCACTTATCGTACATCTCATTGATCACATAGAAACCCATCCTGTCGCAGATGTCGAGTAGCTCCGGGGCATGTGGATTGTGTGCCAGGCGCAGGGCATTCACCCCCAGTTCTTTCAAAATTTTGAGACGATATTCCCAGCAGCCCTCCGGAACGGCGGCCCCTATAGCTCCTCCGTCGTGATGCAGGCAAACTCCCTTTAACCATTCTTTCCGTCCATTCAATATGAAGCCGGAATCCGGAGAGAATTGAGCATCCCGGATTCCTACGTGGTCTGTTACATTGTCGATAACCCGTTGCTTATGTATAAGCAGTGTCTGAAGGGTATATAGCCCGGGATCACCGGCCGACCAGAGCTGCGGCTCAGTAACGAGGTGGTGCTCGTCAAGTTTCAGGCTTGAATGGCGGTCGACAACAGCTGAGGCGATTTTTGAAGAGACCAGCCTGCCATCAGGACTGAGAAGCACAGATTTAATTTTTAGTCTTTTGGATCTTCTCTCATTGTTCCTTATGGTATAGGTCGTATGAATATATGATCCGTCTTTGTCCTGCCGGCTTGTTATTTTCGAATGGTTGACAGGGAAATGAATTTTTTCAGTAGCGATAAGGTTTACATGCCTGAATATGCCGGCACCACTGTACCACCTGTCGACCATCAGTTCACTGCAGTCTGTTCGTACTGCAATAACATTAATGGTATCTGTTCTGATATGTCCGGATATATCTACAATAAATCCCATATAGCCATACATCTGATGCTTAAGGTGTTGCTCGTTCACCCATACATTGGTATTCATATATGCACCATCAAAGACCAGGTAGAATTGTTCTTTTTTTTCGTACTCCGAGAGGTCGAGTTCTTTCCTGTACCAACCCACCCCGCCGGGGTAAAAACCTCTTGCCACGCCGGACTTCGCGTCTTTCTGCAGTGAT
>CAYSMO010000395.1:0-1935 GCA_964432125.1 uncultured Bacteroidaceae bacterium | reverse complement strand
ATAATGTGGACTACCAGACCCAACACCTGCTCTCGCTGGGTGACCCAGAACATTGGAAATTATCTGGTTGTTTACCCAGATTTCACAATAAGGAACTCTATCAGGCTCTTGATGGCTCAGAGATAAACGAACTCGTTGTTTGCTGCTCAATTCTGTCATGAAACTTGTTCTCCGTCTAAATCTTTTTCAACAACTTATTGCCGTGTCTTACCCTAATTCCGATTGTCATAAGCCTGATGTGATTGACTGTAAATCTTCAAATACTCCATGCTCAGACAGCAGGTTATATGTTTTCCTGTAAATCTGATACATATCTTGATAAACGCTGCTTGCTTTCAAATCCGCAGGATAGCTATATTCAATGTGTACCATCTGATCAGAGGCGTTTTCAATCGTTTCAAACACATTACTTCCCAAGCCGGCACAAATTGCTGCCCCCACAAGTCCAGAGTGGGGTACTTGAGGAACATCGATAGTAATTCCCAAGACGTTAGCGAGTAATTGGCTCAAGATCTTTGAATTGGTCATGCCCCCAACTGCGCGAATATTCTCAATTGAAATATCAAGTGCTTTGACCGCTTCAGCCAGTCCCCGGATCTCCAGAAAAATTCCCTCCACAATTGCTAGCAGAATATCTTTACGAGAATGAGCTAAAGTCAATCCGATAATACCGCCCCGAGAATGTGGATTCCAATCAGGGGTACCTCCTCCCATAAAGGTGGGTAATGCCAAGATTCCGGAAGGGCTCATTCCCCGCGCGATCAATTCTCGATCCAGCAACTCATAGACGTCCATACCCAACTCTTTTGCTTGGATGGATTCTAGATCGCAAAAAGTATCCCTCCACCACCTATACACTGAACCTGATGCAAGGGCTGATCCTTCCATTTCCCAAAAGCCAGGTATGACATGGCCACAACAATTGAGAGCTATCTGAGAATCTCTTTGAGGTTGTTTTATCGGAGAAAAGATGGCAGCAGCTGTTCCCAATACCAAAGCGACCTGTCCAGGACGGATTACCCCACACCCCAAAGATGCGCATTGACCATCTCCTCCACCTGTCACCACTGAGGTCCCCGGCAACAGACTACACTCTTTCGCAGCTTTTTCTCCGATGACTCCCGCCTTCTTGCAGGACGGCGCCAAGTCAGGCATCTTGTCCATGGGAATATCAAAAAGAGATAGCAATTCATCACTGAATTTGAGATTATTGATGTCCATCAAGCCAGTCCAGGAGGCACTGGCAAAATCTGCTGGCGGGTTAGGAATCCCGAACTGCCTGAGCAGCATATCTTGCATGGTGGCAAAGGTTTTGGTACGCTGAAAAATGCCAGGCTGATTCTGTTTCAACCATAATATTTTTGATACAGCCTGGGTGGTACCAATGTCTAGACCAGCAATTTTATAATAATCAACCGCCTCAATCCGTTCCTCCATCCAGTCGCATTGTCGAACTCCGCGTTGATCCTGCCAGAGGATATAAGGTGTCAGAGCTTGATCGTCTTTATCGAGGGGAACAAAAGTTGCTCTTTGATTGGAGATTGCCAGCGCGATGATTTGACCAGGATGTATCTGGGATTTTGAAACGGCTTCCGATATCACGAGACAGGTCGCATTCCAAACATCTTCCACAGATTGTTCTACCCATCCCGGTTTTGGATAATTAACTCCATATTCATGATAGCTAACACCGTGGGCCTTGCCTGATGTGGAAATTAATGCTGCCTTTACACCTGTGGTCCCAACATCCAGGGTACAGAAATAATTATCCATAAGGACTGCTCCTTAAGTAAACACCTGTAGATAAATTCCTACATCTATTTTACCTCGAATTTGCACAATTGTAACCAAACGATTTCGTATTATTGCTAATCATTTTGTATTTACCAATAATCGAAAGAAAGTGAAAGATAATTGACATGTATTCGTAAGTAT
>CAYSMO010000394.1:0-1936 GCA_964432125.1 uncultured Bacteroidaceae bacterium | reverse complement strand
GGACCATTAAGCGGGGCATGACCGCACCCCAGGCCGCAGGGGTGATCCACAGCGACCTGGAACGGGGGTTCATCCGCGCTGAAGTGATGAAAAATAACGATTTTATCACCCTCGGATCAGAGGCCAAATGCAAGGAGGCCGGCAAACTATCGCTCGAGGGCAAGAATTACATCATCGGTGACGGAGACATCCTGCACATCCGGTTTAATGTATAGTTCAAACAAAGAACAGGAGAAAAACCAAGTAAAATTCAATATCTGGACAAAATGATTGTTACATTGTTTTGATATATAAACATAATATTGTAAATTAGTAACAAATTATTCAACATGAAATCTGCTCCATTTATAGGAACTAATATTCGAAAATACAGAATATTACAGAGACTTAATCAACAACAAATTGCAGAATATATTGGTGTTACACGAGAATTTATTTCACTCATTGAAAGTGGGAAGAGAGAGATATCAATAGATAACCTTACCAAATTGACTGACCTGTTTGGAATTGAGTTGAGTGACCTCATTGAAGAAGATAGTGAAGTTCAAGATGTCAACTTAGCACTTGCATATAGAGCCACTGATTCAATTCTCGATCTTGAAAGCATAGCATCTTTCAAGCGTATTGTTTTAAATTATATGAAGATGGAAGGCTTGAGGAATGAAGGTTAAGCTGAAAAAAGATGCGGGTGAATTCAGAAATGAATTGGGCTATGGTATTACTGATTCAGTAAATCTGAATAGCCTGCTTTTCAAATTAGATATAATAACCGTATTTAAACGGTTGTCAAACAACTTTTCAGGCATGGCAATCAGTGTCTCAAAGCCTGTAAAGAAATTCATACTGATCAATGCTGATCACTCTATTGGAAGACAAAACTTCAGTATTTGCCATGAACTATTCCACCTTTATAAAGATGAAGATTTTCACCCTCATCATAGCACTGCAGGAGCTTTCAATTCAAGGACCAGAAATGAATATTGTGCTGATGTTTTTGCATCCTATTTTTTATTGCCAGAAGAAGGAATTCTTAGCCTGATTCCCGACAAACAGCTCCCTAGGGATAAAATCACCATTGATACAATTCTAAAAATTGAACACTACTTCCTTTGCTCGAGAAGCGCATTACTTTATCGATTGAAAGAATTGGATATTATTAGCTCAACCTATTATGATAAGCATATCCAAAATATAAAATTAACAGCAAAACAATACGGTTATACCACCGAATTATATGAACCAGGTAATGAAGGAAAAGTAATTGGCAACTATGGATCGATAGCAAAATCACTTTTCGACCAGGAAAAGATTTCTGAGGGGCATTATATCTCCTTAATGAAAGACATAGGTTTTGATGTTTTTAATGATAGTACCAATGTCACTCAAGATTGATCCAACAAAGAAAATAATCCTTGATGCAGATGTCATCATTCATTTCATTAAAGGTGATCAGCTAAGTATTCTTCATACGATCTTTCTAAATAACTTATATATTCTTGACTTTGTCTTCAAGGAAGTTTTTATTGGCTCTCTGAGAATCCAAATCGAAAACATGATTCGATTTGGATTTGTTAAAGAATTAGAATTCAACGGAGACATCGATGTGGTCAGGGAATTCGCACAACTGAAACGCAGATATGGTCTTGGTGAAAGTGCCTGCATGGCCTATTGCAGATATAATAACGACGTACTGGCAAGTAGTAATTTGAGGGATATAAAAACCTATTGTCAGGACCATAACATTCAATACCTTACCACGATGGATTTTCTTTATGAGGCATTTTGTAAAAACATTCTGAACGAAACAGCATGTGATATCTTTATATCAAATGTGTTATCCAAAGGAAGTAAGTTGCCTTTCAATTCAATGAGGGATTATCTGCTAAGTCTACGATAAACTCCCACACACAACTGCTGTGCATTCATCCAATAATGT
>CAYSMO010000393.1:0-1939 GCA_964432125.1 uncultured Bacteroidaceae bacterium | reverse complement strand
CTGCGGCCCATGCGGTGGTGAATGGAGCAGGGAAGCATGTGCGGGTAATCAATACGGAGCAGGAGTTGCAGTACAACAAGGAGGAGCTACTTAATCCATGGTTCCTGGTGAGGTAGCAGAACCTACAGTGTGATCCGCTCGATGATGGTGGCGAAGATCCTGTCAACACACTCCCTTACAGTATATTTGGAGGTGTCCAGTTCTATATCCGGACAAACAGGTTTGTCAAACGGTGCGGAGATCCCGGTGAAGTCGGAAATCTCACCTGCCCGTGCACGCTTGTAGAGCCCCTTGGTATCCCTTTTTTCACACACCTCGAGTGGCGTACTGAGGTACACTTCGATGAAGTCATTCGTGCCAATAATATTTCGCGCCAGGTCGCGGATTTCATTGGTAGGTGAGATGAAGGAGCATATTGTGATAATACCTGCATTGATGAGCAGTTTTGATACCTCTGAAATCCTTCGGATGTTTTCCATCCTGTCCTCCTCATTGAAGCCAAGGTTGTTGTTGATCCCGGCCCGGATGTTATCGCCGTCCAGCACCTGGCAGAAGAACCGCCTGAAAAAAAGCTCCTTCTCCAGGCTGGCCGCCAGGGTGGTCTTGCCGGAACCGGAAAGACCGGTGAACCAGATTACCCGTGCATTTTGTCTTAAGATCTCCTCTTTGACTTTCCGGTCATAGATCCGGTCAAATACCGGGTAGATATGTTCTGCCATCTCTGTTTTTAAAATTGGTTGGTTAATTGTTTTTCTTTGGGTCGCACGATAAACAGGTATGCAAGAATTGTGCCTGCGATCACCCCGGTTATATTGTACAAAAGATCGACCGGGTTGAAGGACCTGCCATCGATGAAGAGTTGTATTGCTTCTGTTAATCCGGCATAAATAGTTCCTGTTAATAGGAACCAGGTGAGCTCTCTCATTCTGTTACCGGCACCAGAGATGTTTCTCCAGTAAATAAACAGCAATGGCAGGATCAGGAAGACGATGAAGTGAAGTGGGTAATCCCACCTGAAATCACTTTTACTGCCGCCTTCAGGTTCGAGCCCTGTGGTAGGGATCACTGATGCAATAAGGAGCAAGACGGTCCAGCCAAAGAAGGCTGCAGACCAGAACAGTTTTATCAGCTTCTCAGAACCCATAATTCAGTCCGATATTCAGGGTGCCGGTCCTCCCATAATAGACATCAGGGGTCCAAAGATTGATGTAACCCCCATCGCCGGTCACATTCCGCCATTCATAGCCCAACCGGAGGTAAAGGTCATGTATAACCTGCATAGAGGCAGAAATCCCGTACCGGCTGCTCTCCCAGACCACCGAATCCAGCGGTGTGATCGTGGTACGGGGCATTGTTCCAAGCAGGGTATGGTCAGGTCCCTTTTGTGAAAAGTTATAATAACCCCTGATCTTCAGGGTCCGGTAGGGCCTGTATTCTGCTGCGATGTAAAGGTCCCTCGCATTGTCTTCCAGGAAATGACCCAGGTTGTATTGGTTCGATTCAAAAGAGGTAGTGGGGACATAGTGCCGGAATACCAACGCGTTTGACCAGGTATATTCCATTGTGATGGTTGTGTTTGGATGGGGGTGGGCGGTTGTACCGAGTTTCACGGATGTAAAATTATATTCCCCTTCACGAAAGATCCTTCCAACCTGTACTTCATCGATAAACAAAGAGCTATATAGATGAAGCCCTTTAATATTTCTTGAGGAGAGTGTAAAAAAGATCTGTGAATTCATATTATCGATACCAGCGTTGAGGGTATGGTCGAGCGCTTTCCAGAACATAACCGGGATAAAGAAGGCAGCATGAGGTGACCGGTAATCGTGAATGACTGAATTACCAACTCCGATGTAAAACCTGTTAAATGGTTTGAAAGTGAACATATTTGCAGCCAGGAATTTTGGATGGTACACCTTCCGGTAATTCGCACCGTATG
>CAYSMO010000392.1:0-1959 GCA_964432125.1 uncultured Bacteroidaceae bacterium | reverse complement strand
GCGGAGCATATTTTTTCTGCAGGGGGCCAATAGAGAACTTAAATATTGAAATATACCATCATAAAACTCACAGCTTGTGAAACTGATTGATAATTTTCGAAAATTCTGGAAACAGATACAGATCTACCTGTTGTACGTGGTCAGCATACTCCTGGTATTCTGGATGTACCCCAGGGAAGGTAAGTTCCAATACGAATACACAAAAAACCGGCCCTGGAAGCATGAGAACCTCATCGCACCGTTCGACTTTCCTATCTACAAGGATGAGGCCCAGCTTGCCCGGGAGATCGACAGTATCACCCAAAAGCATACGCCCTATTTTACCATGGATACACTTGTTTCCGGGAAGGTGCTTTCAGACCTGCGGATCGACATGGAGGAGGACGGAGCCGGTGGTCGCATCAATATCCCGTTGTTGAAATCTTTTCAACGCAGTGTAACCGATACCCTTCCAGGTTTGCTCAGGGAGGTTTACAGGAAGGGGATCATTGAAATGCACCCCCGGATCCAGCAGAAGGATCCGAAAGAGACAAAAGTGATTGTTCTCCGCAGGCAGCTATCAGATGAAACAACCTTGTCAGAACTTTTCACAGAGAAAAGGGCGTACGAGTATGTGCTGGAATCACTAAAGAGTTACACCTCGCTTCCGGAGGACCGGATTCTTTCTAATGTTACGATTGCCAGGTATATCCGACCCAATATCTTCTTTGATGAGTCGATGACCCGCAATGTGCTTGAGGCCAAGCTCGATGAGATCAGCACCACACAAGGGATGGTGCAGTCGGGACAGATCATTATCTCCCGGGGAGAGCTGGTGTCGTCGGCAAAGTACCAGCTCATTGATTCGTTGCGGCAGGAGTATGAATCAAATGCCAATGTGATCAGGAACTATTCAGTGATCTATCTCGGACAGTTTATTCTTATCTCCATCCTCTTTATGTCCCTGCTCTGGTATGTCTCAAATTTCAGGCAGGATATGATGGGGAGTAGTGCCAAGACGATGTTTATCCTTTCCCTTATCGTTATTATGGTTGCATTAACGAAGGTGACCGTAAACAATGAGGCGATCAGCTATTATGTGATCCCTTTCGCCATTATTCCGATCTTCCTGAAAACCTTTTTCAATGTTCGTTTTGCGCTGTTTGTCCATTTTCTGCTTCTTTTGCTATCCGGATTCTGGATCCCCAACAGCTACCAGTTCCTTTTGATGAACTTCCTCGCCGGTGTGGTTGCGGTTTTCTCCATGCAATCCTACTATAAGCGGAGCATCCTCTTCTTTATTGCCAGTTTTGTAAGTCTGACCTATATGCTTATCTATGTGATCCTCGCCCTTTTACAGGAGGGAACGCTGGAAGGTGTTGACTGGACACAGCTTCTCTGGTTTGGGGGGAACGGGTTGCTGATCCTGACCGTTTACCCGCTGATCTATATTTTTGAACGGCTTTTCGGGTTTTTGTCAGACGGCACACTCTTTGAACTGTCGGATACCAACCAGCCGCTTCTCCGTAAACTGGCCGAGTTTGCCCCCGGCACCTTCCAGCACTCCCTGCAGGTGGCCAACCTTGCTGAGGAGGCGGTGCTCAAGGTGGGTGGTAATCCGCTGCTCGTTAGAACGGGAGCGCTCTATCATGACATTGGCAAGATGAACAATCCCTATTTCTTTATTGAGAACCAGCGGGATGGTGATAATCCGCATGACCGGGTCGATTTCAAGACCAGTGCAAAGATTATTATCGATCATGTGACGGACGGTGTAAAAATTGCAAAGAAGCACAACCTGCCGCAGCAGATCATTGACTTTATCCTGACGCATCACGGCACCTCCACGGTGCAGTATTTTTATAAATCCTATATCAGCGATAATCCCGATGAGGAGGTTGATGTGAGTGAATTTCGCTACCCCGGTCCGAAACCCTATATGAAAGAGATGGCTGTTATGATGATTGCCGATTCGGTGGA
>CAYSMO010000391.1:0-1970 GCA_964432125.1 uncultured Bacteroidaceae bacterium | reverse complement strand
AGAGATTTGGGTGTCCCGTGCGGAAAACAGGAAAAAGAACGTCTTGAAGTAATGCCGGAAATAGATTTCGATAAAATACTCGCTTTCGCTGAACGCCTCCAGCAACGCAACGCATAAAAAATTACAGCCTCATCGCTCATCGCTCATCGCTCCTAAACCCCAACTTCTCCCTCAAAAACCTTTGTCGCCTCACCGGTCAGGAATATTCCAAAAATACCGGAACCATTTTCATCGAAACTAAACATTACCTCCAGCTCACCTCCCCTGGTAACAATTTCAACCGGAGGATTGATCTTTTCGAAATGAAGTGCTGAGGCGATTGCTGAAGCAGTTACTCCGGTACCGCAACTCATAGTCTCTGCTTCCACCCCTCTTTCGTAGGTCCTTACTTTAATACTTCCCTCCCTGATCTTCACGAAATTAACATTTGCTCCTGCCGGTAACTCCTTGTGGTAGCGGTACACTCTTCCTTCAGTATATACATCCATATCATCTATGTCATCCCTGAATAGCACCAGATGGGGCGAACCGGTATCGAGAAAATATCCATCCTGCCACTGCTGAACTTTCAATACATCCCTGAGTTCCAGACGAACCCTGTTGTCAGGGAGTAACTCTGCGCGGTGAGTGCCATCTGAAGCCTCAAATACACATTTTTCGGTGATCCATCCATGCTCGTGTGCGACGGCGGCAGAGCATCTTCCTCCGTTACCACACATACTGCCCGGATGCCCGTCTGCATTGTAGTAGTCCATTCTGAAGTCGAACTGTTCGGATTCCCGTAGAATAATGAGTCCGTCAGCACCAATGCCAAAATGGCGGTCGCAAAGACTTGAAATTGTGCTGCTTGCTAATTTTGTAATGCCATTTTTTCTCGAATCAATGATTATGAAGTCATTTCCCGCTCCGTGGTATTTTTCAAAAGTGATTTTCAAGGTTCCGCTGGTTAAAAAAGGTTAAATGAAGGTCAAAATTACGATAATTTTGTGTTCTCGCGTGTTATTCTGGTAAATTGCGTGTGTGAAGGCACGGATTTTGAAATCTGATCTATTGACTGTTAAAAATTATTGAGATGAAAACAAAAAAAATATTTGGTTTATTTAGTTTAACGCTGCTGACAGCTCTTACAGCAGTATTTATTTATGCACGTTTTTTTCAGCCTCCTGCGCAATATGTGGAGGTGGAAAGGACGCCCGCTTCCCACCAGGTGAATATGCCTGTCATGCTGAGTGCAGAAGCAATTGATTTTACAGCTGCGGCTCAGAATACAGTGCATGCTGTTGTGCATGTAAAAACTACCCAATTCCGTGAGATGCGGATCAATCCTCTTTATGAGTTTTTCTATGGAATAAGTCCTGAGGACTATACCCGTCCTGTTATGGGATATGGTTCAGGTGTTATTATCGGTGATGACGGGTACATTGTTACCAACAATCATGTGATCGAAGGTTCAGACGAGATTGAGGTAACAATGAACGACCGAAGTACATACACTGCAACCTTGATTGGTCGGGATCCGACTACAGATCTGGCAGTGCTTAAGATTGAGAAGGATGACCTTCCGGTGATTGAATATGGTAATTCAGATGCTCTCAGATTAGGTGAATGGGTATTGGCCGTTGGAAACCCGTATAATTTAACTTCAACAGTAACAGCAGGCATTGTAAGTGCAAAAGCACGTGATATCGGAATTCTTAGAAATGAAATGTCTGTTGAAGCTTTCATACAAACCGACGCAGCGGTGAATCCCGGGAATAGCGGAGGAGCACTGGTCGATATAAGCGGAAAACTCGTAGGTATCAATACTGCCATTGCTTCACGAACCGGTAATTTTACAGGCTATTCATTCGCGATACCTGTTAGTATTGTTAAAAAGGTAGTGGCCGACATTATCGAATTTGGTGAAGTTCAGCGTGCACTGCTGGGCGTTACAATCACGGATGTAACTCAGGAACTTGCAGAAGAAGAGA
>CAYSMO010000390.1:0-1971 GCA_964432125.1 uncultured Bacteroidaceae bacterium | reverse complement strand
CCGGTCATGAGGTAGTTTATCTGGGACAGTCGGTCCCCTATTCAGATGTTCTGGCAACAGGATCGGCAAGGGAATTTGACTATATTCTTGTCTCCTCTACTGTTCCGCAATCTGATTTTGATTTTATTACTTACCTGCAAGATCTTGGAGGGGCCTTCCCCGACAAAAAGATTCTCTACGCTGCAGGATACCTGAACAATGGTCCTGACTATTTCGGTAAAAACTTTTTTCACCTGAAAAAAATTACAGATCTGCAGGAATACCTGGAAAAGCTGGAGGATTAAATTTTTTCGTCAAAATTCCAGACAGGGAACACCCAACATCAATTTAACCGCCCAGTACATTCTTCAATGCCTGGCTGTACATCCCTCAATCCCGCAAACAAAAATCAAACAAAACAGAAAAACACCCACCAGTTTTGTTATTTATATTATAAAGATTATTATGTCTTTTTTTCCTTTATTATCAGCGATTTAAATATAACCCCTTATTTAGATTAATGTGTGTTTCAATTAATTATATCGTTTCTGAATTTGGTTTGTGTTTATCTAATTCGTATTTTTGTTAAACAATTTAAATAGAACATACTTAAAACAGACTGATATGACAACAATGGAATTTAATACAAAGCTGATCAACATGGAGGATCGTTTAGAGAGATTTGCACTAAGTCTGACCTCTGACCGGGAGGCGGCCAAGGATCTTCTCCAGGAAACATATGTGAAAGCACTCTCTTCAAAAGATAAATTCATCGAGTTCACCAATTTTGAGGCTTGGGCATATACGATCATGAAGAATACTTTCATCAATAATTACAGAAAAGCAGTGCGACAGAATACAATTGTGGATCAGACCGAAGATCTCTATTACCTCAACAATACCAAAGAGGAGACAAACATCAAGCCCGACTCCACATTTCAGCACAAGGAGATCCGCAAGCATATAGACGCATTACAGGATGAGTTAAAAATACCCTTCCTGATGCATACTGAAGGCTACAAATACAAGGAGATTGCCGAGGAGCTGGAGCTTAAGATCGGAACAGTTAAGAGCCGTATTTTCTTTACGCGGAAGAAGTTGATGGAATCATTAAAAGATTATTCAAATTAGCTTAGTCATACATAAATAGTTGGTAGTTTTATAGTTAGTTGATAATTTAGTTGGTTGGCCCTCCGCAGAACTGCGGAGGGTTTTTTATATCACCTGCACGATCTGGTCGCGGTAAAATCCAAGTTCTGTACTATCAATCTTGTTTCTGAGGTAGACCTCGGCGGGTATTCCTACATCAGCGATATACAGGTCATATTCATCTATATGGTTCAGCAGGATCGTTTTTGGCGCTGCGACGGTAAGCACCTTGTCTGCACGGAATCTCACGTCGCCACCATTTTCAGAAATACCCGTTGGGATATCAAGCGAGATCCTGGTGGCCTTCATACTGTTCAATACCCTGATCATCTCAGAGACCTCATCGGGCAGCGGCAGTCGCTGAGAAAAACCAAAAAAGCAATCGAGCACCAGGTCATAATCCGATTCAATCACCTTTTCCACCCCATAGGCGATGGTCCGGCTCAATTGGTCCTTGATCATTTGATGGCTGATGGGCAACGGTATCTGTAAATGCACCTTAAAGCCCCACGCCTCCAGTCTTCGTGCAGCTACCAGTCCTCCACCCCCGTTGTTCCCCGGACCGATACCTGCCAGAATCTTTGCCCCCGGCTTCGCCACAGCGGCAGTCAGCCGTGCAAGTTGCAATCCCGCGCTCTCCATCATCAGCTCCACAGGCAGGTGATAATTATTCACGGCATAGTAGTCCATCTCCCTGAACGCTTCGAGCGAGAGGGTCCTTACCCTGGAGGAGTCAATTTTCGGAAAAGCCATAGCAATAATTATTGTTACTCAGGTATAACAAAAATAATTGACAGGTGTTCAGGTAGTTATTGATTGCTGGTATTGTGCATCCACCACAGC
>CAYSMO010000389.1:0-1975 GCA_964432125.1 uncultured Bacteroidaceae bacterium | reverse complement strand
GAGAGGGGGTAGGGGGTGATCGCTATGTCGCCCGCCTCTGAAACAGTGAGCATCACCGGACCGTGCGGACCCTGTTCTTTGGCGCTGAGGGCGTGGGGTGAGCCGGGGTAGAGCACGAGCGGATCGCGGTGGAGGAGCTCCGGTTTGTGCACGTGACCGAGGATCCAGGCGTTCAGGGGCAGGGCGGTCAGGCTGGCCAGATCGACCGGTGCATACCTGCTCTCGCTGTTGCCGACATCGGCATGGAGGAGTCCGATGGCCGGATAGCGGGAGTCGATGCCCGACAGGTTGAAATCTTTGGAGGGGTTTTGGATGTAGTGCTGACTCGGAAACGACCAGCCGGCAAATTGCACGACCTGGTTCTCTTTTTGTCGCCTGATCACCTCCCAGGCCCCATTGGCACCCAGCAGGGTAACATTGCTGAAGCGGTCGCCCGCCATAATCTCTGTGGTAACATCGAAATCGTGGTTCCCGGCAATCATGATCACCTCGATCCCCGCCTCCTTCAGCCTGGAGAAGCCCGTTTGCAGCTGACCGATCGCTTCAAAGTAGCGATCATCCCGGTCGATGAGATCACCGGAGAGGGCGAGCACGTCGACCTGACTTGCAATGGCGAGATCGACGATGCGCTTCCAGGTATGCCTGGAGGCGGTTTCGTTGATATCGCCCCGCACTCCCGTGGAGCTCTTCCCCAGGTGAATATCGGATGTCGCAAGGATCTTAAAAGGCATATTGTAAATAAATGGTTGATGCGGAAAAACTACGTTGGTTTCTTACTTAGGCACAGTCAAAATTAATGGATTTTAGCTTTGCTGACCGCGTTCGCAAATAGCTATAGCGATTGCGAAGCTCGTAAATCCTGTTCTTTCTGGCACCAAGTTACTCATTTGATCCAAAACCTGCAATTACAATTTAGCATGGATTTTATGACTAAAATCGCAAATAAAGCGTTATATTTGCGAATACAACCAAAATATTTACGAAATGATTGATCGGATCATCGAAAACAGAATATCGAAGAAGCTAAATTCGGGGAAGGCTATCATTTTATTGGGTGCGCGACAAACTGGAAAAACCACATTATTGCAACAACTTTTTCAAGGCAGAGAGGGCGTTTTTCTGCTGAATGGTGATGAACCTGACACGATTGCACTTTTTGAACATGCTAATTCCGATCGGTTAAGAGCCTATTTTTCCGGATATAATTATGTGGTGATTGATGAAGCTCAGCGTATTTCAGATATTGGAATCAAGCTAAAACTAATTACTGATCAACTAACCGACATTCAACTAATCGCTACCGGATCTTCTTCATTTGATCTGGCAAATAAGATCAATGAGCCGCTAACGGGACGAAAATGGGAGTATAAGCTGTTCCCCATATCGTTCAAAGAGATGGTAAATCATCATGGATTGCTTAAAGAAAAGAGATTACTCAGTCACAGGCTCATCTATGGATATTACCCGGACGTTGTTACGCATACCGGGAATGAAAAGGAGATACTGAAACAATTAACCGATAGCTACCTGTATAAGGATATTTTGATGTGGGAGAATATTCAAAAGCCTGAGAAGTTATTGAAACTATTGCAGGCCCTGGCCCTGCAAATTGGCAATGAGGTTTCTTACAACGAACTTGGGAAACTGATCGGACTGGATAACCAAACTGTTGAAAAATATATACAGCTGCTGGAAAAGACATTCATCATTTTCCGGTTGGGTGCCTTTAGCAGAAATTTGAGGAAAGAGCTGAAAAAAGGGCGAAAAATATACTTTTATGACAATGGCATAAGGAATGCGCTGGTTGCCAATTTTTCCCAGCCTGAACTGAGAAATGATATCGGCGGATTGTGGGAAAATTTTATGATAAGTGAACGGCAGAAATATATTCACTATGAAGATAGCTGGGTAAATAATTACTTTTGGCGAACGCAGGATCAGCAGGAGATTGACTATATTGAAGAGCAGGACGGTG
>CAYSMO010000388.1:0-1981 GCA_964432125.1 uncultured Bacteroidaceae bacterium | reverse complement strand
GTACATCCTGGAAATTACGGGCATACAGCCTGTAGGAGAAATCACCCCGGATATTCAGTCCCGGGATGGGATTCAGGGTGACTCCCTGTGTCAGGGTGAGGTCCGTCTTGGTGAAGGTGGTACGCCCGCCATTTTCCAGGTACTCGAAGAAGCTGGTTCCCCCGAAATACATCCCGATGTACTGTTCATACTGGTCCCGGTCACCCGGAGTTACATAGTAGGGAAGGTCCGGGAAGGCGATGGCATCCAGCGGGTTCTGACGGGCCGAGGTATTGATGTTCACATCCCAGTGATAGAAGTGCGGCTTGTCGCTCTGCTCGGTAGCGATCAGTCCCCTGCTGTCGAGCGTCAACCAGTCCGTGACTTGAAAGTCACCTTTCAGCAACACATTGTAACGCTGGAAGTGTTCGTTCTTTTCCTTGTTCTTCAGGTAACCGTCCTTGTTGAGATATCCGAAAGAAGCATAATAGGAAGACCTTTCCGTGGCACCGGAAACATTGAAATCGTACTTCTGCTGGGGTGCAAAGTCTGTGATCAGCTTGTTCTGATAGTCATTAAAACCATAGAACCGCAGTGATCCGTTGTAAACACCCCAGGCGTTTTCATCGGTCGGATTCTCGCTCCATGCCCTGGTGCCATCGATGTAATCCTGGTCATAACTGTCCGAACCGTTGGTACGCTGGTTGGCCATGTTGCGGGCCAGCACGAACTGGTAGGGATCGGTGATCGGATCCATCAGGAAGATGGGCTTGGCCAGGCTCCATTCACCGGAAAAAGTGACATTGGGCTTGGCTCCCCGGCCCTTCTTGGTTTCGACCAGGAGGACACCGAAGGCGGCCCTTGCCCCGTATACTGCGGCTGCAGAAGCGTCTTTCAGCACACTTACGCTTGCAATGTCATTGGGATTAAGCCTGTTCAGATTTCCTGGAACACCATCAATAAGGATCAGCGGATTACCCCCGTTGATTGACTCATAGCCACGGATATTGAAATCGGTCCGTGTATCTGCCGGGTCGCCGTTGCGAATGGTGATGTTCAGGTTGGGGATGATCCCCTGTAGTCCTTCACCGGTATTGGCGATAGGCCGGTTTTCCAGCACTTCACCACTGGCGACACCTACGGCGCCGGTCAGGTTCACCTTCTTCTGTGTACCGTAACCGACGACCACCACTTCATCGAGGCCCACAAGGTCTTCCGTCATGACGATGTTCCATGTATCGGTCTCGCTGACGATCAGTTCCTGTGTGGAATACCCGATGAATGAAATAACGAGCGTGGTGGACGGATCATCGACCATCAGGGAAAAATTCCCGTCCATATCGGTAATGGTACCGCGGGTGGTTCCCTTGATGACGATGTTGGCACCGGGGATTGGCTCATTGGATTGTGTCGTAACGGTTCCCTGTATCAACTCCTGGGCAAACAAGCCCAGGGCAGATAGCTGGAACAAAAGTAAGAGCAAGATACCCCGGAGGGCAGGAAGTTTTTTCCGGCTTCGCATCTGCTTCAGACACAAGCCAGGAAAACAGGTAATACATTTCATATTCTTGCGATTTAGGTTAAAGAAAAATGGTTTCTGCGTAAAAAAAGAATAGAAGATGCAATGTCATGCAAACGTTTGCATGTCATTGCAAAAATGATCAGGTTTGTCTCATAGGCTGGATTGATTTTAGGTTTCTGGTTAAGCTTTGAGGCACAGGGCATGGTGAGAAGTGAGCCCGATTGGTGCCTTTGTAAAATAAAGGATTTCTGAATAAAGTTACAAATACTTTGAACAAAAAAAAAACCAGCTAGATATCATGGTATTTTTCCAGAACGGCTGTTTGACTGTTATCAAACATACCCATGAATCATAGCAACCATTGCTTGAAATTTGTAAACCCTTCATAATGAGCTGTCTGCAATTTTATTGCTGTTATACCCATTTCAGTCTCCCGGGCATGCCGCGTTCTTCCACGTCCGTGATCAGGCAGGAACGACC
>CAYSMO010000387.1:0-1981 GCA_964432125.1 uncultured Bacteroidaceae bacterium | reverse complement strand
GGGGTGGATCAGCCGGTCACCTTCACCGAGCTTGTTGCCCAGCAGCACGTGGGCGCGGTTGGCGACTACCTCGTTAACGTTCATGTTCGATTGCGTGCCTGAACCGGTTTGGTATACCACTAAGGGGAACTGGTCGTTCAGTTTCCCTTCGATGATCTCATCGCAGACCTGCATGATGATGTCGGCTTTTTCCTTGGGGAGCACACCCAGATCGAGGTTGGCGGCTGCGGCAGCTTTTTTCAGGTAGCCGAAGGCCCGGATAATCTCCGGCGGCATCTTCACATCGCCAATTTTGAAATTATCGAGGGATCGCTGTGTTTGCGCGCCCCAGTACTTATCGGCAGGGACCTTTACCTCGCCCATCGTGTCTTTTTCTATACGGTAGCTCATAGGTCTATTGTTTAGAACCTAAAGGTAGGGAAAAGGAGGGTAGGTTGGAGGGGTTAGGATATGTTTTTGAAAAGTTCTATGAGTCCACTTTCATGAGCAGTACGGTAACATATGCTACGGTACCGTTGCCGTATTCAACCCCTACGCCGCACTGACTGTAGTCTTTCAGCATCATGGCATTGGTGGTTGAATCGCTGGCCCAATAGGCTACGATCTCCTCTGCAGATGTGCTGGTAGTACTCTGTAACAGGGTCATATCGTTATATCCTCCTGCGATCTTGTCATGGATAATATCCCAATGAATACTTATGCCTGTCGTGTCGGGGTCGCTGACAGTAGCGGCCTGTTTCGCACTAAACAGTTGGGCCTCCTTTACCATAATGAACTGGTGCGCAAATGGATTTTCGGTCGGAACGCCATTGTTGATCCTGTGTGATTTGATCTCAGTATAGATTTGCCATTCGATGGCTTTGATATTTACAAATGGTTCATTGTCTGCACAGGAGACAGCACTGAACAGAATGACTGTCAGTATGGTTGCGATGGTGATAAGCGGTCTTTTCATTGTCATGATTTCTGATAGATACGTAAAGATGACAAAAAAGTTTTTAATATGGTTGTAAATGCGTTTAAAAAAACGAACGATTTGCTCAAGCAGCTTTTTCGAGGTGGCTCTGCCAGTTTCCCTCTGGTGGCATGATACACACATTCCATCATCGTGTGAAGACAGGAGATAATTTTAGTTGTCCGGGTATATTCACTGTCCGAATTGATCAGAATGGCTTTTATGGATAGGTAAATAATTCTTTATTGTTGATTAATAGGAAATCAGGCACTTAGGGAGGGCGTATTGGCATCAAAATCATTGATAATATGGTTGTATTATGGAATAATCGATGCGCAAAGCATTGTCTGTCTTGTGATTACCGGAGTGCTGCCTTGCTAAGCAGGTGTTCGGGCACGTCGACATTGAATTCAATTTTTTCAATGATGAATTCTGTGCCATCTCCTTTTTTCAGCATGTCGCGGAAAATGATCTTCCCCGGATACCAGCGACCATCGATACGTTTGATATCTGAAAGCCCGGTCATTTTGAGCAGCGTTCCGCTCTTTGCATACAGCTCCTCCTTCAATGGCAGGTATTTTGATTTGTCGACCCAGATTTTGCGCATCTGGTAGGCAACATCGGATGAATTTGCTTGCAGTTCCACTATCCAGCAGTCTGTTTCGTTCAACAATTCGCTGCCGGTTACCACCGCATCATATCTGCTCATCAGGTTCGGGTCATCCATCATATCCTCGTAGGAGAGGTCGGAGCCCATAACCGACTGGCGGAGCATGTGACCTGAGATCTGGATGGTACGGTCGGTACCGGGTGAAAAGATCCAGAGTTTATCTTCCAGTTTTAGCATTTTGGTGCCTTTCTCTCGGGCCGGAGCGAGGTATTCGGTGTAGGACCGGTCATTGCCAGCCGACCATGTTTCTGCTTCGATGGTTCGGTCGGCGCGGGCACCGCGGATAACCATTTTTGAGATCACATGGCGGGTTTCGGACGACATGTTTTTATCGATGCGGTTGAGGATTTCGTCGC
>CAYSMO010000386.1:0-1984 GCA_964432125.1 uncultured Bacteroidaceae bacterium | reverse complement strand
GGGTGCGCCACTTGAATATCGTGTTGAGGTTGGCGTTGATCTTGCCAACCCGGTTGGTCACCGTGAACTGCGAGATGTTATCCCACGACCCTGCTTCCGCCCCTCTGATGCCATAGCCGAAGCTGAAAGAACCCCGGCTATCGAAAATCCTGTAGGGACTATTCACATTCAGCTTTACCTCATCGCTGGCGTTAAACCTGATAGCCGTCTGGTTGGGATCTATCTTCTGCATCTGAAGCCTCAGGGAGAGGTTTTTCCTGGTACGGTAGCTGAGCTCGCCTTTTGCGCGGACGTTCAGTGCATATTCAGCGTTCAGCAGAACACCTTTGAAGAGTGTGGCGGAGGAGTGGATGAATGGGATAACCTGCATATCCTGCAGGGAGGAGAGGTACTCCACCCCTGTGCCGGCAGTGATCCACCGGTTGATGCCGTAGCTCGCCTCCGCCCTGCTGAAGAGGGAGTGGAGCGTATCCATCACCATGCCACTGCGGAGGGTGTACTCCAGCGTTCCCTCGGGCAGGAAATTGTAGGGGATATGGATCCGCTGCTCGTCGATCTTCTCCTCGCCGTAGGGACCGAAAAATTTCAATTTAACGTCGGAGTAACCATAGACGATCGGGATATCGAACCTGTAGAAGCCTGATGCATCGGTAGAGGCATAGTCGACCAGCACATTGTTCACATAGAGTTCAACGGTCCAGTCGGGCTCGATAAAGTCGCTGAAGACAAAGGTGCCGTAGCTTCTGCGGTAGGTAGTGGGGGTGTTGGTGACCATCATCCCCAGTACCGGGTCCCTGATGGTGGAGACGGCGTTGTTGCTGATGCTTCCCACCTGAAACTGCCTGAACGGGGTAAGGTCGTTGTCGACATACCGCCAGATATACCGCTGCTTGCTGAGGTCGAATTCTGTGTCGGAGTTGTAGTTGATAAAGACATTGGTCTCTCCGAACAGCATCTCCCTGCCAATCCCGATGCGGGCCTGTAACAGTGGGTCGTTCTCGCTGCTCTGGGTTGAAGAGACCAGCCAGTCGATCATCCCCCGGTTGAAATAGTGGTACTCGCGATCCAGCGTGGTATCGACACTATACCTGCCAGAGAGTTGATTGATGTTCTTCCGCATGGCTGCCTGCTTCATCTCCTTGATCGCCGGAAGCTCCAGGTCGGTTTTCATTACCGCAGCCATGTTCCGTTCATCGAAGGTACAGTGAAGTCCGAACGCCTTACCAAAAAGGTCCAGTCCCATATAGAGACCGGTCTCTGTTTTAATCAGCTCCTCTTTTGTCGCTTCGATAATTCGGCCATTGGCCATTACCTGCTCTTCCGGATAGTTAATGAGGTATTGGAACTCCTCGTTTACAAAGAATCCGCTGATGGTATCATAGTTGAAGGAGATCTGCTGGTTGATTCGCAACAGCTCAAATACCTCGGTTACGGAGAGGTAGAGGCTGTCGGTGGCATATACGGCATTCACATAAAATTTACCGATCCCTTTTACATCCAGGACAATGGAGATCTCCTCCAGCATGAATTCCGATTCTATATTGGATGCACGGATATTGCCGGTGATTACTGTAAGAAGAGTGAGTATTATAAGCAGCCTGCTGCAGCCCGTGCATCTCTCAGCCGGAAACTTCCGGGGTGGGGTCTTATTGCCTGTATTGAATCCACCGCAGATCATTTACCTATTCGTAAACAATGGTAAACTCCACCTCTATTTCGCCACTATAGTTTCCGGATGGATTGGCGGCAGGGGTTCCAACGGTCAGGGTTCCTCCAATCTGAACGGTATTTTCGAAGGGAAGGGGAAGTGCAACGAAGCTGGAGCCTTTATCGGCAGGTCCGGCGGTGACAGCCATGGTTTCGGTGCCGCCATCGCGCGTCAGAAACTGTCCCGGGGGATAGAAGATATTGATAGTCCGCTCAGCGGTGATGGTCAAGTTGAAAACCGCTGCCTGGTGATCGATCCCTACCAGCATCACACTAC
>CAYSMO010000385.1:0-1986 GCA_964432125.1 uncultured Bacteroidaceae bacterium | reverse complement strand
AGGGGGAATATTGGCATTCCTGGGGACTGAAAGTGGGATGGCGTAGTACCAATATTGGGATATTAATTCATCCTGTTTCAACCAGTCCATGAGTCATTCATCGACCGCAGGAGTTTCGCAGATCATCTGGCATCAAAAGCAGTCCATGATCGTCTTTATTCTTTTAAAAATAAGATTATCACGAACTCGCAAACCTTAAACACACCATACTATGACCAAGACTATATTGTTTTTCCTCAGCAGGTGTGAGATAATGACTCCATTTGAAACAGAACATATGAGCCAATATGGAATGCGCAACGGGAGGAGGTGAGATTGATGACCATCAAAGCTGGTTTGATTGATGATCAGGAGTTGGTGCAGATGGCGGTCAGGGATATCCTTGGCCGTGATCATGACATTGATTTTGTGGGCATCTTTGATAATGCCGGGATGCTGCTGGACTCTGGCGAAGAGTTGGACGTACTGTTGTTGGGTGGTATCCTACCCCTTCCTGGCTTACTGACAACCGTCGCGCGCCTGAGCGAAACGCGGCCCCACCTGCGTTTAATTGTGTTGGGGCGGCAGTGGACTGCTTCGACCGTTCAGGCCGCCCTGGAATGTGGGGCCACGGGTGTGATGGACCGCGATGAGAGGTTGAACGATCTGCTGGCTATTGGTGTACATCGGGTCTATGATGGAGAACAGTTCCTGTCGCCTGCCATTGCCCTGGTCTGTGCCAATGCGCCGCAAGATAATCCGCTGACTGAACGTGAACTGGAAATTTTGAAGTTGATGGCCCAGGGAGGGCTTGATCCGCAAGGAATTGCCATTACCCTGAAGATCAAGCGAGACACTGTTTACAAATACCAGCAGCGTATCCTTGATAAGTTGAATGTCCAGACCAAAGAGCAAGCAGTGCATGAGGCCATTCGGCGCGGCTTGATCTGATACGAGTCAGATTGACTACGCGGATTTATTCGGAACCCGGTGCTGCTGCACCGGGTTTTTGAGTCATGGGCACTCTTGTTCGCTGGTAATTTTGCCCCTCATAAAGTACTGACTTTGTCACTATTGTTGTCCTTCCTCCGTGTGTTATGCTGGAGTCGGTAAGAGTAGCAATGGGGTGCAAAAGATGACCGTTAAGATCGCGATCGCCGATGACATGGACCTGGCGCGGGAAGGCATGAAAACCATTCTGCGTGGTCAGGATGATTTTCAAGTGGTGGGGACTTACCACCTGTTATCCGATCTGTTGGACGCAGTGAACAACCTGCGCCCGGATGTGATCTTATTGGGTGACCGGTTGGAACCGGATAAGGATGTGTTGACGCTAGTTGAACACGTGCAGGCAGCTTATCCTCGCGCATGTATTATCATTCTGAGCAATCTTGCCGAAGGGCTAATCGTCCAGGACCTGTTTTTGCGGGGCGTGATGGGGTACCTGTATAAACTAGATCCGCTCAGTCTCTACCTGGTGGAAGCTATTCAAAGCGTGATGCGGGGGGAACCTTACCTGTCACCGTCGTCTAATTCCGCCTACCTTTTGGCAATGAAATCCGGTGATGGCGACTGGCAGATCGATGCTGAAGCACGCGAAATCCTGCGACAGATTGCTGAAGGCCATCGCTTGCAAGAAATTGCATATATTCGTCACATTCCAATCCGGCGCGTGTACTCGATTTGTGAACGACTTCGCCGCCAGTTTGGCGCTGATACGAATATGCAGCTCATGGCCCTCGTTGCCCGCGAAGGCTTTGTGTCCTGATGGGATTGACCGTATCCAATAATCCTGAATGCCCGGCCTAAAAAGTCGGGCGTTTTTGTTTAGATCGGAATTTTACATTCCCAAACAGGTAAAACCTGCGCTCTGGAAACGTAATTCTCCGCATGTCTACTACCCCTGCTCCGGTACGATGAAAGTTGACATTCATCGAGTTCCCGGAGTTTGTGCATGGTCCGAATCCAAATCCTATGTTTTGCGCTTGCAGCGCTGGTTCTCGCTGC
>CAYSMO010000384.1:0-1987 GCA_964432125.1 uncultured Bacteroidaceae bacterium | reverse complement strand
TATTCCATCGATCAGTGAGGGCAAGGGCTTATTCGCCATCGCGAATGCTTCGAGCCGGCCCATAATAATACAGTTGGTGATGATCAATCCTACGAAGACCGACAATTGCTTACTCACGTCGTAAGCGATCGCCTTTAGTACCTGGTCAACCAGGATTACCATCGTTGCGATTACTACAAGCTGAACGATGATCCTGATCCTTGGCGGGATCATTTTTCGAAGCAGGGATATCACAACATTTGAAACACCCATCACCACCAGTACGGAAATAGACATTACGATCGCCGGTTTCAGCTGAACAGTGATAGCAAGAGCCGAACATATCCCAAGCACCTGAACGGTAATCGGATTGCTCGCTCCCAGCGGCTCCCTGAGCAGTTTCATATTTTTAGCGGAGAATAATGGTTCCTTTTCGCTCATAACAATAGATTATCAATAATTAATTTACTGCTTGTTTAAAATGATTCACATAACCTGCCAGGTAATCTTCAAGCATATCTGCCAGGCCATCGGATGTAATAGTTCCTCCCGAGATTCCATCTACACCATGGGGATTGGATGGATCGGTACCTCCTTTTACAACATCGATCGATACATAACGACCCGATTCATCAAAGATCTTCTTGCCCTTGAATTCCTTCTCAAACCAATCGGTATTGATCTCTGCACCCAGACCCGGGGTTTCTCCTTTATGATCGAAGATCGCTCCGAAAACCGTATTGAAATCAGGATCGAAGGAAATGTATCCCCAGATCGGGCCCCAGAGCCCTTTACCTCTAACAGGAACAATGTATTTATTATCACCGTCTGATGCCTTGTAAACAAAGACGGGATACAATCTTTCTTCCCTGGGCTTATCTGCCTGTGCTTTCAGGTCAAGTGCAATCTCAAAAGCATCCGTATCAACTATATTTCCATCAAAATCCACGACATAGGAATCTGAGATCATCTCTGCAAACTCATCGTTGATGTAGTTGTTGAGGTCTTTGACTTCTGCAACTTTACCGGCCTCACCGACGGACCGGAGAATGTCGCCCTTTTTCTCTATCTCCACGTTCATATCCTGAAGGGGTTTTAACTGCATTGCTACAAAAGAAAGCAGCACAGCAACGATCACCACCATGATCAGGGAGAAAATGAAAATGTATGTATTACTATAACTTTTCATACTTCACTATTTTAAGCTTGAACTTTTGCTCTTTTAAGTCTTCGTTTAATATTTCCTTCCACCACATAGTGATCAATGAGTGGAGCAAACACATTCATCAATAATACAGCAAGCATCATTCCTTCCGGATAGCCCGGGTTAAAGACCCTGATAATGATTGCGAAAAAACCAAGGAGGAAGCCATAAATCCATTTTCCTCTTTCTGTTTGAGCAGCAGATACCGGATCTGTAGCCATGAACACAGCTCCAAAGGCAAAGCCTCCAACGATAAGGTGCTCCCAGAAAGGCATCTCCATAAGTGCATTTCCTCCAAATGCGTTCAGAATAAGTCCTATGATCGCTCCACCTGCAAAAGTGGAGAACATGATCTTCCAGCTACCAACTCCAACAACGATCAGGAAGAGTCCGCCAAGCAGAATGGCCAGTGTGGAAGTCTCCCCAACAGAACCCGGGATCACTCCGAGGAATTTGTCCCATGCTGTAAACACCTCTCCAACACCATTCACAGTATCGGTAACTCCGGCAGCAGCCTGACCAAGGATGGTTGAGCCGGAATAACCATCAACCGTCTGAATCCCTTTCTTAAGTCCATGCACCCACACGGCGTCACCCGACATCCAGGCAGGATAGGCGAAGAACAGAAACGCCCTGGCCGTCATTGCCGGGTTCAGTATATTCATACCTGTTCCTCCAAAGACCTCCTTGCCAATAATAACAGCAAATACTGTTGCTACAGCTACCATCCACAGGGGAACATCCACCGGAACAATGAGCGGGATAAGAGTACCTGAAACCAGAAATCCCTCCTGGATCTCATGC
>CAYSMO010000383.1:0-1994 GCA_964432125.1 uncultured Bacteroidaceae bacterium | reverse complement strand
AATCCCTGGCAGGAAGAAAAAGAACATTCGAAATGATGCCGGTCACATTTATGGAATTTGCCGACTATAAAACAAACTATCGTTATGCAGCGGACCTTATTGCCTTTCTGGAAATGCACCCTTCAGAATATACTACCTTACTTAGCGAATACCTCAATTATGGAGGCTACCCCAGGATAGTTACAGAACCAAAGAATAAGGAAAAACTACAACTGATTGATGAAATATTCAGTAGCTATGTAGAGAAAGACATCGTATACCTTTTAAAAATTGAACGCCCCGAAGTGTTCAAAATGCTCATTCAGATTCTTGCGAGTCAGACTGCTCAATTGATCAACTATTCATCACTTTCCGCTCAGCTGGGGCTCTCTGTCCCGACATTGAAAAAATACCTCTGGTATGCCGAAAAAACATTTAGCCTTCAACGCATAACACCCTACTATTCAAATCGTATTAAAGAGATCACTAAGTCACCAGTCTATTATTTCACCGATATCGGTTTACGAAATTTTGCCATTGGGATGATGGGGAACCTGATAGATAATAATCAGAAAGGATTTGTCTTTCAGAACCTGGTGCACCAACTGCTTAAAGAGCATATTACAGGTACAGGATGGAGCCTTCACTACTGGCGCACAACCGATAAGGCAGAAGTCGATTTTATTATTGACAAAAAAAGTCAGGTTCTCCCGGTAGAGGTTAAATACGGCACAATCAGGCAACTCACAATCTCACGATCCTTCAGAAGCTTCATTGAAAAGTACAACCCCGTGGAAGCCTGGCTGATCAACCCATCTACTCTGGCTGAAACAAAAATTAATAAAACCACTGTAAAATTTCTTCCGTTTTACAAAATCCCACCATTCACCCCATGAGAATTCACCTGATAGCGATCGGTGGCGCCGTGATGCACAACCTGGCCATGGCACTGCACAATAAAGGTTTTCGTGTTACAGGCTCCGACGATGAGGTCTTCGAACCTTCACGGTCGAGGCTGGCTGCATACGGACTGCTTCCTGAAACCACCGGTTGGAACCCGGCACGGATCACTTCCGAACTCGACGGGGTGATCCTCGGCATGCATGCCCGCGCCGACAACCCCGAACTGCTGCGGGCGCAGGAGCTCGGACTGAAAATCTGGTCGTTCCCGGAGTACATCTACGAACAGAGCAGGGACAAAAAACGGATCGTCATCGGCGGAAGCCACGGCAAAACTACCGTCACCTCCATGATCATGCATGTGCTCTGGTACAACCATCTCCAGTTCGATTATATGGTGGGATCGCAGCTCGAGGGTTTCGAAACGATGGTGAAGCTAACCACCGACGCCCCGGTAATCATCCTCGAGGGCGACGAATACCTCTCCTCCCCCATCGACCCGCGACCGAAGTTTCACCTCTACCGCCCCCATATCGCGGTGCTCACCGGCATCGCGTGGGACCATATGAACGTCTTCCCCACCTTCGAAAATTACCTGGAGCAGTTCGACATATTCGCCCAAAGCATCCCTACCGGGGGATCGCTCTTCTGGTACGCCGGGGATCCGCACCTGGAGCGTATTTCAAAAAACTGCAGCTGCAAAACCACGGCGTACGAAAGTCATCCCTATACCACAGAAAACGGAAAAACCTTCCTAATCGACGGAGACACAAAGGTACCCGTTCCGGTTTTCGGCCGGCACAACATGGAGAACATCGCAGCGGCATGGCATGTGTGTTGCGAATTGGGCATCACAAAAGATATGTTCTACGAAGCGATCTCATCGTTTAAGGGGGCAGCGAAAAGACAGCAGCTGCTGACAGAAGCTGCCGGAAAAAAGGTGTACCTCGACTTCGCCCATGCCCCTTCAAAGGTGAGGGCCACCATGGAAAGCTTCCGCGAAACCTACCCCGGGAAAAAGATAACCGCCTGCCTGGAGCTGCACACCTTCAGCAGCCTCAACAAAGCGTTCATGCCGCAGTATGCCGGCACCATGGATGCCGCCGACAGGGCCA
>CAYSMO010000382.1:0-2038 GCA_964432125.1 uncultured Bacteroidaceae bacterium | reverse complement strand
GTTTCCCGCTGGTTGGTAATGCCGATCGAGGCGATTTCGCTGGGTTTTACCCCTGCTTTGGCAATCGCTTCACCGGTAACGGATGACTGGCTGGACCAGATCTCTTCCGGATCGTGCTCCACCCAGCCGGGGCGTGGAAAGATCTGCCTGAACTCCTTTTGCGCCTGCGAAACGATCTTCCCGTTGTGGTCGAAGAGTATCGCGCGGCTGCTGGTGGTGCCCTGGTCGAGCGACAGAAGATATTTCATGCTATTCATAAAATGGGCGTATTTCTCAGAGAACTCACCAACCAAGATAGTTATTTGATTTTGTTATAGGAACAACTTAATGGAAAAATCCTTCTATGAAAGATAGATTAGTTAACTGATTTATATTATTTTTATCGAAGTTTTTCACGGAAACCATGTAAAAAAGCAAATTGTTATGAAAAATGTAAATACCCGAAGAGATTTTCTAAGAATTTCAGGAACAGGAATTCTTGGCGCCATGGCCCTTGGTCCACTTGCTTGTAACTCATCAACACCCGACAGGAAGAGTTTTGGGGTTGGATTACAACTCTACACGATCCGCGATGCGATGGCGGCCGATCCTGTTGGCTCATTGCAGAAGGTCTCCGACATGGGTTACAAATACGTTGAGCTGGCCAATTACGCTGATGGTAAGTTCTATGGTTTTTCGCCTACAGAATTTAAACAAACCGTTTCGGATTTGGGAATGGAGGTTCTGAGCAGCCATACCAAGGTCGAGGCAGAGGGGATCACCATTGAGAATGCAAGAAAAATGGCGGATGATCATGCAGAACTCGGTGTTAAATACTGTGTGCAGCCATGGGTGAACGAGGAGGACCGGAACATCGAGTCGTATAAAAAAATGATCGCCGACTGGAATGAGGTGGGTCGGATTATGAAGGAGGTGGGGATCAGGTTCGGATACCATAATCACAATTTTGAATTTGCTAATCTGGACGGGATCGTACCCTATTATGATCTTTTCCTTAAAGACCTCGATCCTGAACTGGTTACCATGGAAATTGACCTCTACTGGGTAAGTAAGGCTGGGCAGGATCCGGTGGAGATGTTTAACAAGTACCCCGGGAGGTTCGAACTGTTTCATATGAAGGACAAAGCTTTTGAATCGGATCCTATGTATGATGTGGAAAAGGAGGATATCACATCAGTTGGTGCAGGGGTTATCGATTTTAAAAGGATTCTGGCCGCAAGCGAGAAGGCGGGAATGAAATATATGTTTGTGGAGGATGACAACCAGGGCAATGGAAAACCTTTTGAAGGAATCGAAACAAGCATCAGGAACCTTACAGAAGATATCCTGGTTGGATAAAGTTGCGTTCAGTGTGTTTTCAGAGTATTTGATCATCTGAGACAGTCTTTTTTGTTGTTTTCCAGGAAAGGTTGTTCGCTGAGTCAAAGGAAATACAGTTCAAAAGATTTATTGTTGATATGCCAGAGATTAAAACTGTGTGGGAGCAGGGATCTATGTCCACCACGCTTGAAACCCGTCCACCACAGGAGTTGATTGATCATATCGGGTCGACCTACCTCGGAACGCCGGGCGGACTGCAGTACCACCATACCACCGGGATCGATAAGCTGCGGAACATGAAAAGTTGCTATTTCGTTTTTCTGCGGCGCTCGGGAAAGATGCTGGGATCCATTGGCTATGCACTGCGTGATGCGCATGCCGGAGAGGCTACCTATACATGCTGGCTGGTGCGGTATTTTGCGATCAAGGCGCCGCTCCGTAGCGACAAGCTTACTGAAATGCGTCGGAAAAAGAGGCATGTGAGGGACCGCTCCGTTTCATTGATCAAGGATGTGGCCAACTTTTTTCATGACAATCCCGAACGACTCATTGATCCGGAAACCACGGAGATGCCCAAAGCGATCCTCTACAGCCTGGTAGAGAAGAAGAATGAGCGATCACGTAACTTTGCGGAGATTGGCGGGTATGAAAAGACGGGCGATGTGGTCTCTTTTATGTTCAGCCGGCTGAAGCAGCGAAGAAGGGCAGGGGTGGAGCG
>CAYSMO010000381.1:0-2041 GCA_964432125.1 uncultured Bacteroidaceae bacterium | reverse complement strand
GGAGGCCATGATCGGGTCATTTCCCTGATCGTCTTTCACTGTCTCGTCGGCGTTGTAGAAGATGAGCAGATCGGCCGACTGGTATTGATTTGTTGCAGCGGCATAAATGAGGGGGGTGATGCCGAATGCATCCTTGACATTCGGATCGGCACCCTGTTCCAGCAGGTATTTGGCCGACTGGAAATCGTTGTTCAGCACTGCAATAAAAAGCGGTGTCTCTTTGTTGAAGCCGGTCGTATTGACGTTGGCGCCGGATTCTATCAGCATTTTCATGATATCCATATTGCCCTTTTCAACAGCGTACATCAAGGCCGGGTTTCCAATGGATGATTCTGCATTCGGATCGGCACCCCGCTCGAGCAGCATGGCTGTGTTTTCCGTGGAATTATTGATCACCGATTCAACCAGGTTCCGTTCATCATCACCAGGGATGAAGTAGGTGGTATCTGTGACTGTGAAGCTGGGGCTGTTTTGCGCATTTGTTGTTGCAGCAACTGCTACCAGCAGGAGTGGAAGTAGTTTGGAAAACCTTAAGCGTTTCATTTTGTCTGTTTGTCTGTTTTTAGCCACCGGATTTTTTTACCTTGAAATTTTCTTGTTGCAATAATCCGACCACTTTATCGCGATGATCTCCCTGTAAAAGTATATCATTTTCTTTTACTGAACCACCAACGCCACATTTGCTTTTCAGCTTTTTACCCAGTTCTTTTAAATCGTCGTCTGATCCTGTAAATCCTGATATGAGTGTAACCGCTTTGCCTTTCCTGTTTTTCTTATCGAGAGAAACAGTGAGTTTTTGCTGGTTCGGGGGTAGCGTATCACTGCTTTCCTTCTCAACATGTTCGTAACTAAAGTCCTCATTGGTAGAATAAACTACGCCCAGTCGTTTTTTCCAATCGTTATCCATGCGCGAGACATTTTTACAAAAATAACAGAATGCGAGCGAGATTCTCAAAAAAAGAGGATAAAAATAGCAGAGATGCAGCTAATGGTCAAACATTTTAGGCATTCTGTCAAAAATATGTCAATGGCGATTTATTTTTATGCAACTATTCAGGAAGATAGGCAATCTGTTCTTTAACCAACTGTTTTGGGCACTTCAACCAATACACAGGGATTTTGGTGGAATAGTTTTGTTCCACTGTTTTTATTGATTGAAGCACCGAAAATAATAATTAAATTCGAGCTATAAATGTGATTTTTTTATCCAGATGCCTGTTTCAAGTCTTAAATATAACTAATTCAGCAACATGTCCAATAATAGTTTTGCATATTCCTTCTCTTCCAGTTTCCTGAAATTCATTTTGTTGATTGGGCTGATATGGACCCCGATATGGCTCAATGCACAAAATACCTATTACAGCTATCAGTCGGGTGACTGGGATGCTGCCGGTACATGGACAACGGACCCCTCAGGCTCGCTTCATGAAAATTCGGCTGTCCCTGGTGCTGCGGATCATGTGGTTATTCTTAATGGACGGACAGTTAACATTGTTTCCGATACCAGGGTAGTATCGTCTGTTCAGATAAAGGAAGGCGGATCCATTGACCTGAATGCAACAACCGGGCATGATTTCGGAGTAGTTTCCGGCGAAGGACTGCTCCGTCTTCGCTCCAATACACTTCCGGCTGGCGATCTCTTTGCTTTCACCTCCTCTGAAGGAGGAACTATTGAGTATTATAATGCTGCTGATTTCAACTTTTCACTGCTGACCTACAATAACCTTGTCCTGAATTTTGATGATCCCGACCTGGTTGTGAGGGCGCTGGGTGATATGACCATAAACGGTAACCTGGATATTCAAAGCGGAAAGTTTCAGATCAACAACAATACTGGTGGCGCTGCCCGCACCATTGCTATCTCCGGCTCTGTCTATGTGCATGAAAACGGACGCATCCAACTTGGGGCAGGCGCATTTAGCCATACATTTATTGTCCAGGGGGATTTTACCATTAATGGGGAGGTCAGGTTTACCGACAGAATTGAACCTGATTATTTAGCTGACGGCGGCGCCAGGGCCCATGTGGTGTTTAACAGTGC
>CAYSMO010000380.1:0-2049 GCA_964432125.1 uncultured Bacteroidaceae bacterium | reverse complement strand
GCACCACCACCAGTATAAAGCCAAAGCCTATTAAGTACAAACCATGTAACAAGTGAGATCCTGGGGGAGAGTGATCCCAGGACACCAGGTAAGTAACAAGTCAAGGATAATGATGATAGTCTGCTGAGGGGCCAGAGATAACGCCACACCGCACCATACAACTGTTGGGTGCAATCCCAATTTGTGGAACTATTTACGCTGCCCATCTCAGGTAATCGTTTGATTTGATTTCTTTCTGGTTGTCAAAGAGTTCGCCCCTGTTCGTTAGGTTCTCAAAGAAAGTATTCCACCTTCCAGTTATAAGTTGAGATCGTAAAAACAGGTAGATTTCAGCGTTTTCCTTCTTCCAAAACGATCCGCAGGATTTCAATCTGAGGTTGATTACCCTGCGGATTGCACTTTCAACACACCCGCTTCCTTGGGGCAATCCCTCGCTTTTGAACAAGGCATACTGCATGCGTTTGCTGTTGGCATGAAAGTAATTATTCCACTTGTTCAGAGCCTTCTCCCGCCGCTTTCCGGTGAGGTTCATCCTGATGAGTTTCTTCAGCATGTCTATTTCACCCTGCCATAAAGCTTCCTTGAAAACCTTGCGTATCTTATCAGTCTGTTTCACGGTTTTTGGTAATAGCTCAAGGATCTCTTCCAAAGCCTGTTTCGCATGGGTGTAGTCCAGCACCTGCCAGGTGGCCTTGTCCGGGAAACAGTCGGAAAGCAGCGCCTCTGCACGTGACCATATCCACGGGGCACCGTCTCCGGTAAATACCACCCGTTCAATGGAGTGGGTATCGATGGCCTCCAGATAGGTTTCAATTAAGTCGAAAGCATATTCTTTGCCCTGCATCGTGGCATCATATACCGGCTTGAACCCTTTATCAATGTTCCCATTCGCATCTGTAAGGTACATGGTCAGCAGTACCGGCTCTCTCCAGTCGGTAGTATACCCCTGTCTTTTCTGGTCCTGCTTCTTCCGTCCCTTTTTTACCTGTCTCTCCCTGATACGACCTCCGTCAATGCCTATCACTAGGGTGCCGGCAGGGGCGGCCCGCTGTGGATCCATTGATATCTTTCCCCGATGCGATAGCCCTATCTGACCAACATCACGCACAACCTTGCGCAAGGCTTTGTTGTTGATCACGATCCCTCGCTCCGATAACAGCCTGACAGCCATCTCCTCTGAAGGAGACAATACAGCCATGGTACAGATCTCACTGGCAAGCCTTCCACTGTAACTGCCCACCATGCCTATTTGCTTTAAACCAAGATAACAGTCGATATTGTTGCCTTTACTCCTGCCTTGTTTCTTCTTTCCCCTCTTTTTCCTGACCCTGTTGTAAAAGTAGGGGGTGCTGACCAGTATCCGTTGATCATTGAGCACGCTGACTGAGACTAAGCGATAGCCTTCAAAACTCAAACATTGCTCCCCGGCAATGGAAATCAATACCGATAGTAACCACTTGTCCTGCATCACCGTATTCAATACTTCCTGGATGTACGCTGCCAGGTGCTCGTTCATTAAAGCTGTCAATGAACTTTCAAACTCATTATATCGCAGATTTTTCTTGAATTCATCTGTGATTTCTGCTACTTTTGAAATTAAACTCTCGTAGTTTTTCATAGGGTTGTACGGTGTGAGATTCGTAAACCCTATGTTTTTTATTTTTTCGAAATCATACAACTAATCTTTTCCACAAATTGGGATTGCACCCCAACTGTTTGAATGTTCTACGTCCACCACCACTAAGAGTATTAAACGATGTAAGCAGAGTAGGAGACATGAAGGGAAGGAATGGGAGGTAGTGATTGATCCATTTATTGCTCGTTTAAATTAAAATTATACCCATTTGACTGCAAATTAAGCATTTATACAACACCATTGCCCGATTAATGCACAACTAAGCTACTCTAACGGCTTTAATTGCATAACAAAGGACAGTTAGCCCCCTCCTATTGATATGATTTGAGTCGCTTAAATCGAAGGAAACAGGCCACGCTTTGCAGATCCAGACGATTGAAGCAGCCACGCAAGCCAATGATGGGGGGGTGGGT
>CAYSMO010000379.1:0-2051 GCA_964432125.1 uncultured Bacteroidaceae bacterium | reverse complement strand
TGCAAGAATATGACATTATCTCCAATTTATATATTGCTGGTGTAACATAATGCAATACGAAAAGCGACATTTTTTTAATTTACCAATACGACATACAATATGTCATTGGTAGTCCGGGGAAGAATTTTGACGCGGCAATGCTCCTATTAAGTATAGTATGAAACTGATGGGCGAAAACACGTCCTGTTTTAATAGACCCTATTTGTTCATATAAGATTCAATATATTTTTGATCCAGTTCCTTTGGATCCTTATAATATTCCCTCAGAGCATACAGCCTTTTTTTCATGGCTGCTACAATATTGCTATAGGCAGGATCATCATATACGTTCTTCATTTCCAGAGAATCTTTTTTTCTGTCATACAGTTCCCATTCATCCACATCATAATAGAAATGAGCAAGTTTATAATCTTTCGTCACAATGCCATAATGCCTCTTCACCATATGTACTGCAGGGTATTCATAATAGTGGTAATAAACGGCATCACGAGTCCAGTTTTCATTCTCTCCATTAAGCAATGGAACAAGGCTCTCTCCCTGCATATCATTTGGAGCCGGAATTTTTGTTGCATCAAGAATTGTCTGAGCATAATCCAGGTTTTGCACCATCTCATCATTCACAGAGCCCTCCTTAATAACGCCGGGCCATTTGATCAATAACGGAGTCTTAAAAGATTCATCATAAATGAAACGCTTGTCAAACCACCCATGCTCACCAAGGTAAAAACCCTGATCCGATGTGTAAATTACCATCGTATTCTTATCCAATCCTGTTTCTTCCAGATAATCAAGCATTTTTCCAACTCCTTCATCAACAGCTGCGATACATGCCAGGTAATCCTGCATATACCGCTGATATTTCCACTTCATTTTCTGTTTTTCAGTCATATTGGGATAGGCCTCTTTGAACTTTGTGTTAATTGGCCTGTAAACACTATCCCAGCTTTCCCGCTGACTGTCATTCATCGCTCCTATTCTATAATGAAACGATGTTGTATCAGCTTGTGCCTCTTCAATTCCAAATTCACGAATCACCTCAGGATCAACTTTGGTGTCTTTGGACCATGTCATATGCTTAAGTATGTTCATTTCTGCAGTTTTGGCTGCGGTTCCTCTTCCCTCATAATCATCAAATAAAGTCGTTGGTTCTGGGAATTCTCTCTTTGTAAACTCCTTGTAATGTCTTTTGGCCGGAAGCCAGGAACGGTGGGGTGCTTTGTGAAGATACATAAGCAGGAAAGGTTTATTCGGGTCCCGTTCCTCCTTCATCCAGTCAATCGTCATATCTGTTATTATGTCAGTAGTATATCCTTCAACAATTATTCGCCCTTTATTCTTCGTGATAAAATCCGGATTATAATATCTTCCCTGACCAGGTAATATTTTGAACTGATCAAATCCTTTTGGACTATTTCCAAAATGCAACTTACCAAATAGAGCTGTTTGATAACCTGCCTTTTGCATTATCTGAGGAAATGTAACCTGTGTAGTATCAAACGGGGATCTGTTATCAATCTTACCGTTTATGTGACAATGTTTTCCTGTTAGTATTACAGCACGGGAAGGCGCACATATTGAATTAGTTACACAGGCATTTGTAAAGAGCATTCCCTCCTTAGCAATTCTATCGATGTTTGGTGTGGTGGTCAATCTATCACTGTATGCACTGAGAGCCTGATAGGCATGATCATCAGTCATTATAAACAGGATGTTCAAAGGCTCAGATTTTTTCTCTTCTGAATTGTCGGGCCCGCAGGAAAACAATGTGGCTAACAGGAAGAAGCTGGATAAAGTGATTGGGAAAAGCATGCGTAATAATCCCGATAATGATGGTTTCATAGTGTTTATTTTAAGGTTTTAAATATTTTTAGCCAATATTTTTATAACATAGTTCGATACATTTCAGACGAATAGTTTGAGATGAAAAAAGCGTTCTAGAGCGGCGTCTTTCTTCAGTTTACAAGAATATGATATTATCTCCAATTTTTATATTGCTGGTGTAACATATTGTAATGCGAAGTGCGACAATGTTATGTTCTTATAATTTATCA
>CAYSMO010000378.1:0-2082 GCA_964432125.1 uncultured Bacteroidaceae bacterium | reverse complement strand
AAAATCCGCCGCATGGTAGAGAAGTATGATGCGATGGAGGATACTCCCTGGTACATGATCTACAAGGAGCTGGATCAACTTTTCCCCGGGTCAAAATTCATTCTCACCATTCGCGACGAGGAGTCTTGGTATATAAGTGTGTCCAAACACATCGGGAATCTTCGTGCAGCACACCATGAATGGATCTATGGAAAGGGAAAAGGTGTGGTGAAAAACCACAAACAAAATACCATTGAGGTTTACAGACGCCATAATTATGAAGTTCTGGAATACTTCAAAGATAGGCCAGGCGATCTGTTGGTGCTCGATTTCACGAAGGGTGACGGATGGGAAAAGCTCTGTAACTTTTTGAACAAAGAGATACCAGGCGTACCGTTACCACATTCTAATAAGACATCTGATGCAGAAAAGCGTCAAAAAGGGTCCAGACATCACTTCAGAAAGATGCGCCATCGAATCAAAAATGAACTGAAGATTCGGTATCTGAATGTTACCGGTTTGTTGTAAAAAGCATAAAGGCATAAAGGTGTAAAGACAAAAATTTATTGAAGTCAAATGGTGTAAATCCTTACAGGCCTAAAAATATAAGTCCTAAAAACATAACAACTATTGATGCGGACCGTCGATCTATCTGCCCAATCAGCCATGCCGGAAGAAATATTCACATGAATCAACGCAAATATTTTCAATAAAAATTGCAACGGATGATTATCTTTGTTATAAACTGGTTGTAATGGGACTACTGATTATCTATCTGCTTATTGCTCTTTTGATCTCCTTTCTTTGTTCCATCATGGAGGCAGTACTGTTATCTACACCGGCATCATATCTTTACGTTAAAATGGAGCAGGGAAGCAGAACGGCAACCAAAATGATCTCGATGAAGAGCAAAATCGACCGACCGCTTTCTGCTATTCTCTCCCTGAATACAATTGCCCATACTGTAGGTGCCGCCGGTGTGGGTGCACAGGCTGTTAAGGTTTTTGGAGAGGTCTACTTCGGCGTCATTTCAGCTGTTCTTACACTGATGATTTTAATTTTTTCTGAAATTATTCCCAAAACGATCGGTGCCCGCTTTTGGAGACAGCTGGTCCTGTTTGTCGGTCAGGCCATACAGGTCACCATCGTTTTTACATACCCCCTGGTTATTCTCTCTGCGTTGTTCACGAAACTTCTGTCAAAAAAGGGAGCGGAGACGACAACGAGTAGGGAAGAACTTTCCGTGCTGGCCAGAATAGGCAGGGAAGAGGGGGTTTTTGGAGAGAAAGAGAACAAGATTATACAGAATATCCTCAGATTAAGAACGTTAAAAGTGCGGGAGATTATGACCCCGAGGGTTGTGGTTTCTGCTGCCGATGAGAACATGTTGCTGAAAGAGTTTCCGAAGGTATCGGCTTTCCTCCATTTTTCACGTATTCCGGTTTATCATGAAATTCTTGACAATATCACCGGATATGTTTTCCGTCAGACTGTGTTTGAGAAACTCTCAGAGAAAGGTGCGACTTTGAAATTGAAAGACATTAAAAGGGACATTCTTATTACATACCAGTCAAGACCCATCTTTTCTGTCTGGGAAGAATTGCTCGAAAGAAAAGAACATATTGCAGTGGTTGTCGATGATTTTGGTGGACTCCAGGGCATCGTAACCATGGAAGATATCATCGAGACCCTCCTTGGGTTTGAGATACTGGATGAGACCGACGCTGTTACCGATATGCAGGAGTATGCCAGGGACAGGTGGCGCAAGCGGCAGGAAAAATACAGACACCTGACCGGTTACCAGCAGAAAGAGAATGAGATAGAGTAGGGATCCTGCGATTAGCCAACTAATTTTCCTATTCCATCCCGGATTAATTTTCAACGTAAACAATGGCCCCAATTTTGGGCCGTATTATAGATTACCAAACTTAAAATTATTCTAAATTTGCTTGTCTCACCAGCTATTCAGTCGCTTCAGGCCGAATAATTGCTATGTTTGTTCCTTATACTAACGAAAACAGGAATATGCCAAGCTTTGTAATCAATGAAAAATGCGACGGCTGTAAAGCGCTCGACAAGACCGCCTGTCAGTATATCTGTCCG
>CAYSMO010000377.1:0-2096 GCA_964432125.1 uncultured Bacteroidaceae bacterium | reverse complement strand
GGGAGTGGGGGTTCGAGTCCCTTCACCCGCACCAAAACTGAACAAACCGCGAGGCATACTAAAATGGTATGCCGGAGCGGTTTTTTAAAATAGAAAATATTATTTCTGCGTGGCAACAACCGGAACGAATTGAAGCTCATGAGTCCGACGCGGCAGGACGAAAAAGTCACTTATAGTTAAAGCGATATTTATAGTATAGTATAGTATTGAGTATTTAAATAAAGAATTTATACATATGGATATTTCAAGAGAAGATGTTGACAAGTTAAATGCATTATTAACCGTAACGGTTGAAAAATCAGATTATGATGAAAAGGTAGATAAAGTGCTGCGTGAATATCGCCGCAATGCGAATATTAAGGGGTTCAGACAGGGAAACGCCCCCATGGGTATGATCAAGCGGATGTATTATGTCCCTGTACTGGCTGAAGAAGTTAACAAGTTGGTGTCAGAGTCACTTTTTGAGTATATAAGCAAGGAGGAGCTAAGGATTCTTGGAGAACCATTGGCGAAGCAGGATGAGGAGAGAACGATCGATTTTGAAAAGGATGACAAATTTGAATTTCAGTTTGAACTTGGGCTTTCACCGGAGATAGATGTTGAGATAACAGCGAAGGATAAATTTTCGTGGTACAAAATCAAGATTGATAAGAAGGAGTTGGAGGAGTACAAGGATAATGTAGCCAGGCGCTATGGAGAGTTTATCTCTGTGGATGCGGCTGGTAATAGTGAGCTGATCAAGTGTAACCTGGTAAAGTTAAACCAGGAAGATGAAGAGGCCGAGAGAGGAATCAGCGTGGAAGATGTCTCCATGTCGCTCGATATGATGAAGGATGAAGGGCAGCAAAAGCTTTTCAAAGGGGCGAAAAAGGGTGATGGAGTAGTCTTTGATGTGAAGAAGGCCTATCCCAACAATACCGAGGTGGCTTCCTTGCTCAGGATCAACAAAGATGAAGTTCCCCTGATTGATGGAAAGTTTAAGTGCACCATCAACGATATCCAGAAATTTGAAAAGACGGAGATCAACCAGGAGCTATTTGATAAGATCTATGGCGAAGGAACCGTAAAATCAGAGGCAGAATTTATCGAAAAGCTGAAGGAGGAGATGGCCAGTCAGTATGAGCGCGAAAGCGATTACCGCTTTGGTATTGATGTGCGCGATAATATGATAAAAAAGGCCGCGCTGGACCTTCCGGTGGATTTTCTGAAAAGGTGGTTGCTGGAGACCAATGAAAATATGACCAGTGAACAGGTGGAGAGTGAGTTTTCCAATTATGAAGATGATTTTCGCTGGCAACTGATCAAGGATCACCTGTATAAAGTACATGATATCAAGGTGAATGAGCAGGAGATCAGGGATTCGGCCAGGGAGGTGGCCAGGGCACAGTACCAACAGTATGGGATCATGGATATTCCCGATGAGTACCTGGACAGTTACGCCAACGAGCTTTTATCGAAAAAAGAGGAGGCACGACGGATCACCGATCGTAAACTTGAGGAAAAATTGCTTAATTTTATAAAAAATACTGCGAAAGTCGAAGAGAAGGAGATCTCTGTCGATAAATTCAAGAAGTTATTTGACAACAAATAAAAGTAGGACCATGAACCAAAATGACGATTTCAAAAAGTACGCTACAAAGCACAGGGGAATCAGCAGCCTGTCGTTGCACAATTTCACCTCTGCTTACAATAGCTATATTTCACCTACCATTATTGAGGAACGCCAGCTGAACGTTGCATCCATGGATGTGTTTTCACGGTTGATGATGGACCGTATCATTTTTCTAGGCACACCCATTGACGATTATGTGGCCAATATTATCCAGGCGCAGTTGCTCTACCTTGATTCGGCCGATCCGGCGAAAGATGTTCAGATCTATTTTAATTCCCCGGGAGGAAGCGTACACGCAGGACTTGGTATTTACGATACCATGCAGTATACCAATTGCGATGTTGCTACGATCTGTACAGGGATGGCGGCATCCATGTCTGCGGTGCTGCTAACCGCCGGTACAGCCGGTAAGCGTTCAGCCCTGAAACACTCACGGGTAATGATACACCAACCGATGGGGGGAGCGCAGGGACAGGCGTCCGAT
>CAYSMO010000376.1:0-2108 GCA_964432125.1 uncultured Bacteroidaceae bacterium | reverse complement strand
CGGAGACCGTTGAAAAGGCAGCCGACACCCCACCTGCGGCCAGCAGACCAACAATGAGCGGGTGCACATTTCCGAGTTGTGCGGTATATACCACGATTGCGTCTTTTGCCAGCTTTCCTACTTCCGGACTGGCAGAAAGAATCTTTCCAAATGCGGCATAGGCAGGTGCACTCCAGTAAAGGATACAGATAAAGAAGAGTCCCCAGACAACCGACCAGCGGGCATCGCTTGCTTTTGGTACCACATAGAAACGCTGAATCACATGGGGGAGGCCGGCCGTACCTACCATTAGTGAGAAGGCAATGGCGATCCATTGGAAAAAAGTTTTTCCCGTGGCCGGATCCCAGGGCATGGCGAATTCAGGAGCTGGTGCCATGGCAAATTCATGGCCGAGGGAGTTGAACAGCTGACCGGTCTCTGCCAGCGGCACCCCGGAAACAATATCTGAAACTACTGAACCATAACCGATCTGCGGCAGCAGCCAGAAATAGTCAAATTTGAAGGTTAAAATGAAGAGGGGGATCAGGAATGAAATGATGATAATTACATACTGGATCTGCATGTTTTTTGTTACCCCCAGCATTCCGGAGATGAGCGTATAGGCCAGCACCACCGTTCCCCCGATAATTACTGCGATCGCATAGTCAATGCCCAGAATCCACTTGAACATGAGCCCAATACCGCCAAATTGTCCTACACAATAGGCAATGGAGATGAAGATGGCAATAATGGCGCCGACGGCCCTGAGCGATTGTGAATAGTAGCGGTCGCCGATAAAGTCAGCCGCCGTATATTTCCCGTACTTCCTGATCTGTCCGGCCATGAGGATCAATAGCAGCACATACCCGCCGGTCCACCCGACCACATAGGCCAGACCATGGTAGCCGGAGCCGTACATTAGCGCGGCCATCCCCAGGAAAGAGGCGGCGCTCATCCAGTTGGAGGCGATGGCCATGCCCGATCCGACCTTTGAAATTCCCCGGCCGGCGGCGTAATAGTCGTTGGTATTTTTTGCGCGAAATACAATTCCAACCATCACAAAAAGGACAAGAATAAGCAGAAGTATAATTGCGGGGCCGGTCTGAAAACCACCTTCAAGTTCTGTGGCTGCTGCGGCAGCTTTTGCAAGTGCCGGTGCTGCCAGTAACGTCAGTAAACTATATTTTTTTTTCATACCTGATTTAATTATTTCAACAAATTTATCACCGTTCTCTCCATAGCAGAGCAACTGTAGATGACCATGCTGTTTATAGTTATATGTGAAAATTTTTTATTCAATGATGAGGGATTCATCGGATTTGTTTTCGGATTTCGAGAATATTCAGATTAGTCACTTATTCCCAGTAGCTTGTTCCTACGGTCTGATCTCACACAATAGAGCCAGCAAAGACCTATAAAAAGGATCAAAAGAAAGACTGACGTGTAGAAGTAGTGGAACGGAAATCCCAGGAATTTTGTGTCTGTGAGTACAGACTGATTGTGCACCAGGTATTTTTGCATGATGGCGGGCAGATTGTTCACCGCTTCTTCAGGCAGGGATGCGATCCCCCGGGCAGTAAGTTCAAGGGGGAGTATGCGTGTAAGGGGATCCTGCCGTGAAAGCCCTACCACTGGAATAAACAATTTGGCCAGGTCATTCTTTTCGGCTATATACTTCTGATCATTGAAACTGATCCCGCTTGCTTTTAGTGCTTCGAATTCAGTAATATCTTCTGTCATTGCTGGCCTCAGTGAATCTGGGGTCAGACGGATCGCCGACCAGCTCATTGACCTGGATAGCAGTGATCTCTCATCTTCAGTAATTGCAATTTTCCCAAGTACAGCGAGGGTGGAATTTGCGAAAGCCTGAAGTTCACTCTTTTCAGCCGTTCCGTTTTTTACGCTTTCCCATACATTTTCGAAAGCGGTAAAGGGAGGCTCAGGTGTCGGTTTTTCGATCACCCGGAGCACGATGTGAAATCCAAAGATCGCGATAAACCAGATGGATGCCAGCCAGACTACGATGCTCCTGTTAAAGCGGGCTCGATCGGTCGTTGGCTTGAAGAAGCTAATGCGATAGCCGTTGTCGGATTCTTTCATAGGTTTAAGAGGGTTTTATTGTTAATACT
>CAYSMO010000375.1:0-2155 GCA_964432125.1 uncultured Bacteroidaceae bacterium | reverse complement strand
GTATCACTGCCATTGCATTTTCAAAAATCACCCTTCGTCCAGTTACCATCAAACTTCAGGGACGGTATGGGGAGAACATTGCTGATGTATTATCTATCAGCGGATTTGCAGTAAAGAGCGACGATCCTGTTACCGGGCAGCGAAGCTACACGCCCCTTCGCAACCTATCCTTTTGGGGAGAGATCCACACCAATGGAACCAAAGTCCAGGCAGGTGTTTTTGGTGGATTCCTCAACAACATGGGTACCAAAGAGGCGATGTCTAGTGAGGGAAATCCGGTGTACGGACTCGGAACCAATATTGCTTCACTATGGCGGGTCTCACCACGGCTGATATTCATCTCGAATAAAACAAAATTCGCATTGGAACTGGAATACACAACCGCAGCTTATGGAAGTGGTTTTGATGTGAATTATATCCCCCAGACGCTTACTCCCGTAGCCAATGTCAGGGGTTTAATGAGTGTGATTTACTCCTTCTAAAACCCACTGAAGGTGTATCGATAATCTAATGCTCAAGCAGCTGGATCTTTTCCGGGCATACGAGCTAAGTGAAACCAATGTTCGGGATCAATATCTGAACCCGCATTTACAAGGGTCCCGCCTTCCTTTTCTTGATCCACAAATGCTCCATATCCTCCAGGGTTCTTCCCTTTGTTTCCGGCACCAGTTTATAGACAAACAAAGCCGCCAGTACACCCATTATTCCGTAAATCCAGTATGAAAAACCATGGTTAAATACACTGGTCAGCCAGGTATTATCATTCATAATCGGAAAGGTCCATGAAATAACCAGATTTGCAATCCACTGTGCTGCAACGGCCACCGACATAACACCCCTGATTTTGTTGGGGAATATTTCAGAGAGCAGCACCCAGGTAACCGGTCCCCAAGACATGGCAAACGAAGCAGTGTACATCAGCATAAATATCAACGTACCCAGTCCCACCGTTTGAAAGAAGAAGGAGAATCCCAGCAGAAACATACTAACGGCCATCCCCAGCGCTCCAATAATCATTAGCGGTTTGCGGCCGAACTTATCCACCGTGTTGATGGCAATCACGGTGAAAGTAAGGTTGATACCACCGACAATGATCGTCTGCAGGAGTGCGGTATCGGTTGCACTTCCCATGTTCCTGAAAATTTCAGGAGCGTAATACAACACCACATTAATCCCGACAAATTGCTGAAATACAGAGAGTAAAATACCTATTACGATCAACAGGCCACCGTAAGAGAGCCATGGGGCCCTTTTCTCCTTTAACGAATCCTTTATATCTGCCAGCACCTGTTCCGCCCGCAACGATCCGGTAATCTTATTCAGAATTTTCAATGCATCGGCAGGCCGCTCCTTCATCACAAGGAACCTAGGCGTTTCAGGCACAAAAAGAAGAAAGAAAAGGAAAAGTGCAGCAGGAATAACTTCAGAAGCAAACATCCAGCGCCAGCCAACTTCGTTCAGCCAGGTATCATCTCCCTGTCGGGAAATAAAATAGTTAACAAAATAGACCACCAGCATTCCAAAGATAATCGCAAACTGGTTCCAGGAGACCAGCTTACCGCGAATGTTCGCGGGTGCAATCTCGGCAATATACATGGGCGATAACATCGACGCCATGCCAACCCCGATTCCACCGATAATGCGGTAAAAGATAAAAGAGATAATGACCTCGGATCCCATGAAATTCATTGTTTCAGGCAGGGCCGATCCGATCGCGGAAATTGTAAAGAGAAGGGCTGCAGTGACCATCCCGTTCCGACGACCCATGGTCTGACTAATAAAACCACCCAGTGATCCGCCAATGATACACCCTACCAGCGCACTTGAAATGGTGAACCCTTTTAATGAATTGGCAGTCTCCTCGTTCAATTCTGCCGGAGCATTGAAAGTAAACATAAGCAGGACAGCAGCCGCTACAAGCAAAACGATACTGATGATCCCACCCTTCTTCCTGCCGAACATTTTAAAAAGCAGTCCGCTAATAGCAGCCAACAGAATAAACACAACCAATGAGACAACGATTCGGAACTGCACAACTACCTGTGCAGCAGTTTCTGCCGATTCGTAAAGGCTGTCGATAAAAAATGCCTGCAGTGATTTAACAGCACCGGAGATCACGGCTGTATCATATCCAAACAGCAAACCACCCAGTGTG
>CAYSMO010000374.1:0-2161 GCA_964432125.1 uncultured Bacteroidaceae bacterium | reverse complement strand
TGAAAGCCCATTTTGTTGAGCAGTCTTATTTTTGAAGCTGAGCGGCTGATCATCAGTTGCAGGCTGAGCAGGAAGATGAGGAAGGCGAGGCCGATGATGATTCCGGCGATCAGCACCAGGAAGCTGAGAACGAATTTCAGGATGATATTGAGGCGGGAGCTTTTCAGTTTTTCGACGATGGTGTCGTAGCCCTTTTCATTGATGAATTGCATGATGGCAGGGTCTGTCGGATCGTTCGACACCAGGATGATCCGTGAGGGTTTGTTCTTTTCCTGGTATCCGAAGCGGTTGTTGGCCCAGGTGAGGAAATCGTAGGGTACCATAATGGAGTTGATCCGGTTGCTGAAGCCGATGATTTTTCCGGGGTAGGTTGTTTTTTCGTTCTGACCCTTGAGAATGATATTGAACTTCAGCATACTGATCATCTCTTTGGGAATCTGGGGAAGGCCCTGGCTCTGTGCGAATCCGAAATTATAGAGGTTGAGGTAGTCCTGAGGGAGGATCACCGGGATATGGTCCTTCTCGTCGCTCCACCCCCAGTCGTCCGATTTTAGATCGACAAATTCGTCTGGTACTGCCTCGAAGAAGAGTTCGGTATGGAAATTGGGAAATTGTTTGCTCCTGGTGAAGGCGCTAATGGGAAATTCGTTCGAGATAAAGGGGGCGACCCGTTGGGCAAATGGCTGGTTTTCGATCTCCCTGATCTCTTTATCTGTAAATCCTCCTGATCCAAGTCCCAGTGTTGTGCCAATGTTTACCTGTTTGTTGACAATGATGTATTCCGGATCAAGGAGATCGCGGTTCTCGGTGAGTACGCGGTTGAGGTTTTCATAGAAGTGAATGCCTGAAAGCAGCAGAACGAAGCCCGCCATTGTTCCCAGCACAGCCCAGAGCAAGTGCATGCGGCCCTGGTCCTTCCATAATATTTTAAACAGGTATTTCATATGTTATCTAATAGCTTGTCAAGTAAGATTTGGGTAGGAACTCATTTTTTTCATCATTCTATTCCTCTATTTAAGTTGCCGGTTAGTTTGCGATTGTATTTCCATCATGGCTGTTTATAGGATGTAGGATGAGTATATATCATGCTGGCTACGTTAAATTTTTATCTGTTCATCGAATGCATGTTGGTTATTGCCCAGTGAGGTGAGGATTAGTCCCGCACCCTGTTCGTTGCATACTTCGGTGATCAGTTGCATGGCAATGGCGCTGTTGGTTTTGTCGATATGACTAAAACTTTCATCGGCAAAGAGAAATTCGAACGGTTGACAAAGGGCCCGGATGATGGCGATGCGTTGCTGCTGACCGAAGGAGAGAAGGCGGCATTTCCTGTGAAGGAACGGAGCCATATCCAGCCTGTTGGCCATCTCGATGATTTGCTGTTGGGTTCTGTGTTTTGTGATCTGGTTTTTCAGGAGGATGTTGTCGATGGCCGACAGGTCGTCGAATAGTTCAAGTCCCTGGAAGATATACGAAACACGTTGTTTCCTGAAGCGTGACCAATCTTTTGGGTTGAAGGACCGCGCATCGGCACCGTCAATGAGCAGTTTGCCCCTATAGTCTTTTCGAAGTCCGAACATGATCGACAGGAGTGAGGTTTTGCCTTTTCCTGAAGCTGCTTCCACCAGGTATCTCTTTCCCTGGTTGAAGGTAAATGAATCCGCTTCCCAGACCGCCGATCCATCCACAGGGATCTCGATCATGGGAAGCGGAATAAGATTTTCAAAGGTGAATGTCATCTTACTATTTAGTAACGGTATATATAGTTAATTAACTGTCTTTATAGTTGGTCGACAGGATCTTCATGTCCGGGATCAAAAACCGCCTGCCTTTGCAGGCAAGTAGGGCGGACAGGGCACAAAAAAATTCACATGATGGACAGGTACAATTAGTTGGCATCTTTGAAACTTTCCATAAGTCTGAGCAGGGTATACAGGCTATTCTCTTTCTCTTTCGATGTTTTAAGGATGATATTGTTCTCATAGTTCGAGGCCTCCATACCCAGATAGTCGAACGATTCTGTCAGCAGCTCCAGTGTTTTCGGAGCACCCCCGCTTGCCATCATGCTTTGCAAGCCGGCGGGATAGGTGGTCAGGTCAAGGTTCATATACATTCCCATGGAGCCGCCTGCATACTCCTTGAATTTTGAATCGGACAGTGT
>CAYSMO010000373.1:0-2173 GCA_964432125.1 uncultured Bacteroidaceae bacterium | reverse complement strand
AGGCATTGCTCTTTCCGGTGAAGGATGCCCTGCTCTACCAGCCCCAAAGGGTGACTGTATCACCGGGGAATTCTGAATACCGGGCTAAAAATCCATCCTTTGGAGCGGTGTTTACATACTACCTGAAGGAGGAACTGAAATCACTGAAAGAGGAGCGCAAAGAGAAAGAGAAGGAGCTGAATGAATCGGAAAGCGACATCCCCTTCCCCGGTTGGGATGCGATGGAGAAAGAGTTGAAGGAGGATGATCCGTTCCTGGTTGTTACGGTGAAGGATGCCGGCGGCAAGGTGGTGAACCATGTGAAGGCGCCTGCAAAGAAGGGAATCCGGCGGGTCACTTGGGACCTGCGGTATGCATCTGCGGGCGGACTCGATCCTGATGAAGGGTCAGAAGAGCTGGAGGTCGATTCCAGGGGCTTTATGGTTCTGCCCGGGAATTATTCTGCGACCCTGTTTGCAGTGCAGAAGGGAGCAGTGAAGCAGCTGACGGAGCCGGTTTCATTCGATGTGAAGTCACTCTATGAGGGTGTTCTCAGGCCCGTGCCGGAAAGAGACAAGGAGGCTTTCAGGCAAGTGCTGGAAGTTGCCATGCTCGACTATGCAGCGGTGCGTAAGGCGTTGAAAGAGGCGCAGAACAGGATGCAGGTGGCGAAGAATGCCAGTTTCAGGATGGAAAAAGATGCCGGCGGATTGCTGGAGGAGATCTATCGGGCAGAATCGCAGTTGCAGGGCATCCATGAGCAGTTGAACGGTAAGGAGACAAAAGAGGAGGTCGGAGAGAAGCAGGAGAACACACCCGGACTGAGGTTCTCAGTCGCCAGGCGGGGATTGTCGTCTACGTATGGTCCGACCCCAATGCACAAAGAGAGTCTGCAGACAGGAATTGAAGAGCTCCAATCGGTGAGGGAGCAGTTGAAGGAATTTGTCAACAGTACGCTACCGGAACTGGAGGAGAAACTCCGGCAGGCCGGAGCTCCTATAATAGAGGATATTTAAGAATCCTTTGCGATCCTTTTAATCCCCCAGCCGAACAGTGCGCTGGAGAAAAAGGTGAACGATCCGTATACAACAGCTACCAGTGCCATGGTGCGATTACCCAGCAAAGTACTTGCAACAAAGATGGCCAGGGCCGAGTTCTGCAGTCCCACCTCGATGGCAATGGTAAAGCGGTCGCGCGCTTTCAGACGGGTGAGCCAGGCGATCTGCCAGCCCAGGAACATTGACAACGCGTTCAGAAATAGCGTAACCGGCATCAGGTTCCAGAAATCGCCTGTGTTGGTTCTCTTGTCACCCTCATCGATAAACAAAACACCGATGTACACAACCAGCAGGATCAGAGGGAGGATAAATTTGAGCGGACGGTTCAGCCGGCGGGCAAACTCGCTGTAGCGGTGACGGAGGGTAACACCAACATAGGCCGGCACGATGGTTAGCAAAAATACCTGGAGGATGGTATCCCACACATCCAGTCGCACTGTTGTATCGGTATGCAGAAACACCATCAGCGCAATACTCACATTCACCGGAATACTCACTAAGGTAATGATGCTATTCAGCGCTGTCATGGAGATCGACAGGGCAACATTCCCGTTCAGGAGATAGGTAACCAGGTTGGAGGTGGCACCGCCCGGACAGGCCGCAATGATGACCAATCCGACCTTCATATAGGGATCAAGATTGGTAAGCAGGGCAATGCTGAATGCGACAATCGGCAGCAGGAAGATCTGACACAGGATGCCGATAATCACTGCACGCGGACGAAAAAAGACATTTTTGAAGTCCTTGTGTGTGATCGATAATCCCATCCCCAGGGTGATAATCGCCAGGGTGACAGGTAGGAAATATGCTGAAAAGATGTTGGCCATCTGTATCCTAAAATTTTGGAGCCGCAAGATAGAAAATTTTACCGATTCTGTTATATAACTGCTAGCGTAGGCAACAGTTTTCAGTAGAGATAGCTTTATTTATCCGGGAGCGGAAGGAAGCAGACGCCAGTACTGTGCCTCAACATTCAATACCTGCCTTTATCAGGTATGATGACAAGAACAGAAAACATGTTTTGATAATTACTATCTTTATTGCTTTCATTAATTATAGTTGGGGTCCGTCAATAGAGTTATAGTGACTGGATCATAAAGTTCGAGAGCAAGGCGCGCAAAATTTTTAACCCGCAG
>CAYSMO010000372.1:0-2191 GCA_964432125.1 uncultured Bacteroidaceae bacterium | reverse complement strand
ATCCTGCAGGCTGATCACCTCAGAAAGCAGCTGCATCTGGTAAAACTCAGTCTTGTCAAGAAGAATATCGTTGGCAGAATCCCCATCGTTTTCCTTATCGGCATGGGCCATCACCCTGCCCGAAACGATAATTACTATATTCTGCAGGGTATTGGCACTTGCGCTGACCTCAACAATGGCCCTGGTCCCGTCGCCTGTGATCGGCTTCGAATCAAGCAGTTCGTCGGTAGACTCATTGTACAACTCCACCTCACCCTCGTAACTAAAGAGCGTCGGGATATTTCCGGGGGCGCCAAAGGCCGGATTGGCAGAGATAGTAGCGGTTACATAGACATTGTCGCCCCTGACATGGCTCTGGAACGAAACCGTTGGATTCAAAGTTACCAGCGGATCCTCTTCAATAACGATACAACTGTTGAGTGAAATGATCAGTACAATGACCGGTATAATATATCTCATCATTTTTTTTCTAAAAAGTAAAAATAGAAAATTCTTACAACGTTTACAATAGTACATTGTGTATGGTAAAGCTACAAGAAAGATTTTAAAAACAGATAACCTGAAAACCATGTTTTTGACGAGGGGGCCGAATGATGATACGGGCTTCACGTGGAGGGAATGGATTTCTTAATTGGAGTATCTTTAATGATCAATTATTAAGAAGAAATTGACTAAGTTTGAATTTGAAAAAATAGGTTACAAATGATGAAGGTTCTGACTATTATTGGCGCTCGTCCGCAGTTTATAAAAGCAGGTATTGTCTCTTTAACCATGAGAAACTACCCCTCAATTGAAGAGGTATTGGTTCATACAGGACAACATTTTGATGACAATATGTCTGACATCTTTTTTAGGCAAATGGAGATTCCGGAACCAAAATATAACCTAAGTATAAATAACCTGGGACATGGTGCAATGACCGGCAGGATGCTGGAAGCCATTGAAGTGATTCTTATGAAAGAAAAGCCGGATTGCTGTGTCGTTTATGGTGATACTAATTCTACCCTCGCCGGAGCACTGGCAGCAAAGAAACTACATATACCGGTTCTTCATATTGAAGCCGGATTGCGCAGCTTCAATATGAATATGCCTGAGGAGATAAACCGTATTCTAACTGATCGAATCAGTGATGTACTATTCTGCCCAACAGCAACAGCCCTAAATAATCTTGAAAAAGAGGGTTTTAATCAGTTTAAATGTAAAGTCTTTCAAAGTGGTGATGTAATGCAAGATGCAGCAATGCATTTTTCTGAACAGACTACCTCTGCAAATAGCATGCTTTTGCTTCCTGAAAAATCTTACATTCTTGCTACGATACACAGAGCAGAGAACACAGATATGCCCGACAGACTCCGTGAAATCATATTGGCTCTTAACCTGCTGGCAGAAAAGTGGCAGGTAGTTCTTCCGTTACATCCCAGAACAAAAAAAATCCTGTTGGATTCCAACATCAAATTAAACTTTTCTACCACAGATCCGATAGGTTATCTTGAGATGCTGCAATTAATCAAAGGTGCTTCTCTTGTTTTAACCGATAGCGGGGGATTACAAAAAGAGGCATTTTTCTTTAGGAAATACTGCATTACACTGCGTGAGGAAACTGAATGGACAGAGTTGGTGGAAAACGGTTACAATTATCTCGCCGGACACAAATCTGAATCGATTGTATCACTCTCCCAACTTTATTTTGGTAAAGAAATCCAGGAACCAGTCAATCTGTATGGAGATGGCAAAGCTGCTGATTTTATCTGTAAAAGTATTAAAGAGATGGCGATGTAAGTGGTTACATGTTAGATGGCTTTTTAAGATATGCCTTGTACATAAGTTCAACTCCTTCTTCAAGCTCAATACTGTGCTTGAAACCGGTAGAATGCAGTCTCGAAGGATCAGTTAGTTTGCGTGGGGTACCATCTGGTTTGTCCGTATTAAAGACGAGGTCACCACCAAAATCCAGTTGTTCCTTAATTAGTTCTGCCAACGCCCTGATCGTGATCTCCCTGCCAGTTCCGATATTCAGCCAGGCATGCTCGGGATTATTGCGGATCATCTTTTCCACCTCATCAGACTCCATCACATGCACACAGGCCGCAGCCATATCTTCTGAGTACATAAACTCCCGGAGGGGAGTTCCAGACCCCCAGATCTCCACAGAAACATGCTGATGAGGATTCTCCGCGGAGACTCCGGTGTT
>CAYSMO010000371.1:0-2199 GCA_964432125.1 uncultured Bacteroidaceae bacterium | reverse complement strand
AAAAACCGGTTTCGACAAGGTACGATGGCACTGGCGTTTCGATACATCTGAGAAATACCAGGAAAAGGTGAAGGGCTATTACCGGATGATCAGCGGTGTTGACAAGCAACTCGGGTTGATCAGGGATGAGCTGGAGAAGCTGGGGATCGCTGACAATACCATTATTATGTTAATGGGCGACAACGGTTATTTTCTTGGTGAACGGATGTTAGCAGGTAAGTGGCTGATGTATGAGAACTCCTTGAGGGTTCCTTTTATCGTATATGATCCGGGAAATGAGAATAATGGAAAAAGATCGGACATAATGGCGCTGAATATCGATGTTGCTCCAACAATTCTGGATTATGCAGGTGTGGATATACCTTCGGAGATGCAGGGCAGAAGTGTTCGTCCCGTTATTGAATCGGAAGGAGAGGGTCAGGAACTAAGGGATCACTTTGTTTGTGAGCATCTGTTTGATCATGAGAGTATTCCAAAAAGTGAAGGAATCAGAACAGCCAAATACAAGTACTTCCGTTACATTGATGATCCTGAACACGAGGAGTTATATGATCTTACAAAAGATCCCCTGGAAATAAAAAACCTGGCTGCTCATACGAAGTATGCAGGTGTCCTGGAAGAGATGCGCATGCTGCTCGAAGAGGATCTGATCAAGTTGGAGAAAGCCAGACTGGAAGTTAAGATTTAGTGGATTTTGTGCAAGAGTTTTCTACCTTTATTCTTTCAACTAACTTGCTAATTATGAAACGGCACAAGCTTGTACTATTCTTATGTATTACTTTACTGATTGCTTCCTGTGGTCCTAAAGAATCGGGGATAAAGCTACCGGAGGTGGATTACAAAGACCTGTCTAATCTGCATGGATTTAACCTGCTGGAGAAGTTTTCATCTGCCTGGGAGTGTGCTCCTTTCCAGGAACGGGATTTTAAACTGATTCATGAGTATGGATTTAATTTTGTGCGCCTTCCTATGGATTATCGTTGTCTGACTGTTCCCGGACAATGGGACCAACTGGATGAGACGGCGATGCAGGATATTGATAAAGCCATTGAATATGGTCGGAAATATGGTATTCATGTCTGCCTGAACCTGCATCATGCACCGGGATATTGTATCAATGCACGGGATATGTATTCTCCGGATTCGAGTTTATGGACGGGATTTACTGCGCAGGATGCATTTGTTTCTCTTTGGAGCCAGTTTGCAGAGCGCTACCGTGGGGAGAGTAATGACCTGCTAAGTTTTAACCTCCTCAATGAGCCTACCGGTACTTCTAAAAAACAATATCTGGATGTGGCGATTGAGGCGATTAATGCAATATGGAAGAAAGATCCCGACCGGCTCATTATGTCGGATGGCTGGAAAGTGGGTCGCGAGCCGATTCCTGAGCTGGTTCCTTATGAAGTGGTGCAGATGTTCCGGGGTTACTGGCCGATGAGCCTGACGCATTGTGGAGCGAACTGGACGAACAATGAATATGGTCCTGATGGTACCTGGCCCAGCAACCAGGATCTCGGGCAGTACATTGCCCCTGCGGATGAGGGATACGCGGGGAATCCATTTGTTCTTAAAAATGATTTTATGGAGGCGACTTATGCAAAGGTGAAAGTAAACAGGGTATGCACGAAACAGAAGATGGAAGTGAGGGCTGATGGGAAGGTGATTCTTTCACAAGAATTTGATCCGGGAAATGATGAGGTGGTTTCACGCTGGACGGAAGAGGAAACGGGGATTATTACTGCAGCATATATGAAGCAGTTTGAGTTTGAGATACCCGCGGGTGTGTCGGAGCTGAGCATTCATACCATCGGTGGTGAATGGCTGGCTTATGGTGAGGTGTCAATTTACTCCGACGGGAAGGACAGTGATCCGGTTCGTATTATTCCCGGGAATGTATATAGATGGGGACAGAATCCAGTTTTATTAAAGGATGATGGCTTTGTTGCTGAGATGAACCAAAATCCGAATTGGGACAGTGTTTACCTGGTTGATCAGTTACAGCCCTGGCTGGAATTCAAGGAGGAGCATGACATCGGGATCATGGTTGGAGAATGGGGTGTGTATGAACGTGCACCACGGCAGGCTACCATCGACTGGATGAAGTTCATGCTCAAAAGCTGGGAGGAGGCGAACCTGGGTTGGGCTGACTGGAATTTCAGGCGGTCTTTTGGGGTTGCAGATAATAAGCGCCGGGACACT
>CAYSMO010000370.1:0-2215 GCA_964432125.1 uncultured Bacteroidaceae bacterium | reverse complement strand
GATGAATATCCGTCGATCCGAATCACAATGTCATTTGAACGAAAGCATGGCTGGTTACGGCTTTCATGTCTCTATGGAAGCTATAATGTAGAAAGCGAATATCCCATTCCAACAGATAAGATACTTAATCTCTTCTGCCCCCATTGTCATTGTGAATTGATCGGCGCTGCTGATTGTCCGGATTGTGGCGCTCCAATGGTTCCCATGGTTGTTCGAACAGGCGGTGTTGTTCAGATATGTACCAGAAAAGGCTGTAAGGGGCATTTGTTAGACATATCCGGTAAAATGTTAGAGTAATGGTTAAAATGAATTTCGGGTTATAGTATATAAGGAGATGGATTTATGAATAAACTCTCCAGTATTGACGAATTTGTGGATTTTCGTCATCGCATCATAACGGAGAAAGATATTGATTATGACAAACCAACCTTAGTAATATGTGCGGGTACTGGTGGTCAAGCCAGCGGTTCAAACGATATTATCCGGATCATAAAAAAATATCTATTAGAAAAAAATCTGCAAGAAAAAATTGATCTTAGAATTACAGGCTGTCAGGGATTCTGTGAAATGGACCCGTTTATTCTCGTTCAGCCGGGGCATCATCTTTATCCAAAATTAGATATGAGCGACGTCCCTCGCGTGATTGAAACAGCCTTAAAAGGTAACGTTGATGAAGAATTAATTTACAAAGATCCGAAAACTCAAAAATCTTACCATCTGCAAAATGATATTCCTTTCTTTAAAAAACAAACTCGCGTTATATTGGGAAGCAATGAAAAGTTAGATCCGATCAGAATTTATAATTATATCGAACAAGGCGGTTACGAATCGTTGGAAAAAATAATTGTAAATCCTGATCCGGATTGGATTATTCAGGAAGTAAAAGCTTCCGGATTAAGAGGACGAGGCGGCGCCGGATTTCCCACCTGGAAAAAGTGGGAATTAGCAAGAATTTCAAAAAACGGGCAGGGAGACAAGTATGTCGTCTGTAATGCAGATGAAGGCGATCCCGGGGCTTATATGGACCGCAGTTTGCTGGAGGGAAATCCGCATTCTATCATTGAGGGAATGCTGATTGCAGGAATCGCTATTGGGGCAAGCCATGGTTTGATTTATGTCAGAAGCGAGTATCCTCTCGCAATCAAACATACGTTAATTGCATTAAGACAAGCCCGTGAATTTGGAATTCTGGGAAAGAATATTTTAGGAACAGAAATAAATTTTGATATAGATATTGTCCGTGGCGCCGGAGCTTTCGTTTGCGGAGAAGAAACTGCGTTAATTCGTTCAATTGAAGGTTTCATTGGCGAACCGAGACAACGCCCCCCCTTCCCTATTGAAAAGGGAATTTATGGAAAACCTACCTGTATTAATAATGTTGAAACCTTAGCAAATATTCCGGTAATCATTAAAATGAGTGGAAAGGAATTTGCTAAAATTGGGGTGCCCGGAAACACGGGCACAAAGATATTCTCATTGGTTGGAAAAATTAAAAATACCGGATTGGTTGAAGTCCCCCTTGGAATAAAGATAAAAGAAGTAATCTATGATATTGGCGGCGGTTCTGTTGGAGATGCAAATATCAAAGCGGTTCAAACAGGCGGTCCGTCCGGTGGCTGTATTCCCGCATCTATGTTCGATCTTTCTATTGATTACGATAGTCTGACAAAAGCAGGATCGATCATGGGCTCAGGCGGCATGATTGTCATGGATGAAAATACTTGCATGGTAGATGTGGCAAAATACTTTATGAATTTCTTGAAAGACGAGTCCTGTGGAAAATGCTATACCTGTCGGAAAGGGACTCAGCGCATGTATGAAATTCTTGAGGACATCTCTAATGGCAAAGCAGAATTAGCAGATTTAGAGTTATTGGAAGAATTGGCAGTTGTGGTCAAAGATACAACCATGTGTGGCTTAGGACAATCTGCATCTAATCCTGTTCTTAGCACGCTACGTTATTTTCGGCATGAATATATCGAGCATATTGTAAATAAACGCTGTCCTGCCGGAGTTTGTAAAGAATTGGTTGGAGCGCCATGTCAAGCCACCTGTCCTATTGGAACAGAAGCCTGGAGATATGTAGCCCATATCGCCCGGGGAGAGCATGAAAATGCTTATAAGGTAATTCGGGAAGCGAATCCTTTTCCATCGGTTTGTGCCAGAGTCTGTAATCATCCTTGTGAGGAAAAATGCAGAGCAGGAACAAGCGGCG
>CAYSMO010000369.1:0-2215 GCA_964432125.1 uncultured Bacteroidaceae bacterium | reverse complement strand
AATAAAGGCGTCGTTTCCACCGCCAACCATTCCCATTCTGAGTTTCCTGTTCATACAAGTGTTATTGTTGATTTATATTAACACGAAGATAATAAGTTCTGCTAAATAATGGAGGTTAATGGCTGTTCATATTCTCAGAAAATCCAGCTGGCTGAATAAGAAGCAGCGTTCCTCCGTTGTGGTTCGTATTTACCAGGATTTCTCCATGGCCCGTTTTTGCAAAGCCGATAGGTGATTCGTACTGATCGGTAACCAGAATGGTTTCTCCTTCAGTGGTTACCAATAGAATTTTATTGGCCCCTGTCTCGGCAATGTACAGGTTGTTATGCAGGTCAGTTGTCAATCCCTGGGGCGATTGCAAACTGTCTTTAAATGTTTTCATGTCAGCATCACCGGAATCCATTGATAAAATTCTGCCGGGAGTCTCTGCTCCACCCTTCTCAGAAACATACAGTGTTTGATTTTCGGAGTAGTGGATGTCAAATGGTGACTGGAGGTCTTTTATGTACATCTGTACCCTGTTGGTCCTGATCACCCCCAGGTTGCCATCATGGGTAAGGACATAAACATATTTTCCATCCGTGGAAAAGTTGAGCGGTGAGTCGACAAAATACGACACAAGGAATTCAAGCTCCTCATCGAAAATAACCACTTCATCTTTATTCAGATAGGCTACATATAATTTGTTATCGTGCCACATGAGACCTGCTATCGACTGACTGGCAATTTCTGTTGCCATGGGAATCCCTGTGTATGGTGGATTCAGCGTATAGACCCGCGATTTTGTATCCATCCTGGAGTAGGTGTCGGAGAAGTATAGCACACCGTTATTGTCGATAGCCATTCCCTGAACATTTTCCGGGAACGATGGAATCTCTTTAATTGAAAAATTCAGCTGTGTCCGAGCTTGCAATTTTAAAGAGGCTTCTACAGCTTCCAGGGAATCATCTTCATTAGGTGGGCTCTCCTGGGTCCTTAAAGATCCTGAGCATGCTTGCAGCAGCAGAAAAAGCAGCAGCAGGCAAGTGGATTGGTTAACAGTTTTTCTCATGGTTTCTAAGATATACGGTAGCCAATATAAAATAACTTTGCCAGTATACCAAAAGTTTGTAAAAGCCTCTCAGACAAGAAACAAAAAGTTTGGTTGGAACCTCGCAGATTACTAAAAGCAGCATCGTGGAACTGTTGGTTTGTAAGATCACTTTTTCAGTTATGCGGTGTGACTTCTAATCTCAATACCATTTTTAAGTATTTCAGCGACAACAGGATTGGAAAGATTAAAATCAGAATGGCTGAATGGATGCGGTTCTATTAACAGATCATTGTCACCACGAAGGCACATTAATTCTACCTGTATATCTATGATATTATGCAGTTGTTTAAATACAATGGCAAGGTCAATATCGCTGTCATCATGTTGGGTCCCTTTTGCAAAAGATCCGAATAATATGACATTTTCGATTTGATATTTTTCACTTACCTTATTAACATACCTTTTCGCAATTTTTATAGCATCGCTTTTATCCATCCTCTCAGTGTTTCAATATTTGATATCCATTCTTGTGCATATTCAGCTGTACACTTCTTGTAAAAGTCTTTTTTATAGTCATCATACCTTGCATTCAAATTGAATGTAGTAATTGTATCAAGATAGCGTTTTTGATCTGCAGCTAAATCTAATTCAGCTAATTTTGCCAGACGTCTTAAATCATGGGTTAATGGTGCATGATTCTCTGTTTTTTTAACTACCAGGGCTTTTAACAATCTTTCAACTACCAAATGTCCGATAAAAAGAGCCCAGTGATAATCTTTAGTTTTATACAAATTAAGCAATGTGTCAAAGTCCTGATCTGATCTTGATATCCAGTGGGTTATTATTTTTTCTATATCGATTTTGTCAGTATTCATTAATCAAAAATACAAAAGTTTATTGTGAAAAACACATGTGGAAGTTTGGAACAGATAGTTTAGCCTATTTACCTTCGTTATTGATGCAGCAGATTTTTTTATATATTTGCCGCTCAACACCCGAGTGATTTGAAAGGAAAAGGTCCCATAGCCATATTGTTGCTGCTCTGCTTCTCGGTGGTGCTGGTACACGGCATGGTCCCGCATCACCATCATCATGGGGTGGTTGCTGAGTCATCAGCCTCCTGCTGCGACAACCAGCGCAGCTCGCAAAACCGACATAGCTCCCAAAGCCATCAAAGTCCTT
>CAYSMO010000368.1:0-2228 GCA_964432125.1 uncultured Bacteroidaceae bacterium | reverse complement strand
AGTTTGAAAATTGCTCCTGCGGTGAACCGTAAAAAGACTGTTGTATCCTAAAATGTACTTGTCAATGTAACATGTTGATTGTGAGTCATTTTCTGATTTTTCAAAAAATTTTTTTTTCGATTGATTCTGGTTCATTTCCAAATTCAATCGTTATGATTATTATTATATTTATTGTCTTGAATATACTATATTTACTGGACTTTTCAAAGAACTTTTAAAGTAGTAAAGTAGAATTAGTTAATTTTTAAAATTAAAGTCTAAACTAGAGATTAATTTACAATATCCCCATATTATCATTATTATTTAGTTTATAGTTTATGAATCGTTCTGGCAAATATGCCGAATTTGCTAAATAATTGTAAAACCCTCGTAATAAAATGGTTATTAAATTCCAGTATACTTAGATAGCATATACCAGGTTAAAAAAATATTAATAAATCACAAAAAATATTTGTTTATATTAATTACATGACATATATTTGCAGATAAGCTTTAACGTTTAAGCAAACAAAAAAACTAACATTTATTTAACGTTACTTTAATTAGAGTTTATATAATCATTTATTCTAAAAAAGTTATTTCAATGATTTTAGGAATAGGTGTGGCGATTGCAATGATAAATGTGAAAAGCGTACTTGATGCCTGGTGGAAGCTTGCTTCCATATTAAGCAGCGGAATGCTGGGGTTATTCCTGTTAGGGATTATTTCGAAAAACAAGAATGTGGTTGGTGCAGTTATTGGGGTAATCATAGGAATCTCAGTGATATTCACAATGACCATTTTAAACATTGTGAATACATCAGGAGAGGGATTCTCTTTACACAATTACCTAGCTATTGTATTTGGCACTACTGTCATAGTATTTGTCGGGTTTCTCATAGGATTGGCTCGCGGAAAACCAAGTAACTGATAATTAGCAACAGAATTTATGCACTACTCTAACTACAAAACCATGAAAAACTACCTAACAAAAAAGCTGTTTTGCTTATCTTTTGCATTGGTTTTTTGTGCTTCACTCCTTGAGGTTTCAGCGCAGGTGCTTGTATCGGGTACGGTGACAGACTCAGAGACGAGCGATCCAATTCCCGGGGTCACAGTACAACTTAAGAATACAAGTATAGGAGTAATCACAGACACTGAGGGGTATTATTCGATTGAGGCAACCGGATCCCAGGATGTACTGATATTTAGATTTGTGGGATATCAGGATGTAGAGGAACCAGTCGGGACCAGGACCAGTATCGATGTTGCAATGATACAGGCCAGTGAATCATTGGCTGAGTTGATTGTGGTAGGATATGGCGTTCAAAAGAAAGAAACAATAACCGGAGCGATCACTTCTATTCAGGCAAGAGAGATTATAAAGACTCCAGCTGTTAGCATCAGTCAGGCGATGGGAGGAAGAATGCCGGGTCTGTTTACTGTGCAGCGCGGTGGGGTACCAGGTGAAGATAGTCCTGTATTGAGAATTCGGGGAATAGGGACACTAACAGGCGAGGTAGAGCCATTGATAATGGTCGACGGGATTGAGCAAAACTCCATCAATACAATTGATCCAAATGAAATCGAAAGCATAAATATCCTCAAGGATGCTTCTGCTACAGCTGTGTATGGCGTAAGGGGTGCAAATGGGGTCATCCTTGTGACCACAAAGCAGGGACAAAAGGGAAGAGCCAAGTTTCAGTTTACAAGTAACCAGGCAATTGTTACTCCCTCTCATGTCCCTGAATGGCTTGGATCTTACGACTTTGCTGTACTTAGGAACGAGGCATTAGAAAATGACGGTTTACTCCCATTATTTACTGAAGAGGAGATACAGAAATTCAAAGATGGTTCCGATCCTCTTATATACCCTGTGAATAATCAATATGAAGATTTTGTCAATAATGCAGCACTTCAGCAACAATATAATCTGAATGTTTCCGGAGGAACAGACAGGGTACAATACTTTGTTTCAGGAGGTTTTGTGGATCAACCATCCATTTACAATGTACCTGAATTAGATTATGATGTTGGGTTTGATCCAAGACCGAATTACAAGAGGTATAACATAAGGTCAAATGTTGGACTTACCGTAAACAAAAATCTAAAGGTAAAAATCAACCTGGATGCAAATTTTGCGAAAAAAAGAAATGCAAATAATACAAATCCTAACCAGGACGATCCAAATTCTTCCATCCTCGACTATTGGGCCAGAGAAACTCCCATGGCAGGAATTGGGTATTATG
>CAYSMO010000367.1:0-2233 GCA_964432125.1 uncultured Bacteroidaceae bacterium | reverse complement strand
ATCGCAAGCGGAGAATGGGTATAAATGTAAACTTTAAAATATAGAAATTATGGGTATGTTTTGTTATCAATGTCAGGAAGCTGCGAAAGGTAGCGGTTGTACAATTAAGGGTGTATGTGGAAAAACTGAACCGGTATCGGATCTTCAGGATCTGCTGGTTTATATCACCAAGGGGACAGGTTTTCTTGCACAGAAGTTGAGAGAGAAAGGGGAGGATACCAGGGATGCCGACCGTTTCGTTTTTGAGGCCCTTTTCACTACCATTACCAACGCGAACTTCGATGACGCGAGAATGGTGCGTAAAATTCAAGAGGGGAACCTGGTAAGAAAAGCCCTCAGGCAGCAATTGAAGCAACAGGGTATGGCTTTGTCGGACCTTCCCGATGCAGCCCTGTGGGAAACCAACGATAGGGAAGAGATGCTCAGTAAATCAAAGACAATTGGTGTTCTCAATTTTGAAAAAGAGGAGGATATCAGGTCGCTGAAAGAGCTGCTGATTTATGGAATGAAAGGGGTAGCGGCATATGCTGAGCATGCCTATAACCTGGGCTACGAAAAGGAGGAGATCTTCGGATTTCTGCACCTGGGTCTTGCAGCCACACTGCGAAGTGATATCGAATTGGCCGAATTGGTTAACCTGGTGATGGAGTGCGGAAAATATGGAGTGGAGGTCATGGCGCTGCTTGATGCAGCCAACACCGGCACCTATGGCAATCCGGAGATTACCAAAGTAAATATTGGTGTCAGAAACAACCCGGCCATTTTAATCAGCGGTCATGATATGAAAGATATGGAGGAGCTTCTGAAGCAGACCGAAGGTACCGGCGTGGATGTCTACACGCACAGTGAAATGCTACCCGCCAATTACTACCCTGCGTTCAAGAAGTATGACCATTTTGTCGGCAATTATGGCAATTCATGGTGGAAGCAAAAGGAGGAGTTTCGCTCCTTTAATGGTCCGGTCTTGTTTACAACCAACTGCATCGTTCCGCCCAAAGAGGACTATATAGACCGGATCTATACTTCCGGATCGTCAGGATTCACCGGTTGCACGCATATCCCCGATCGGAAAGATGGGCAACCGAAGGATTTTTCAGCGATTATTGAACATGCCAAAAGATGCGATCCACCGGTCGAGATCGAGACGGGCGAAATTGTCGGAGGATTTGCACATAACCAGGTAATGCAGTTGGCGGACCAGGTTGTCGATGCCGTGAAGTCGGGCGCTATCAAAAAATTCGTGGTGATGGCAGGTTGCGACGGCAGGATGAAATCGAGGGAATACTACACTGAATTTGCAAACGAGTTGCCGGACGATACGGTCATCCTTACCGCCGGTTGTGCAAAATACAGGTACAATAAGCTGCCCCTGGGGGATATCAATGGTATACCCCGGATCCTGGATGCCGGACAGTGCAATGACTCCTATTCACTGGCCGTTATTGCTCTGAAACTGAAAGAGGTTTTCGAATTGAATGATATCAATGAATTGCCTATCGTTTATAATATCGCCTGGTATGAGCAGAAGGCTGTGATTGTCTTGCTGGCACTACTGAGCCTTGGGGTAAAGGATATTCACCTGGGACCAACACTCCCTGCGTTTTTATCTCCCAATGTGGCGAAGTTGCTGGTTGAACAGTTTGGTTTATCAGGAATCAATGAGGTAGAGGCAGATATACAGGAACTATTAGGGTAACAGGATTGCCCGGCTGCCCTATCCTGATTTCTCAACGAAGGAAAAATTATAAAAATTCATTAACCCGGACTTGGACAAGCTCCGTGCAATGAGAAATAGGGAGTGATTCGGAACCCACAAGTTCACTGAACAATTGTCGGTTTTTGCGGTTTTATGCAAGAAATCTCTGTTTTTTGATTTACTATTGTAATTTTGGAAGCACTTCTGCGACCAATGTATGGTAAACGAAGACAATGAGAATAAATACACTTGCAGCATGCGGTTTTCTGCATCAATAAAATGAACCTGTAAAATAGCATAATTGTGAAAAAAAGTCTTATTTTTCTCTCCGGCATTATTTTTTCCATGGTTATCTGGGCGCAACCAATCGATCCTGTCACCTGGAAGTTTTCCTCAGTGCAAACGGGCGACCAAACCTTTGAGTTGGTCTTTGAAGCTAAGATCGATCCACCGTGGCACCTCTATTCAGCCTATGTGCCGGAAAATGGACCTATCCCCACCCGGCCTCATTTTGAGGAGATGGTGGGTTTCAGGTTA
>CAYSMO010000366.1:0-2254 GCA_964432125.1 uncultured Bacteroidaceae bacterium | reverse complement strand
CGGATGAGGCTATTTGGATACATTGCGATCTACAGACATTCCGCCCCTAGCGGGGCTTATCCAGCTCCGTTAGGAGCGGAATGTCTGTAGCTGATATGTTACAACCAAAGCACGAAAAGCTCCGTAGGAGCGACATGTCCAGCCCCGGCGGGGCGTAATGTCTGTAGCAGATTGTTCACCCCCTTCCATCAAAAATTTGGTTTTTATTAAAAAAGTTTTTCAGGTTTTTATTATATTCACCGAATGCTGAAAAAGGTTATTGTATCCATAATGGTTATTCTGTCTTTAGCAGGAAATCATCTATACGGACAAGGAATAGAAGGAAAAGTTATTAATAGTCAGGGCGATCCCGTTCCTTATGCCTCCATATTTATCAAAGAGCTTACCCGCGGTACCACCAGCAACTCACTTGGGCTATTCTCGCTTCCACTGCCAGCGGGCGAGTACACCATCTTCTTCAGGAGCCTGGGATACACTGAAGTAATGAAATCGATTACCGTGTCGGAGGCGATGAAGGAGCTCGAGATTGTCATGCCGCCCCAAACCTACATGATCCCGGAAGTGAGAATCTCCGCAACGGGCGAGGACCCGGCCTACCGTGTGATGCGCAAGGCGATCGGACTGGCGAACTACCACCTGAACCAGGTATCAACATACGATGCGGAGATTTATATCAAGGGAACAGCATATTTTCACAAGCTTCCCCGGGCCATCGCCAAACGCATTGAAGTGGGCGATATCAAAGTGGAGGAGAATAGGGCCTATATGCTTGAATCACTGAATGAGGTCAACTATCGCGCACCCGATAAATATGACATGAGGATCCTCGCTTCCCAGAATACCATTCCCGGGTATGTGAATAATGTCAATCCCATGGATTACATCAATGCCAGCCTCTACCAGCCTCAGATAGAATCGTTTGTGTCGCCCCTTGCACGAAACGCATTTTTCTATTATACATTCAGCTATGAAGGCTCATTTCTCCAGGGAAATCACATGATCGCCAAGATCAGGGTATCCCCAAAAAGAAAGAGTCAGCAACTCTGCTCAGGCCTGCTGTTTATCGTTGAGGATCTCTGGTGCATTCACTCGTCCGACCTCACCATCAGCACCATCGCAGGCACAATTAACCTTGAGCAGCAGTATGCCAATGTGATCATGGATGCCTGGCTTCCCGTGAGTCATAAACTCGATGTTGGGATAGAGATCGCAGGAGTGAGGGCCGATGTGACCTATGTCTCCTCCCTGGAGTACAACAAAACCGTACTCAACCCGAACCTGCCCAAAGCCATGTTCGAACCACTGAATCAGCCCTCCACCCAAATTGAAGAAAAAGAGGAAGAGCTTTCCGCAGAACAGAAAAGGATCCAGGAGATCCTTGAGAAGGAAGAGATCAATGACAGGGAGATGGCCAGACTTACAAAATTGATGGAAAAGGAGGCTGAAAAGGCAGATACAAGCAGCAATAAGCTAGAGGTTGAAGGAACACAGTTTTCCATTGCTCCTGATGCAGTGAAGAACGATTCAACATTCTGGAACAAGATCAGGCCCGTCCCCCTTACCAGCGAAGAAAAAAGCACAATTGCCACGCGCGATTCAATATTCGGATTCAGTGACGCTAAGCTGGATAGCAAGCGTGACTCCATCATGCGGTTGAGAAGACAAAGGGTCAGGACGCGCGACTTCATCATCGGCAGAACATTCCGATCGGCCGACAGAAAAACAAGGTGGACCTACGGCGGACTGGCCGACTTTTCGATGCTTTCATTCAATACAGTCGACGGCTGGACATATGGTCAGACATTAAGTTATGACTACCGTCCAACCACCGATGTGGCGTATCGTTGGGACCTCAATGCCGGTTATTCTTTCGCTCGCCGGGCGCCAGCAATTACCTGGAACTCAGATATACTCTACGCACCACAGAACCGGGGTAAAATCGCGCTCAGGATGGACTATAAATCATCCGATTTCAATGGTGAAACAGGTATTCCAGACTTTACAAACAGCGCTTACTCCCTCTTCTACCGCGAAAACTATTCCAAGCGTTACGAAGACATCGGGGCGACCCTGGAGCACCGGATGGATTTGGCCACCGGGTTGGTTTTTTATGCAACAGCAGATTACAGAAACCGGCGGGAGCTGACCAACCATTCCGATTTCTCCTTCTTCTACAGGAATAAGAAGTACACGAATAACATTCCTGAGCATCTCGATCCCAATCAGTCCGGTTCCGACCTTCCCATATTTGATG
>CAYSMO010000365.1:0-2267 GCA_964432125.1 uncultured Bacteroidaceae bacterium | reverse complement strand
CCTTATTCCAAACCTTATCAATTAATTCAATGTATTCTTCCCTGAAACCATTCGGATCGTATGAACGGGAATTGTTTCCCCACGCTTTTATATTTTCAACCGTAAGATTTCCTTTGTATTCAGATTCCTTCAATAGCATTCCGAATCCAGCTAATGAGGCTGTGAACTTCATGTTTTCTGAAGATGCATTAAATGCCTTTCTGCTATTGTCAATATCCTGAGAAAGGAGTCTGCTCTGATCTTCCCCTGGTCGCTTATACCTGAATTCCATAGAACCAAAACTACCTGTAGCGCCTTCTTGAGGTATTACCTCATATAAAGCGGTTATAGTTTGTGTAGCTCCTATTTCACCAGCATCTGTTGAATCATCCTCAAATTCCGAGTCCTCCAGCACCCTGTTCTCATATCCAATAAGACGGTATGAATCTACAGAGAGAGAATCGAAGGTGACCTGTATTTTTGAATCCTTGGCTACAGTAAAGAATTTATCATATTCCTGAACAAACACTTTGTAGATCTGATCACCATTATCAATATATTCATAGTTTCCATCTCCTTTGTTGGCTACTTGTTCCATCATGGACTCATTTAAATTCCCGTGACCTACCCCACATATTGTCAGATATATACCTAAATCCCTGTAATTCTGAACCATTTCGATAAGCGCATCAGTTGAGGATACGCCAACATTGAAGTCTCCATCCGTTCCCAATACAATTCTGTTGTTACCGCCTTCAATATAATTCTCTTCTGCAATTTCATAAGCCATCTCAATTGCAGCACCGCCAGCAGTTGATCCTCCTGCCCTTAAACCATCAATTGCATTTTTGATCTTTCTGGTTTCCGATCCTGAAACAGATTTGAGTGCTACATCGACCTTACCTGAGTATGTAACAATGGCAACTCTGTCTTTATCTGTAAGTTGCTCAGCCATTCGCTTAAATCCCGACTTAAGTACATCAATTTTATCTTCGCTATCCATGGAGCCGGATACATCTATAAGGAATACAAAATTGGCTGGTGGTCGATCACCCGCTAAATCCATTCCTTTAAGTCCTATACGCAGTAAATAATGCTCCTCATTCCAGGGACACACAGAAGTCTCGCTATGCAATGATACATTCTCAGTTTCAGGTTCAGGATAATCAAAAGTGAAATAATTAATAAACTCCTCTACACGCACTGCCTCAGATGGGATTCTGAAACCATCGCTTTCATATCCTCGCATATTTGAATATGAGGCACCATCGGCATCGATCCCAAAAGTTGAAACAGGATCCTCTCCGGCACTAATAAATGGATTCTCTCCATAATCAGTATACTGGTCTCCTGTATTATTGTTGGAAAAATTTGCAAATCCGTCTTCCGGGAAATAGTAACCAGATTTTTCACAGGAATTCACAAGTGCAAACAGGCTTACAACTATCAGTAGCTTTTTCATAGGTATGTTTTCATTAGTGTTTAGGGGCTATTGCAAATTAATACCAGTATTGTTTCCTAACTCCATGATGCAAATATTATTCCAAACGTTGCGTCCAGCAGGAAAACTATTCCTGAACTGGTGAATCATGCCCATGAAGCTGTTGACCTGTTTTTTGACGACCAGCAAGTAGAAATATCCCAAAATAACGTTTAGTTTGAAATTGATTTCAAACAGTTTTTTCAGTACTATAAAGTGCTCAATTCAAAATTTCTGGCTGTGAAAATAGGAATGAACCCTTCGCTTCTGTCCCAGTACGTTCAGGGCCATAAAAAGCCTTCTTCCAAGCAGACCGAGAAAATTCTTGCGGGGATTCATCAAATTGGAATGGAACTGTCAGAGATCAATTTGATTTACAAGCATTGACTATTTGACACGAACAAATACATCGAATTATAGAATTCAGTAATATGGCAAAATATGCTTGTTAGGACAAATAGCCATACCAGACAAGGGTAATGATTCAAAAAAGCTGGTATTCTTGGACAAAATGATTATTTGTATGTATATTTGTACATCATTATGTACATGAAATATTAAAGCAATGATAACAACAACAATATCCAATTTCAGAAAAGATATCAAACATTATCTGGATAGTGTGACAAAGAATTTTGAGACTTTGATCATTCACCGTGGTAAAGATAGTGGGGTCGTCATTATTTCATTGGATGAGTATAATTCATTGACAGCTACCCAGCATGAGCTATCTTCTAAAATTAATGAGAAGAGACTTGATTCGGCCATTGAAAAACTGCGGTCAGGAAACTCTTTCGAGAAGAAATTG
>CAYSMO010000364.1:0-2271 GCA_964432125.1 uncultured Bacteroidaceae bacterium | reverse complement strand
CGGTTTTTCTATTTGGTGCCTGTCCATAACAAAGTCCGACAGCTGCATCGATGGGAATTTTTCACACTCCCGCATAAGAGCGGGGCAGGTCTCGGATAAACACGGGGCAGGTTATACTATCTAACATTATGATCCATACACTGGACTATATGGGTTGACTATTTAGCTTACCATTTAGACCCAATTAAAACCAATTGTATTAAATTTACACCCCTAAACGAATACGAATGAATATAGCGATTATCGGATATGGAAAAATGGGTAAAGAGATAGCCCGTATTGCAGAACTACGCAGTCATCAGATAGGTCTTATCATCGATATTGACAATAAAGAAGATCTATCCACTGGAAAACTAAGCCGAAACGATGTGGCCATCGAGTTTTCGTCACCCAAATCAGCCTATCATAATATAGCCGCATGTCTGAAGGCAGGAATTCCTGTAGTTTCCGGCACCACAGGTTGGCTCGACCGTTGGGATGATGTTGCAAGAATAGCAGCGGAGACAGAAACCGGTCTGTTTTATGCATCGAATTTTAGCATTGGAGTGAATATCCTATTTGCGCTAAATACGTATCTCGCAGAGATTATGAATAGTTTTCCACAGTATGATGTCTCTCTGGAAGAAATTCATCATATTCATAAACTCGATGCTCCCAGCGGAACAGCAATCACCCTGGCAGATCAGATAACTGAAAAATTATCTTCCAGGAATAGCTGGTCACTCCAAAAAGGTAATCCGAAAGACATATTTATTGATGCAAAAAGAGAAGGAGAAATAAACGGCTACCATAAGGTAACCTATGATTCCGATATTGATACGATTACTATTTCGCACAATGCGAAATCCAGGGAGGGGTTCGGTACCGGTGCAGTTCTTGCCGCTGAATATATAAAAGGAAAGAAGGGAATTCACAGCATGAAAGACATGCTCAATCTTTAGTCAGTTGAAAGTATCCTGGAAAAAAGTTGCCTGGTGCCTTTTTTTTGCCACAACATGGACATTCCTGGTCGCCTGGATGGAAGCATGGTGGTTCCTGCTATTTAACCTCATAATTTTTGATATCTGTATCACAGGATTCTTAGAGAAAGGACTTGAAATCTTTTCAATTGCCCGAAGTGTAAAAAAAGGTGTTGAATGGATCATCTATCTATTTATCGCCATACTAATATCAATTGCAGTCAAAGTGCTTTTTGTTGAAGCATACAAGATCCCAACACCATCCATGGAAGAGAGCCTGCAGGCCGGAGATTATATCTTTGTAAGCAAACTGGCTTATGGCCCCAAGCTTCCAAACACACCCCTGAACTGGCCCTTCATGCCAGACTATTTCCCAAATGGTAAAAAGACATACTCGGAAAAACTGATCCTTCCTTATAAACGACTAAAAGGTTTTTCGAAAGTAAAAAGAGGGGACGTAATCGTCTTCTCATTCCCGATGGGAGATTCAATGGTTGTGCAATATCCAGGTCAGAATTACTATTCACTTATCAGGCAATATGGCCGAAGATACATCCACGATCATTTTGACATCATCACCCATCCAGTAGACAGGAGAGAAAACTTTATTAAAAGATGCATGGGCTTACCGGGAGATACCATTGAAGTTGTAGGAGGTCGGGTTCATGTAAACCAGTTACAAATTGAATTTTTGCCTGATCAGAAATTTAAATTCTATGTTAAAACAAAAAATGAAAAACTAAGCGATCAATTGCTCGACTCACTGAATATATCCAATAAGAAATTAACCTTTAATCCGGCCAATTTGTTACATGTTGTCTATTTAACCATGGAACAATCAGTTCAATTAAGGAATAATCCAGAGGTGAGTAGCATCCAACGATACGTAGAACCATTACTGACCTTTCATAATCCGGAAATATTTCCACACGATATCCGTTATAAATGGACAAACGATCTTTTTGGTCCCCTTGTAATACCCGCACGCAATATGATCGTTAAGCTGGATAAAACAAATTATCCGATCTATGCAAGGGCAATTGAGGTCTATGAGAACAACCATGTTGTAGTTAAAGGTGAAGAATATTATATCAATGGTGAGAAGTCTGAAACATATACTTTCAGGTTAAACTATTTTTTTGTCATGGGGGATAACCGTCACAATTCAGCAGACTCCAGGCACTGGGGGTTTGTTCCGGAAGATCATCTTCTTGGTAAGGCCGTAGCGATATGGCTGTCATCAGATCCAGATGTTTCTTTTGTTGAAGGTTTAAGAAAAGAACGTATCTTTAAACGCATTAAATAAAGAATT
>CAYSMO010000363.1:0-2283 GCA_964432125.1 uncultured Bacteroidaceae bacterium | reverse complement strand
TATCAATTTCCTTTTTTTTGCTGAAAAAATTCATGGCATCGAATTATGGAAAAACCTGGTGGGGTCAGCAATGGCTGAATTCACTGAATAATATCGACTATAGCAACCGTTTGCCTCGTGGAGCTTCGTATGCACGCAAAGGGGCGGTGAAGAAAATAAACATCAGTGGTAACCGGATCAAAGCAAAGGTGGCCGGGAGCCGTTCCACCCCGTATAATGTAGATATCATTATTCCTCCTTTTTTCGATCCCGAGCTGGGCAATTTTCTTAAAGATATTCAACATCGCCCTGTAATTATTTCAAAATTGTTGAACCGCGAACTTGATCCTTCGGTACTTGAACTGGCAGAAAAATCAGGACTAAAGGTGTTTCCGCATCAGTGGAGCGACCTGAAAATGCAATGTTCGTGTCCCGACTGGGCGGTTCCCTGCAAACACCTGGCCTCGGTTATTTACAAAGTAAGTGCTGAGATTGACAACAATCCTTTCCTGGTATTTGAGTTGCACAGGGTTGATTTGCCCGGCGAAATGGCCAAAGCGGGAGTAGTCATCAACAACATGTCTTTAGAAGTTCCGCGCATCAATAACCTGCTGTTTGAAAAAGCGACAAAGAAAAAAGCATATGACACCGAAACGGCTTATCAGAAGCTGAACTTTTCGGGTCTGGAGCCCCTCCATGAATCTTTAACGGCACTGCTTTCGCCAATGCCTGCTTTTTACACGGCTTCGTCAACCGATTTCCGCGAAAAATACCTGACAACGCTCAAACGAGTGGTAAAGAACACCCAGCGTGCTGCTTCAGGCAAAGTGCCCTTATCCGATTATTTTAAAAGCGCTTATTCCGATAACATCAACATAGGCCACCGTACCAGTAATTCTGTAACACTCGATGAAGCTTTGCAGGCCAGGGTAATTACCGATGAAAATGATTTTACGGTAAGTGAATTTCTGCAACAGCTCTCGCACATACCGGGAGCACGTACCCTCGATTTTCAGCCTTCCACCGCTGCCCTGCACACTGCCCTCCATCTGGCGCTGCAACTTACTGCCAATGGAGCCATCATACCACAGATCGTACAATTACCCAATAAGGAGTATTCCATTCGCTGGCTTCCGGCCTTATTGAGTAAGAAGGTTGTGAAACTGTGTAACGAACTGGAAAATATTCTCCCACCTGATGTATTTACCGGAATAAGCCGCAGTGCAATAAAACCTGTGAATAAAGACCGGGCTGTAAATCTGCTGTCGCTGTTGATTACTGAAATGGTAGATTTGGCCAGTTTTGAGCTGAACAATGATCCATTTCTGGAGCTGTTTTTTAAAAATGTCAGCCATCCGTTTTCCAATCCGGGGGAGGAGTCCCTTGCCGGGGGAATTATGGCGTGGCTTCAAAAGTTCTACCTGTCGCAGGGTGACGCCAAACCCGCACTTGTAGTGGAAGAATCGGGAAACGATCGGTTCAGGGTTAACATTGATGTGCGCCTTCCGGAAGGAACATTAAAAAATTCGGTTCCGCTGAAAGATGTGCTGACGCAAAAGGAATTTGAACACCGCAGGTATGAAATTTTACAAACACTGGCACTTCTGAGCAGTTTTATTGAAGGGCTCGATGATTACATTAACTCCTTCGGGGAGAAGGATATTATCATGGACAGTGCCGTTTTTGCCGATTTTCTGATGAAAATAGTGCCGGCCATTCAACTGCTTGATATTCCGGTGTTGCTGCCAAAATCGTTACAGAGTATTCTCAAACCAAAGCCAAGTGTCAAATTAAAAAGCAAAGGCAAAGCCTCGGGGTTTTTGCGGCTCGATAAGTTGCTTGATTTTGAATGGCAGGTGGCCGTGGGCGATACGCTGATGGATGAAGCTGAGTTCAGGCAATTGTTACAACAGTCGGAGGGCCTGATACGGTTTAAGACGAACTACATTTATGTTGAAAAAGAGGAGCTGGAAAAACTATACAAGCATTTCACATCATCAAAACAACTTACCTCCTTTCAGCTAATGAGGGCAGCGCTTTCGGGCGAATACCAGGGGGCAGCGATTGCCTTTGACAGTGAAGTGGAACAACTGATTCAGGAACTTAGCGGGGTGAATGAAACGCCTTTGCCCGAAGGACTTATAGCAAAATTGCGTCCTTACCAGCACCGCGGTTTTTCCTGGATCTATCGCAATGCCCGGGTTGGGTTTGGTTCGGTACTTGCCGATGATATGGGACTGGGAAAAACCCTCCAGGTAATTGCCACGATACTGAAATTTAAGGAGGAGGGTCACCTCGATAAAG
>CAYSMO010000362.1:0-2290 GCA_964432125.1 uncultured Bacteroidaceae bacterium | reverse complement strand
GTGGGTCAGGAAGAGCGAGATAGGTGAGTATGATATTTTAGAGGCCGATCTCGAGGTAATCGCTAAGATGAACGGTCAGTGGAGGGATTAGTGAATGTGTCTTACCGAAGGAATGGACTGCTCTTTAGAATTGGAATAAATAATAGTTGGGTTCTTTCAAAAAAATGAATAAAACAGCATTTTTTTTTAGCTTTATCCCTTGTTTAACAATTCCAAAAATAGATTCATGTCAGGTAAGATATTTAAGCGCATTCAGTTATGGATTCTTGTTGCAGGTATCTGTATGGGTGGAATTCTAATCCTCGGTTTCAACTGGGTGGTTGAGGTTACCTCTACCGACGAGTTCTGTAACCGTTGCCATTTTCATCCCCACTCCACCGAAACATGGAAGCAATCGGTTCATTATATGACCCCTTCCGGTACTATTGTTCACTGCGTTGATTGTCACCTCCCCCCCAAAGGAGAGGGTTATCTTCCTGCAAAGGTTGTCACCGGACTGCGTGATGTGTATGGTGCACTCTTTAAGGATCCGGAAGACTTTAACTGGGAGCTGAAGTCGCGACCCGAAAATGCAGTTCACTTTACAAAAGATATCTCTTGCGTGCATTGTCACGTCAACCTTTATCCGTTGGAGCTTTCGCACGACGGAATGGATGCCCACCTCTATTATGAGCAACAGGCAGGGGACGTTTCATGCATCAAGTGCCACATCGACGCCGGGCATTATCACGAAGGCATCATTCATGCTGCAAATGTAAGTTTCGGAGTAGAAGACCAGCTGCCGGATACGCTATATATGGTCCCTGCAGAGGTATCTGATTTTGAAGATTTCATCGAGACAATACCTCACTCGGCGGTCTCCTTCAACATGCGTGCCATTCCCGGGGGAACCTTCTCTATGGGGGCTGCAGCGGGGGATGACTTTGCTGAGCCTGATGAGTTTCCGGCAAGGGAGGTGACGGTTTCGCCGTTTTTCATGGGTGAGGTAGAGGTGACGTGGGACGAGTTTCTTACATGGTATGCGCAGACTTCAGGAGAGGGGAGGACCACAGATGTGGGTATGCTGGAGGGTGTCGACGGACTGAGCGGGGCCACCCCACCTTATGGGAATCCAGATCAGGGTTGGGGAAAAGGGAAGCGCCCGGCGATCACGATGACCTGGTATGCAGCCGGGAAGTATTGTGAGTGGTTGTCGGTCATTACAGGTAAGAAATACCGGCTGCCCACAGAAGCTGAGTGGGAGTATGCTGCGCGGGGTGGCACCGAAGGACCCTATTTCTTCGGAGGCGAGGTAAAAGATTATGCAAATATGGGATTACGCGCAAAAATATTTGGTATAGACACTTCTGTGATAAGTAGTTATGTTGTTTATATTGAAAACTCCAATGGAAAAACGGGGTTGCCTGAGGCTGTTAAAGCTAATCAGTTCGGATTGAAAAATATGCTGGGGAATGTAGCAGAGTTCTGCATGGATATTTATGATAAAGATGCCTATAGCAAGGTTCCCGGACCGGTGGTTGATCCGCTAGTTGTTGAGGGTGGCGAGGAGCGCGTGGTGCGGGGAGGATCGTTCCTGAGCAATGCGGTAGAATTAAGGGTATCCGACAGAAGCTCCACCAGCCATGATGCATGGATGAAAACAGATCCGCAGATTCCCAAGAGCCTCTGGTGGTACTCCGACTGTGACCATGTAGGGTTCAGGGTAGTATGTGAATTTAATAATAACCAATAATTGAAGAAATAATGGATAAAAAATCAGTTTCAAGAAGGAATTTTTTGGGTACCACCGCGTTGGGTGCTGCTGGGGTAATTGGCGTTGCCGGACTGGCGGCATCATGCTCTTCTGAAAAGGGAGTAAAGGTATCTGTCGTTCCACCACCATTAAAAGCGGATCCGGGCAAAAAGCTGAAAGCAGGTTTGATTGGATGTGGAGGCAGGGGAACCGGAGCAGCCATCGATTTTCTGAAATCGGGCGATGACCTGGAGATTGTTGCTTTGGCAGATGTTCTTGAGGATAAGATGAGCAGTAGCAGGATGAGACTGAAGGAGAACGCGGGTGCAGAGGTGGCGGATGAGAAGTGCTTTCTGGGATTCGATGCTTATGAGAAGCTGCTGGCCGAGGATATCGATTATGTGATCCTTGCCACCCCGCCTCATTTTCGTCCGATGCATTTCGAGGCAGCAGTTAAAGCGCGTAAGCACGTGTTCATGGAGATGCCGGTAGCGGTCGATCCGCTGGGCGCGCGGCGTATCATGGTGGCAGGCAAGCAGGCAGCTTCCATGGGGTTGA
>CAYSMO010000361.1:0-2299 GCA_964432125.1 uncultured Bacteroidaceae bacterium | reverse complement strand
GGGGCTGGGCGATCATTAATTTTGTCTGGTGGATCGGTATCGGTCACGCCGGAACCGCCTTCTCCATCTTCCTGCTGATCCTCCGGCAGGAATGGCGTTCGTCAATCAACCGTGCCGCGGAAGCGATGACGGTAGTGGCGGTGGGCTGTGCGGCGATCTTCCCGGCGCTCCACATGGGCCGCGTCTGGGATGCCTTCTACATTATTCCCTATCCCAACACCCGCGGTCCGCTCTGGGTGAATTATAACTCCCCGCTGTTCTGGGACTTCATGGCAATATCGGCCTATTTGCTGATCTCGGCCTCATTCTGGTTCCTGGGGATGATTCCCGACTTTGCAACGATACGCGATACCACCACCTCGAAGGTGAAAAAGGCGGTCTACGGTTTCTTTGCCATGGGATGGCGCGGCTCGGTGAACGAATGGAAAAGGTACGAAGGGTTGTCCTTTGTGCTCGGGGGGATCGCAGCGGTGCTGGTGGTGTCGGTCCATTCGATTGTATCGACCGACTTTGCTGTGTCGGTGGAGCCGGGATGGCACACGACACTTTTTCCGCCCTACTTTGTTGTGGGGGCGATCTTTTCCGGGTTTGCCATGGTGATGACCCTGATGGTGATCATCCGGAAGGTATACAAGCTGCAGGATTTTATCACCAACCGGCACCTGGATAATGTGGCGAAGATCCTGGTGTTTATTTCGCTGATTATGGGAACGGCTTATATCACGGAGGTCTTTATCGCCTGGTATTCGGCGAATGAATACGAGATGTTCACCTTTTTCAGAAACAGGATCACCGGTGAGTACACCTTCCAGTTCTGGGCGATGTTCATCTGCAATGCATTGATCCCCCAGCTGATGTGGTTCAAGAAGATCAGGCATAATTTGAATATTGTCTTTGTGATCGCGCTGCTGATCAACTTTGGCATGTGGTTCGAGCGGTTTAATATTGTGGTCACCTCGCTGGCGAAAGATTATCTTCCATCGGCATGGGCCAGTTATTCGCCCACCTTTGTTGAGGTAGCGGTTTTTCTTGGCACGATCGGGATCTTCCTGGCCGGGGTACTGCTGTTTTTTAGATATATTCCAATGATCGCGGTACATGAGGTGAAAATGGTGAATAAGTTGAAACTGAATAAAAAGAGGAAGTAAATATTTTTATCCTGACATGGAATAATCAGTATGGATGTTCCTGCAGGGTAAGCAGAAAAATCAAGCTTAAAAATTCTGATCTGAAAAAACCGGAGAAGGAAATTCAGGTTAGATAAAAGAAAAGGTAAAATGGCAGATAAAAGACATATTATGGGAGTTTTCAGCGATGAAGAGCCGTTGGTAAAGGCTTTTGATGCGCTGAAGAAGGAGCAGGTGGAGATCGCCGATATCTTCACCCCTTTCCCGGTGCACCATATCGTGGAGCATCATGGCAAAAAAACACGGATTATCACGCTTTCGTGGTTCTACGGACTACTTTCCGCTGCAGCGGTACTGGCCTTTCTCTACTATACGGCGGTGATCTCGTGGCCACTGAACTACGGGGGCAAGCCGACCAATGCGTTCCCGTCGTTTCTGGTGGTTACTATTGTGCTGACCATCTTAGCTGTGACGATCCTGAGTCTGTTCACCTTCTCGGCAGGGGCGCAAATATGGCCGAACGTGGATAAGCCGATTTATCACGAAGGAGCAACAGACGATAAGTTTGTAATTCTGTTTGAGAAGGAGAAGATTGATGAGGGGAGGGTAAGGAAACTGCTGACCGACCTGGGGGTGGATGAAATTATTGAAAAGTAAACGGTATTGTGAGGCAACAAATTGCCAATCGTTTGAATGATAATGAACGGATTAGATATAAAATATTTATACAGATGAGGTATATTCTGACAACCATCGGTCTGGTGCTGCTTATGGCGGTGTCGTGCGACCGGACACGAAGCAGCACCGGGTGGGACTATGCGCCCGACATGTACTATTCGGAGGCATATGAGACCTACACACCCAATGAAAATTTCCCCGACGGGCTTGCAATGCGTACACCGGTGGAGGGGACGATCCCCCGTGAGATGGTTCCATTTGCTTATGAGAAGAGTGAGGAGGATCTGGTACGGGCAGGACGGGAGCTGAATAATCCGTTAGCGGCTGACCAGGAGCATATTGAGCAGGGCGGAGAGTTGTATGGTGTTTTTTGCAAGATGTGTCATGGAGAGCTGGGCGATGGACAGGGGTTTTTGTATACCAGTGGTCGCTATCCCTATCCGCCGTCAAATTTAACGGGGGAAAGCGTTGTAGCGCGGGCAGACGGGGAGCTT
>CAYSMO010000360.1:0-2301 GCA_964432125.1 uncultured Bacteroidaceae bacterium | reverse complement strand
TATTGAGCTTTTCCTGACACTTATTACACAATCCCAAATGCGAAATGACCCTCCGGTGCAAACTCTTCAAAAATTTCGCTGCGGCATGGGTGGCTGCCAGGGGATCGCGACGCTCATCCACCAGGGAGTTCATCCGCAGCCCATACATCCGGGCGGTCCCGTGCATGAACTGCCACGTACCCACCGCACCGGCACGTGATACCGCACGCGGGTTCAGGGCCGACTCGATCACTGCCAGGTACTTCAGTTCGTAAGGTACGTCGTACAGGTCGAACACCTGCTCAAACATCGGGAAATAGTAATCAGAGATAGCGAGCATTGACCGCATCTGCTCCCTGCGTTTGATCGTGTAGACATTGATATAGTTCTTTACCAATCGGTTATATGAAAGATCGATGACCGATGGGATACTTGCCAGACGCTCAATATAGACCGAGTCGGGAAAGTCGGGCAAAAGCGAGTCGCCCGTCTCAAAGACAGCATCGTCAATTACCTGCTCGAGCGCCCTGTTGATGTAATAGACATTGAGCAGGCTATCAAAATTCTTCTCGAACTGAAAATCATGCACCTCATCTGTGATCTCCCGGCTCAGTGCTGTCCCGGCCGGCTTCGTCACCGGCCGAATGGTGTCCGGAACCATATCCTGGGAAGCAACTCCTGCCTCCTGACTGTTCTCTGAATTGTCTGCTACACCCAATCGAGCTGACTGCCCATCGGATCGTTCTGTCGCATCAGGCTTTGCGACTGCTACATTCAAACCCCCATTCACGGCTCCAACCGCTGCACAGGCGTTCAGCAAAATAACCAGACATACCAATAATATAATTCTCATCCTCCACATCATTCTCCCCTTTTAAAACGTAAGTTTGCAAGTTATTCCGTAATTGCTCGCCGGCACGCCAACAGGCATATACAACGGTTCCATCGTTGGCTCCAGCCTGATGGAAAGATCGGGATTCACATCCCAGTGGAACAGGTGGGCATCAACATAGGCGTCGAGCACTTGCAGAGCGTAGGCAGCAGCAAGAGTGATGTAGCTCAGCTCCAGCTGTCGGCGCCAGGCCCGCAGGTAACGCTCATTGAAATCCGTCGGATCGTCGGCGTAGTTGGCACTCGAAAACCGGTACCCCTGTGTATTGTAATAGATCCAGTACCCCACCACTCCGAGGGCACCATATACAAACGGAATCTTGAAGTATTTCTTGTTGTAGGCCTGACCGAGCCCGGGGAGAATAAGCGCATAGGTCATCGCCTTCTTCGGTGAATGTTCAATCTCCTCCCTGCTGATCTCTTTTTTCTTCGTTTTACCGGCCGATATCCGCAACGAATCGTCCGCCACGATGATCCCGGAATCAGGCCGTATGGCTGACCATGGCACGGTATCCCTTTTCGACTCCTGCTGCAACGTACTTCGGCCCTGCGGCGTATTTCTCTCCAGCGGCTTATCCAAATCGAGCGGTCTGAGATCAGTCAATGTATCATTCTGCGGCTCCTCTTCCTGTCCGGAAAGAGGAACCCCTAAAAAAGCGAACAGGAGAATCATCCCCACAATCCTCCTGGTCCCTTTTCCGCTGGTATCGGAAACAGTGTTGGTCATGTACCGGGTTTGTCAAGAATGCTAACGATCCTTTGAAGATCTTCGTCTGACTTGAATGGTATAACGATTTTACCGGCCCCTTTATTACTTCGTTTGAAGTCGATCGTGGCCCCGAAGAAGTGTGACAGGTGATCGCGCAGGTTTTCATATTCATCGGGTTCGTCTGCTGAAGGCGTCTCTTCACCGGAGGGTTGTTGCTTCAGCTTTTTCACCAGTGCCTCCACTTGTCGCACCGACAGCTCTTGCTCAACGGTCCGCTTAAATGCTTCGAGCTGCACCTCTTCATCCTCCACGCCGAGCAGCGCACGTGCCTGTCCCATGGAAAGCTTTTTCTCCCTGATCCCGGCCTGAATATCGGCCGGAAGCTTGAGCAGCCGCAGGTAATTAGTAACGGTCGCTCGCTTCTTCCCCACCCTTTCACCCAGCGTCTCCTGGGTTAGCTTCACCTCCTCCATGAGCCGCTGGTAGGAGATCGCCACCTCGATGGCATCCAGGTCCTCGCGCTGGATATTCTCCACCAGCGCCAGTTCGAGCATGTTCTCATCCTCCGCCTCCCTGATATAGGCAGGCACCTTTTTCAGTCCCGCCTTGATCGCGGCCCGCAGCCTTCGCTCACCGGTGATCAGCTGGTACCTGTCATCCTCCACCTTTCTTACGGTAAGCGGCTGAATGATACCATGCTCTTTGATAGAGGCTACCAGCTC
>CAYSMO010000359.1:0-2304 GCA_964432125.1 uncultured Bacteroidaceae bacterium | reverse complement strand
CTTAATTTTCTTGAAAATTTAATCTAGACAATCTTTGTCAAAGATACATATTTTTTTTTTGAATTTCTGTCCTCGTGGGATGGAAAAATTTGGCTCTTTGGCAAGCTTGGGTTTTTGAGTTGGGTTGAGCGGCTAGCCAATGCGCCAAATGAGCGTTAGTAGAAAAAATTTAACTTTGAGTAGGAAGAAGTGTTGGGTTCTCATTTCGTCAAACAACTTGTTTCGCTTGTCAGTTTTTTTTTCGGAGCAGAATCGTTTTTCAGGCTAGCTTACAACTGTAAATTCTCTATCCAGGTTCAGGTAAAGTCTAACCGCTCTCAAAATAATTTTTGGACATATACCTTTTAGCAGAACGAGAATTTACCTACATCCAGCAGGAAGTCTTCACTATTTAGAAAGCTCAATCTTGGTTAAAAGTATTTAAACAATTCGAGTTACCCCCGGAGATGTTTTTCACTCATCCTCTTCCGAAAGTGCTGACCATCTTTCTGATCTTTTTCTCAAGTGTTTTTCCTGGATGGGCCTCTTTCAATTTCCACAACCAATTGCCTTGGGTTGAGGAGGGGAAATTCATTCTGCTGCTTTCATCCAGTCCGAGCCAGTCCTGCATGGGGATTATTGTAATCCTTGCAACAGAGGAGTAGGCCTGGCGGATCATCTCTGTATGACAGTTCTTTTCCTTTAGCTGCTTGCCGGTGTATTGCTTAATACGTTTAAGCGTCGCCTTATCTGCTTCATTCCTGAACCAGCCCTTTACTGTATTGTTATCATGGGTTCCTGTATAGGCAATGCTGTTCTCTGAATAATTCAATGGTGTATGTTGCAGGTAGGGCATATTCTCTTCGAAACCGAATTGCAAAACCCGCATACCGGGCAGATTATAGTGGTCCCTGAGATCATATACATCCTGATCGATCTGACCCAGGTCCTCCGCCACAAACGGCATTTCGGGAAATTCTTTTCTTATCACATCAAAAAGATCGTTTGCCGGCCCCTTGACCCACCTTCCACCGGAAGCCACCTCCGAATCTGACGGCACCTCCCAGTAAGCGGAAAAACCCCGAAAATGATCCAGCCGGAGCAGATCGAACCATTCCAGGTTTTTATGTATCCGGTTCAACCACCACCTGTAACCATCGGCTTTCATTGCATCCCAATTGAAAAGAGGCATTCCCCACAACTGACCGTCTTCGTTAAAATAGTCGGGGGGCACTCCGGCCACAGCCTCCATTGATTTATCACTATTCAGGCGGAACATTTCAGGATGGGACCATACATCCGAACTGTCGTAGTCTATATAAATAGGTATATCCCCAAAAATCCGGATGCCTTTATCATTTGCATATTCCCGGAGATTATTCCATTGTTCTGAAAAAATATATTGTTTGAATATGATCTTTTCTATTTCATCTTTGTGCTCCCTGGTAAAAGTTTCAAGTGCGGCTGGATCCCTGTCACGATATTTTTCGGGCCATTCATTCCAGGGGTTATAACCAACATCTCTCTTTATGGCCAGGAAGAGTGCAAAATCGGAGAGCCAATATTGCTCTTTCTCCTCGAATTTCCCGATCTCTTTTCTTAAGGCTGAATCGTCGGACTTTGTATACTTTAACCAGGCCTTTTCCAGAAAGTAATCTTTTGCATTTTCTGCCCAGGGGTAATCGACCTTATCCTTCCCTTCCATGACAAACTCCTTCAATTCTGGCGCCTCCAATAATCCCATTTCATGAAGCTGTATGGGATCTGTGAATAGGGTATTTCCCGCAAAGGCTGAATATGAACTGTAAGGTGAGTAGGATGTTAAACGATCTGCTTGACTTAATGGCAGAATTTGCCAGTAATGCTGACCGGTACGGTGCAAAAAGTCAATGAATTGGATGGCCTCCGGACCAAAATCTCCTATGCCATATTTCCCGGGCAGTGATGAAACATGCAGCAGGATGCCTGACTTTCTTCCAGTAGCAATGCCCATAGAATTAAGATTGGGTAAAGTATTTTCAGCATCCCTGAAATTAAAACCCTCATGAAACTGAAGCCGGCAAATACTCACCGGAATATATACGTTCTTTTTCATCAATCAATATAAAAAATTACAATTTCTATAGGCAGAATGACTATAATATTGAAGGAAGATATTTCACCAAAGTACAGAATCAGGTTACTGTCTTAACCAGCAAATTTACCTATGTCACTTCCACCCCAAGGATTAGCATCACTTTCAATAATGTCGGTCCACCATGAATCCTCAAATAAATTACTATACTGCGTCTTAGTTTTGTGCGCCTTGCTCTCGAACTTTATGAT
>CAYSMO010000358.1:0-2311 GCA_964432125.1 uncultured Bacteroidaceae bacterium | reverse complement strand
GATTTACTTTTAATTATGGCGAATTCGCCATAATTAAAATCCGGGTTATTAACTTTTTTACAAATACCAATATATTCAGGTGTATTCTTGTTTCGTAACCAATCGGCAAGAAAAAAAACACCATCTTTAACCTTTACCGGGTGATCGCTCTCCTCACCGAACCAGCATCCTTCCCCAGGCAATGCGTAAGCAGCGGGTGTAATAAAGTAATGCCCGTTCATGACTTCGTGAACCGCACCCAAGACTTATCCATCTTAAATCAAAGCCTGACGATCTTATATGAAGATCATGTGAAGTCAAATGGTGATAAAAACCCCAAAATGAAACTTTAAACATCAATAATACTAAACATGGACAAAACTACTATTATGCCTTCTTGGCAGAAAAATGCCTTTAATGCAATTTGGATTAATAATACAAATTTGAATATGTGTCTTGTCGTTAAATCCTGCTCCCGGATAAATGGGCTTGCCTTCAATAAAAGCTGCACGAACAGAGTCAAACGGCAGCTTATTTTCATTTTGAATAATTCTATGCGTAAACTCAATTACAGCACAGTCGAGAAAACGCAGCACCTTGTCTCCCTTTTCCTTTGGATGATCTATGTTTTTTGGCAGACTAATTCCTGCTTCATTAAATTCCGATTCAAAGAGTTTGTAATACTCTTTCAATGTGTCAATATTAGCAGAATCAAGCAAATCAAAGCATCTCCCCAAATCTATCACTGCGCCAATAACTGCAGGTTCTTTAAGTGTACCTGCCAATTTTTTCTTTTCTGCCCATTGTAATGCTCTTTTTTCATTATTATCCCAGAAATACATCCCGTGACCCAGCCAGTCGTATGCTTTCTGACTTTGTTTAAAGAATCTTACATCAGTAAGCAATCGTTGCTGATCTGATTTCTCGCAACCATGAAAACCAAGAAAAAGATTTGATTTTGTTGAGTACACCAAAAACTATTTGTATGAAAAAATCTGATTATAAGGTTCATTAATATGACCTTTCTTATCGATAATTCCAGCACTTTTTAATGTAGCAAGAATCTCATTTTTGCTACGTTTATTCCTGAGATAATGGGTTGCAATACTCTTTATCTCTTTTTGTTCTTTCGTGCTCATTTTAAGAAGATATTTGAAACAAAATTAGGCTTTATTTACGATAAAGGCAAAGGATAAAAAATCTTTTTCACCACTCCTCATATTCCCGCTGCTCCTGCGGAATTTCCCAAAAACCTCAACACCCCTCATCCTGTTAATATGATCACTTCACCATTTCTCGTATGAATCTGACTGGTTTTATCTGTAAACAATTTTTACCGGGGGATCGCCCTCCTCACCGAACCAGCAGCCTTCTCACCCGCTCCCTCCTATTCAACCTCTCCCTGAACTGCATCCCCCACAGCTTCATCCACCGCAACTTCATCGAAGGCGGACTCCCATTTTCAAATTACCTCATTTTCAAATTTTCAAATTATCCTCCTTCACCAACTCCGGCCAAAAGAACCGAATAACCCACACCACACCCAACACCACCACAGTGGCTTTCACCAAATGATTAAGCACCACGCCGAACTCGGTTTCGGCCTTCACCACCTGCAGGAACAGAATCGGACTCCAGACCAGGAGCGTCGGAAAGTACTCCCCACCACCGCAGCGACCACCTTCGCGCCAAAGCGCAGTTTCAGCTCCTTGGCAAGGAAGGTAAACAGCAGCATGCTCCAGAGCAGCAGATCGTGGAAAAAGCCGGTGGCAAGCGAGGCGGAGACCAAAAACATGCTCACGCCGATAAAGATGTGCCACCTGAACCGGTGGGTGGAGTGCAGCAGGTAGATCACCCCGATGTATTTTAGATTCGAAAGCAGGAAAAAGGCAAACCGCAGACTGGCCGGGAAGAAACCCGACAACATGGGCAGGACAATCCCAAGGGCGATCAGCACATAAGGAAACAGGGGCGCTTTCTCCAACAGTCGCGCGATATGCCCCTTCAGATCATCGAGACGGGTATTGATCCTAAACAAGTTGGCACCGACCCAGAAGGCGACAATGGCAGGTACCACGAACGACATATAGGTAAGCTCATCCACATACATCCGGTAGCGGTAATGCTCTATTTCGCGGCCATACTCAAAGAAGGGGCCCAAAATCCACTGCAGGGAGGCCAGCGAAGCCATCAGCTCCACGATGGGAATGGTGCGCCCCATCTCCATCAGCAGCTTCACAAACACATACAACGTAAACCCCAGTCCCAGGGCCGTGATAAACAACACCCCCGACATCCACATCAACATCCCGAACAGGGTGGAAACAATGAT
>CAYSMO010000357.1:0-2311 GCA_964432125.1 uncultured Bacteroidaceae bacterium | reverse complement strand
GGTCACTGAATCAAAGCTTTATATCGATATAGATCGGAGTATGAAGAAATTCGGATGCGATTAAAACTAGAAATCAACTGTCGCGAACACTTCAATGTATTTGAATGGGTTCAATTTCCATATAAGGTCCAAAGTGGATGGTTTGAAGGACACTGCGAAATATGCACTTACAATGTAAATGAATTACTTGGAACAAAACTCCGCGCATTGTATCAGCGGAGTAAAGGTCGTGATTTATTTGATTTGGATTATGCCAGAAGAAATTTGGAAATCAATATTGATGAAATTATCATGTGTTTTAGGAAGTACACGGAATTTTCAACTAAAAAGAAATCGCCAAGCAAGAAAATATTTTTACAAAATATTTTAGCTAAGGAAGATGATCCGGATTTTGCCGGAGATTTGGAAGGTATATTAAGACCCGGAATTGAATACGATCAAAATGCGGCGATTAGCTGGTTGAGAGAAGAAATTGTTGCGAGAATGTAAAAATTCCAAAGTAGTCGTTCATAATTATTGCCAGATCTATTGCCAGCCAAAAGGAAAACAGGTGTAGTATATAGGAAAAACAACTGTGCATTGTTTTTGTAATGTATTGTATTAGAGTATAATGGAGTTGTGTGGAAAACTCAGTATTGTCTCTGGCAGTCAAGAGGTCATCGGTTCGATTCCGATATGCTCCACGTAGTACGAAGAAGACCTTGCAGAAACGTAAGGTCTTTTATATTTGAAACAGTTTCCTCAGCCAGTATCCTTCATTCCTCTTTTGGAGGATGCTTTGGTAACACTCGAAAACCATAATTTACCATGCCTTTAGCAATCTTCTTACGGTTAACGTAGTGTTTCGCCATAGTCCTTTAATCCGAATTTTGCATCGAAGCACCCCTTCAGAGGAAAATATCCTCAGCAGTCTCGTAGGTTTGTCTCGGGTGTTTGAATTGAACCTTATAATCCCGATCATTGAACATATAAATTTCATTACAGGGTGTCACTTGGTAAACAGTTACGAAAGGGAAAACAATAGGACAATATACCCCTGAATTTCTCAATACTCCGGGACTGAATACCTAAAGGAAAAGTGATGAGTATACTATTGCCCTGGAAGAACAGCCAACCCGAGCGGTGTTCAAGGTTTATGTCCTACTGGTTGGCTTTTGCCTAGCGATGCAGAGTTGACAGAATTAACCGATTTATTTGGAGGAACAAGTGTTGCCGGTGGTAAACTTAAAGAAATCGGTACAACGCATTGGAACAACTCAGACACCGAAGCAACCAACGAAACCGGATTTACAGGCCTTCCAGGTGGCCGCCGTTCCAGCGATGGGGCGGTATAGGGCATAGGCTGCTATGGCAACTGGGGGTAAAGGCTTGAATAATATTTTTTCTTATCTGTTAATTACAAGTTAATTGCGACTAATTTATTTTGCACAAATATTAAAAGAATTAAATTTATTTCTAATGTGTTGGAAAAACTTTGGTTTCATATAAAAAAGAGGAAATATAAAGATGAGATAGTTAAGGACAACTCTTTCGGAACTTTTTTTGACAGTTTTTCACCAAATTATATTTAATATGAAACGATCATGCACATCCAAAAAAACAAACTTGATAAATAAACTGGCAAATGATTCTTCAGTGCCCCCAAATTTCCAGGCCAGCGGATTTCCATCAATAAAAAATAATTTTGAATGGATGAATAAAGTTCCCTTATTCATATTTGCATTTTTTATTATTATGGGATTTTCAGCTTGTGGAAATGATGAACCCGAGCCGGATGATATTTTTGAAGATTACTGTTCTACTCCATTGGAAGTTCTCCTGAAGGATGAAAGTAATAATGTGTCAAGTGCACATATTGCTTATATTAACGATTTCAACGTTGCAAATTGTAATGCTTATTTAACAGCTTATGATGAATATCTTGGCGCTTTGTATATTTATCGGGAACGTTGTGAATTTGTACTTTCAGCCCCTGCACTAGCTCGAATGGAAGATGCCATTCAGAACGCCGAAAGTGACGTTAACGGATTAGATTGTGAATAACGAAATAACAAACTCTCACCCACGGTAATTTATTCCCTCACACCCTCCAGCTAACAGAAAATCCCAGATCCTCTGTGCTGAATCTGTCTACATCGCTATAAGATATGGTGTAATGCTTCAGATAATTTGTGAAGTTTATACTTCATAAATATCGCTTTTGTTTGAACATGTTTGAACTACATCTTTTCTATTCATCTTTTGATAATTTACTTCACAGAAGTTTCCTAGTTGATAAATTGTTGATAATGAGATAAGTATATAACGAAAA
>CAYSMO010000356.1:0-2323 GCA_964432125.1 uncultured Bacteroidaceae bacterium | reverse complement strand
AATTCATACATAAAATTAGCGTTTAACAAATTCCACTTTTCATAGTGGACTCATATTATAGGTAATAGCTAATTCAGAAAATTTGGAAACTATGTTGGCTGTATGCTTTGCCAGCTCTCGAATGGCCTCAGGTTCTGAAAGGTGATTATTTTCTGCCATCAAAGGGGCATTAAAAAATTCCGGGAACAGCGCAAAATCAGCTCTGTAGCCAGAAACCGCATCCACAAAATACTCCGCCTGTTGCATAACCTCATCGAAATTCTTATACAATCGCATTTGCCATTGTATCAAGCCTAACCTTACTACTTTCTTTTTTACAGCTGCCCTCTTTGACGGTTTCTCGTAATAGACATTATCCCATTCCAGGAGCACTGCATATTCTTTGGATTCTTTATCACCCTCGAGGTATCCCTGCAAAATTTTTTTCGGATGGAAATCATTTGACAGTTGAAAATCAAGAACCGGATCATGAATTTCCTTTTTTCTTACCTTTTCAATGTATTCCTTCGGGCTAATATCAATTGAATACTTGTAGTAATCAGGTATGCGTCCACCAAAAACGATCCCTTTTAAATTCAATCTTTCACAGAGCTCTTTTCTGTAGTCATACAGTCTTCTGCCAAGCCTTAATCCCCTGTATTTGGGGCGAATAAAAATATCGATCCCGTAAAGTATGTCTCCTTCAGATGTATGGGTATTGAAAGTAAAATTACCCGTAATTTCATTGTAGGTATGTTTGTCATCGAATTGACCATAATCAACAATTATTGAGAGAGCACACCCGGCAAATTCTTGATCTATTTTTATAACTACCTGTCCTTCAGGAAAATTATTTACAAGCGTTTGAATCTGCTGTTCTTTCCATAATGCTTCAGGCATGTTGGCATAAGAATCTATCATTGCTTCTTTTAATTGGTCGTAATCTTCAGGCTTTAGGAATTCCAGTTCAATATTGTCGATCTCGTTCATATTAATTTTTTAAATAACAAAACTGCAGTGTTTGCCAGCGAGTTTAGCAATGAAATTCTGAGCGAATCTAAGTACAAGCGTATAGATTTTCTTGGGCGCTTGACTAAAGTAATTCACAAATCAACGGTGAACCAGGGATATATTACATATCTCATACCGGCTAAATTCGCTCCAGTATTTTAGAGCCAGTTTTTCGATATACAACCAGTATTGATCTGACAATAGCCCAAAAGTATGAACACCGTACTTGATATCCTCTTGCATTTGTTCTGCAATTTCGGGTTTCAGAGAGATTTTCACTTCCTGATTATTACATGTGAAAATGGCCGTGGGTACGCTGGATATACTGTCTGAAATGGTAATTAATCCCTGACCGATTGTTGCGCCGGTGCTGATCTGGATCCCATCGTTAAAACAACTCAATGGAGGTGTGTGCCCGGCAAGCGATGTTACCATTAGGTTGTTGATCCCCACATTAAAATATTCCATGGCGCGGATTCCCATTTTTGCCCCAATAATAGAGTAAATGCCTGTATGCCCGTGAATTTCGTTGGTCATACTGATGGCCTTCCACTCAATGAGTCCGAATTCTTCAAGGGTTGAGCGCAGCATCGCAGCATATTCAGGTTTATAAAGCGCCGTATCAACAGGAAATGTATTAAATACCCTGTTGTTTGTCGCTGTTGCAGATTCAAGAAGCTTTCCAGCAGCTTCATAGACGAATGATTCGGGTATACTCTGATGAAGCCTTGCAATTGTGACACCATCCCTCTCCTCCGATTCAAACAAAATGGGAACGGTAAGATATAAAGGTATAATGTCATCCCAAAATCGAAGATGCTTCTGCTGAATATATTTCTCTACACCAGGTTGTTTATGAACGCTTACAATTTGTCTTGCATAAGGAGAATCAGATTCTTTTATTGCGTTCAGATAGCCCTGATCAATTATGAAGTTTTTGAACGTATTACTGACTACCACCAGGTCAACGTCACTTTTGCTGATATACTCATAGCTTTCAGGTGATGCCTTGTAGTTGAAGCCATTCTGGATCTCCGGACTGTTATACCAGATAATTCTGTCAATTCTTTCAACAACAGCCGGATCTGATTTTATCCAGTCGGCATAGGTTTTCAACGATCCTAAGGCGATCAGGGTGATTTTATCCTGATAGTTTTCCGTTGTTCTGTCTAATACATGGTTTGCATCTTTCCGAGTAATTATTGATTCTTTTTCTATAAGACTTCCCCAGTGAATGCTTTGGGCAAAGGAAGACCAACGGGGCAGTTGCTGACCCGTTTTATCACCGATTCCTACCTGAATCCCCTCGTGATGGAAAGCGGATAACAGGGAC
>CAYSMO010000355.1:0-2335 GCA_964432125.1 uncultured Bacteroidaceae bacterium | reverse complement strand
ATTCAGGTCAAGGTCTGGTTTCAGAACCGTCGTGCTAAATGGAAGAAACGTAAGAAGTTGACGAATGTATTTCGAACGCCAGGAGCATTGATTCCGTCAACATGTCTCCAGTCACCATTTATTGGACCTGGTTCATTCAGTGATTTCTACCCATCATTCAGTTCACCAGATCCATACTGGCCACCACCACCTCCTCCTCCTCCACCTGGACCATCAATGATGTCTCCACATTCTTTCACGACTCCACAAGGAACATCATCATCGTGTCTTCGTTCAGCTGCAGAATTAACATTCCCTCAACACCAACAACTACATCAACATTATCAGTCCCATTGTTCAGGTCCGCCGTCAGTTTCTGCCGCCGCCGCTGCTAGTCTCAGCGGGTATTATTCAATGGCGGCAGTTGCGGCAGCCGCTGTGGTTGGAATACCCGACGATTCACCACCGCCATCTTCATGTGGTGCTGGTAGTAGTGCTGATGGAAATACGCCACCTGGTGCAACGATTAGTTACCAACCACCACCCGGATATTGCCAACAACAACAACAGCGTCAACGCATCAACGACAAAGTATGGGAGGAACAACAACTACGCAAGTAATCGATTCATTCGTAGCGCTTCAGCAGGAAGAACAATTTGAACAGGAATGGATTGATTCCTTTTTAAATGCTATGCGAAAGGACCTTTCGATATTTCGATATCAAACCATAGATGACACAATCGACTATATGCACGGTTCAGCGGAGGTAATTGGTTTAATGCTTGCTCGGATTATGCGTTTACCCGAAGCGGCTATGCCTTTTGCGCAAATACAGGGCAGGGCTATGCAGTATATCAATTTTATACGAGATATCGCGGAAGATAATAACGAATTTTCAAGAGAATACATACCTCAAGTAATACTGCGACACTACGGTATCCGCAATCTCTCATATGATGAAGCAAAAAAACACTCAGAAGCATTTATTGATCTGGTAAGAAGTGAAATCAAAAGGTACTACGCGTGGCAGAATGAGGCCTATAAAGGGTATCGGTTTATATCAAAAAGATACATAACCGCCATTGCCACCGCAGCCGCGATGTATAACTGGACTGCGGATAAGATATATCGTGATCCAATGTGTGTCTTTACGGGAAAAGTGCGTCCACCGAAATCTGTTATCATTTTTCACGCGGTGAAGCTTTTACTTTTTCCGCCAAAACGCTACTATATACAATAAGACCACTAATTGTTTTGTATGGAAAACAAAGAAAATGAACCCAAGAAGGATGAACAAAAGTCCGATATACCAAAAACACGACCGCTTGCCGATAATGAGGCGCGACCAGGATATAAGCACCTCAATATACACACACAAAAGAAAACTCCTGATCCCGTAAATGAAGCCTTACAAAATTCAGAAGAATCGAAACTAAAGAAAAAGCATGGCCTGAGGACTTTTATCATCGTTGTGCTAGCGCTGATAGTTGCGGTAGTTATCGCGATAGCAGCAACAGGTTTATATATCATACCTGGAGTATCATCCGTTTTTGGAGCCGATAAGCCGAAGGATTTAGGAGTATACCCCTCTGAACAAGCCTTAACCTCCCTAGAGAGTAAAATTTCGATGCAGATTAAATCCGAACGACGTTCGTATGATAATGTAAGTGATATATTTATAGGATCTGCTGCATTTGAGGAGAAAACTACTGATGAAGAAATTACATCCTTTTTGGACAGATTTCAGGGAAGTAATTCTCCCTTTTCAGACACGCAGGTTAAATTTATTGAAGGCGGAATGGAAATATCTTCAATGGTTGATTATAAAATTAAGGCACCAGCATACGCAAAAGTAATGGTATCTCGTAGCTCTGAAAATAGTATCGATTTGACACTTACTGAAGGCAGAATTGGATTCTTTTCAGTTCCCGAAAAGTATCTTTCACAGGCAGAAGAGTATTTTGAAGATAAAATAAATTCGACAATGGCCGAAATTAGCGGTTTTTCAATGAAAACACTTGAATACCATGATGGCTATTCAAATTTTAACGGCACATTCCCGGAGATAGTATATTCAAACGATAAAGGCTGGAGCGCGCTTCTGATTGATTAATGGATTTAAAACTATAATATTATATTGTTAGTTTTTGATCGCGAGCTATGCTAATCTAGCCACGAGATATGCCATCATTTTCACGTAAACAAAAACTTATTCTCACAGCCAGTACACTAGCAAGTAGTGTTGGTTTTATGGCTGGGTCGGCTGTAAATATTGCTCTCCCCAAAATTCAGACAGCATTTGCCATCCCATTACAAGAGCTAAGTTGGATAATAAACGCATTTCTACTCACCTTG
>CAYSMO010000354.1:0-2341 GCA_964432125.1 uncultured Bacteroidaceae bacterium | reverse complement strand
GGAGGTCGACCAGCTGAACGCTTTTAGCTCCCTGCTATTAGCGTATAAGAGTAAAGAGCTGGAAGCGACCGCAGTTGCACATACAAAAGAATCCCCGGTTAAACAGCTTAGCGAAGAGCAGGCAGAAGAGATTTCAGCTCTATACGGACAGGTGTTTAAGAGTTATCCGTTTCCCATTACCGATCCGGAATATATCCGGCAGACCATGCAAAAAAATATCAGGTATTATGGTGTGGAAGCGAAAGGAAAGCTGATTGCCCTATCTTCAGCGGAGATGGATGCGGATAGCAAAAATGTTGAGATGACTGATTTTGCAACTTTGCCGGCTGCAAGGGGGAAAAAGTTGGCGCTGAAGTTGCTGGAGCATATGGAGATGGGGATGAAGGAGGCTGGGATGATTACGCTGTACACCATCGCCAGGCTGAACTCTTTACCGATGAACAAAACTTTTTTGAATAGTGGTTACCGTTTTTCAGGTACGCTGATCAATAATACAAATATCGCGGGGAACATTGAAAGTATGAATGTGCTGTATAAGCACTTAAAATAGAGACCTATGAATCTGGGAATGAGATGCGGCTATGCCGAGAAGTGCCCTGTATACAGGGGAGAAACAGAGGTTACGGATATACCATTGCACCTGTTGCGCAATGTTTTCTGCAACCGTGGTAAAAAGGGATGGACCAATTGCAGCAGGTATATGTTGCTGGAGAAGCGAGATGAAGTGGGTCCGGAGATTCATCCATATAGTAAAATTTAAACCTGGTTTATATTATGAGTTATCAGAAAGCAGAAAAAGAGCTCGATCCTTACGAAAGAAAAGTACTGAATTTATTAGGTAAAAATCAACAGATGAAATTTGGCGAAATCATCATGCGACTGGGCCTCTCAGCCAATCATGGACAGCGCGTTTTGAATTCACTGCTCGATAAAAAGCTTGTTGTACATGGGGGTGGATCAAAATATATGCGACCAGAAGAAGAATAACCATGCATATAATAGATATTCTCATCATTGCTTTATACCTCACGGTGATTCTCAGTGTGGGGTTCTATTTCTACAGAAGAAATAAGAATATTGATGAGTACTTTGTGGGAGGCAGAAGCCTCAGCAGTATACATATCGGTCTGTCAGTGGTCGCTACCGATGTGGGAGGAGGATTTTCGATCGGACTTGGCGGACTCGGCTTTATTATGGGGGTATCGGGCAGCTGGCTGCTGTTTACCGGATTGGTCGGAGCATGGTTGAGTGGGATCTTTCTTATCCCGCTGGTCTCCTCGGTAGCCAGAGAGAAGAATTTCTTCTCTTTTCCGCAGTTCCTGGAATTTATTTTTGATCGAAGGGTGGCGCTGATCGCAGGTATTATATCAGCCATCGGATACCTGGGTTTTACAAGTTCCCAGATGCTGGCAGGAGCCAAGCTGGCCTCTTCAACTTTCGATGGATTGGCGCTTAACCAGGCCCTGCTGGTGATGGGAGTGATCACGGTTTTATACACTGTTTTCGGAGGAATAAAGGCAGTGATTTATACCGACACCATTCAATGGATCATCCTTATGGGGGGGCTGACCCTGATCGGGTTACCCTTTGCCTATAAGAGCATCGGTGGAATGGAGGCGATCAGGGAGACGCTCGATCCGGCCTTTCTGAAGCTGAACAATGTCACCTGGCAGCAACTTATCAACTGGGCCTTCACCATCATTCCAATCTGGTTTGTGGGGATGACACTCTACCAGCGGATCTATGCTTCGCGCGATACAAAGACGGCGCAGAAGGCATGGTTTATTGCCGGATTGTTCGAGTATCCGTTGATGGCTTTTGTTGGGGCGCTGCTTGGAATGTTTGCCCGTGTGTCACTTGACCAGGGGGTCATAACCGGGTATACAATTGCCAATATCGATCCGGAAATGGGGCTTCCCCTGCTGCTCAAAACCGTTCTGCCGGTAGGCTTGCTGGGATTGGTCATCTCTGCCTATTTTTCAGCGATCATGTCAACCGCCGACAGCTGCATGATGGCCTCTTCAGGAAACATCCTGACCGATGTACTGCGAAAACACCAGTCGAAAGGCAGCCTGAAGTACTCTATGTTTCTCACATTCCTGATCGGAGCCACGGCCCTCTTCCTGGCATGGAGAATGGAAAATGTGCTGGAACTGATGCTCCATTCTTATTCGTTTATGGTGGCGGGTATGTTCGTCCCGGTGTTGGTGGCACTGGTCTCCAAAAGGCCGAGTCCGCCGGCCGCACTGGCATCCATGGTAACCGGCGGGACAGTATCACTCGGATTGATCATCTGGGGCATCGATCTACCCCTGGAGCTGGACCCGATTGTGTTCGGTAT
>CAYSMO010000353.1:0-2352 GCA_964432125.1 uncultured Bacteroidaceae bacterium | reverse complement strand
AACGGTTTTCAAGACCGCCGCATTCGACCACTCTGCCATTCCTCCGGGCGCAAAAGTAGTAAAAATTTAGAGAAGCGGATACGTATATTTGAAAAAAAGTATCCTGCCTCAAAAATGAAAATTGAAGTTGCGATGCGGTTATTTGCGAGAAAAAAATACCTCTCCGGTATCCCACTGCTATCGGACGGTGCAGAGACAGAAAATCGCACTTGAAAGGAGGAAAACGTACTATTTATGAAGAAAACAGGCTGTTTTATCAACAAACAGAGCATTTTTCAAAGAATATGTTTGGATGGGTAAAGAATTTCTATATATTTGTTTACCTGTTTACAAAGTGAACAAAAAAACATATTATTACTAACCTTTAAATTTCATTATTATGAACAAAGCTCAATTAATTGATGCAATAGCTGCTGAGGCTAATCTAACAAAAGCTGATGCAAAAAGAGCTCTCGATGCATTCATCTCAACAACAACTGCTGCACTTAAAAAAGGTGACCGAGTTGCGTTGGTAGGTTTTGGATCTTTTTCAACTTCTGAAAGAGGAGCAAGAACAGGCCGTAACCCACAAACTGGCGCTGAAATTAAGATTGCAGCCAAAAAAGTGGTTAAGTTCAAAGCTGGAACTGAATTGTCAGACGCTGTCAAGTAAGATTATTGAACAATTTTTTAGGAAAGCCGTCTCTTATAGGGACGGCTTTTTCTGTATTAAAAGCTTATATAACACAGCTGTTGACATCTTAATTGCACGTAGCTCGCAAGCAGCCTCGGATCAGATGAATATAACGCTGAGCCTTTAGATCCCGAATAAAATAAATTCGCTGTGAGTAAAATATAGGTTTCTACAGCTGCTAATTGGAGTAACCCGGAATGAATGATTATGAAATAGCGCTCAGGGATTTTCTCACTCCCATGGTGAATGAGAACAGGCACAGGCTGCTGGATAAGATTCTTGAACAAAGAACGCGCTATCTTACAGTCGTTCTCGAAGATATATATCAGCCCCACAATGCCAGCGCTGTATTGAGAACCTGCGATTGTTTTGGTATTCAGGATGTGCATATCATCGAAAACCGCAACAGGATTGAGCTTAATCCGGAGGTGGAGCTTGGTGCTGCACAATGGCTCACCCTTTACCGCTACAACAAAAAAGAGAACAATACCCGGAAGGCTATACAACAATTAAAAGATAACGGATACCGAATTGTTGCAGCAACACCACATGCGCGTGATGCCGACGTACGGGATTTTGACCTGTCAGCCGGAAAAATGGCTATTTTATTCGGGACAGAGATGCAGGGACTGTCTGATGAAGCGATCAAAATGGCCGATGAATTTGTTAAGATTCCAATGATGGGGTTCACTGAAAGTTTTAATATCTCGGTATCTGCCGCAATAATATTGTATGAAATGAACACCAGGATGAGGAACTCAGGAATTCCATGGAAAATTGATCCCACCGAAAGGGAGACAATCAGGTTGCAGTGGCTCAGAAATTCGGTGAACAATATCAGGTGGATCGAGCGGGGTTTTAAAAACAGATATGCGCCGTGATTTTTTTTATTTATATGCTGTTGAATTTGAATATTATTATTTACCTTTGATAAATTGATGATTTTGTGAGGTTAGCATAAGGTTTCACTTGACTAAACTTCGGCCTATGAATTGTATGATACTTGATGATGATGGTCTTTCAAGAAGAATTCTTGAAGAATTTATAAAAAAAACCGAAGGATTGATCCTTAAACATTCCTGTTCTGACCCGGTGGAATGTATCAATATCCTCAAAAGAGATGACTCAATTGAACTCATATTCCTGGATATCGAGATGCCCGAAATGTCGGGCCTGGATTTTATGGATAGCATGCTCCGCCAACCACAGGTAATCATCTTCTCCTCCAAAGGCAAATATGCAGTCGACTCTTACAATTACGATGTTACCGATTACCTCCTTAAGCCGGTAAGCTACAAGCGTTTCCTGCAGTCAGTCGAGAAAGTAAATAGCAGAACAAAGCAGAATCAAACGGATATGGGGGGTGGAGAAGAGCTCTTTATCAAGAAGAGTTCCACCCTGGTAAGATTGAAATATGATGAGATACTTTGGGTTGAAGCATTGGAGAATTATGTCATATTTAATACCTTCAAGGATAAGTACACCATTCACTTTACCATGAAAGCGATTGAGCAAAAGCTGCCTTCGAAAAAATTTACCAGGGTGCACCGTTCTTTTATCGTCAACACCAGCAGGATCGATGTCATTGAAGATAACTCGGTAATCATAAGGACAGAGGAGGCGCCAAAATCGATTCCCATTGGAAAATCCTACAAGGAGAAACTGATGAAGGATATCAA
>CAYSMO010000352.1:0-2352 GCA_964432125.1 uncultured Bacteroidaceae bacterium | reverse complement strand
GTAGAACAGGATAATATAGCGGATATTTCCCTTGTTGTCCTGTCTTTGTTGATCAGTTTAAGAATTTCGTAACTAATCAGTCCCTGCTAATTTAGCGATAAGATTCAAGGCATTCAATACGGGCTGCTTGTTTTTCAAAGCTGTATCAGTGATACTTCGCAGGACCAGGAAGTTCTCTACTCCCTTCCAGGATTTGAACTGTCCTGAGATCTTATGCTTCACTTTCACATTCCTTATAGCTCGCTCACTGCCATTATTGTCCGGTGGAACTTTGGGATGATATAGGAAAGTAAGAATGTAGTCTTTGTATTTCAGCATCCTTTTTTGAAAAGTCACAAGTTCCTTGTGTTTCTGATCGATCCGGGAAGCCAACAATTTCTTCAGACGATTTTCAAGATCTGTTCTTTCCTGAATGGGTTGGCAATAATCTCCAGGATCCAGTTTCTTTTTTAATTCGATTCCGTCGAGAAGGAAGTCCCTGAACCTGACTGGCCATCGGTGGTGATACCTTTCTTCGAGATAGGTGAGCTCTCTGAGCAGATGAGCAGTACAAAGTTGGTGTGTTTGCGCTCCAGTCTGAAAATGGCTCCTCCAACAATCGTGTATCAGGACTGCATCTGCAAAACCATCAGGAAAACTCTCCTCAATGGTCCTGTATCCCCTGTTGTCTGTACCTTTCAACCAAGTGAAACGATTGTTTTGCCATGTCCATATCCAAAGCTTTTCCCCGTTGAGTTTGCTACCGGTTTCGTCGGCACCCACCGTCGAGCTGGTAGTGACCATATCCTTGATTGTATGATACCAAGGAAGAGCCTTGACTGTAAGACGGTTCAATAGATAATGGATCCCTCCCTCACTGATGGGAACAGAAAATATATCCCTGAAGATTTCTCGCATTCTCAAAAAGGGTACGTATTGACGAGTATGAAAATACCCCGTAAGACTCTCTATCATGGGACCATAACTAACCGGTGCTGTAATCCCCCCGGGAAAAGAAGACTTGGTTACATGTCCACAGCTACACTGTTTCTCGTAAACCCTATGTTCGGTGACAACCGGTCTAATCGGCGGTATATCTATCTCCTGCCTGCAACCGATTAATTTGCCAAGATGGGAGCTAAGGTCAAGCCCGCAACATACGCAATAGTCCGGAGAATGATCAACGAACTTATCTGGATTTGAAACCATTTTCAAAGTTGTCCCTTTGCGCCCCTTCTGCCCGCCGGGCTTACGGCCTGTCTTCTTTCTCAGGCTTTTACTTTTAAGTGGACGGTTTTCATCTTTGGAAGGCGGTACAGAACTGTTATTGCTATTCTTCGGATGTTCGTATTTGGCAAGCTTCTCTTTCAGCTGAGTATTTTCTTTTTTCAGACCCTTAATTTCCTCGTATAGATGATTCACCAGTTCAATCAGATCATCTATCTTCTTGCTTAACGATGCTATGCTGTTACCTGAACGCAATGTGCTTTGTTTTCCACAAAGCAAAAACAGATGATGTTCAATGTCAAACTTTTACACGGTTAGATATAACGAGTATTCCACATATCTTGATAAGAGCAGTTGTTTCTGGGAAACCGGGATCTAACGAGCAAGATTTTTGTTCAAAACCCCTGATTATTGTTAATACCTGCCTATATTTGAGATAGACTGATTAGTTACAGAATTTCTTGTGATTTCTTTTTTGCAAGAAATTCTTTTTCTGATTCATTACTTCCAAAAGGCCGGCCAAGCCGGCCACCATTTTGTAAATATATTTTTCTGCCTGCGTCTGTTCTCTCTCGTATGTTTTCCAATTCCATAGTGTATACACTGCTTAATACTGCTGATATCATCCCCCAAATCGGATTTTTCTTACCATTTGGGCGGGATTGTAATCCCAGGTTACGGACAATCACATTAATTTCCATTTGTTCTAACCATTCCAGTGTGCGGATACAATCACCAGTATTTCTTCCCAGCCTGCTAAATTCTTCAATGGTTATTTCTGATACTTTTCCTGATTCAACAAGATTAATCAGTTCCTTTGCTTGTGGTCTTTCATTAAACGGCACAGTACCACTTATTTTGTCAAAAAGGACAATATCATATTTGGCTTCATCAAGTTCAAACCGGGAACCTGATTGCTGCAGCGTTGACACACGATTATATTTTATTTTAAGTCCTTTGCTTGTGGTCATTTAATTTTTAGTTTTATTTTACTTCCTTTTCCTACTAAAAAGGGGGTTTAAATCCCCCAAAGCTGGTGTTATTTATGATAAGATTAAATGGAAAACGGATTCGCTAAAAACAGCTTAATCTTTTTACCAGCATTCCCCATAAGATTAAAATATAACGATCTACTCTTCACTGCAC
>CAYSMO010000351.1:0-2364 GCA_964432125.1 uncultured Bacteroidaceae bacterium | reverse complement strand
GGTATATGATTATTGCGGGACAGAAGAGAAAAGAGAATATTGCCGAGTACCTTATATATATGTACCAGGTGGAGGATATGATCCGTGCCAGCGGGTTTGATCCCATCCGGATTGATCAGACGATTATTAGTCAGTTCGACACCGATTATAATACAAAGCGGGAGATGCTGGAGTGGTACAAGGATCTGATCAGTCGCATGAAGAATGAAGGGAAGGAGAATAGCGGACACATGGATTTCCTCGACGGGATCGCCGCCAGGATGAATGACTTGAATGTCGAGCTGCTTCACCGGCCGATGAACAATGAGTTCAAGAATGCTTACGACAAGGCCCAGGTGAATCTCGATGCGCTGAGGATGCGCGCCGGTCATACCCGCGAGAATGATGTGCAACTGGCGATGAATGGATTGTATGGACTGTTGATTTTAAAGCTGCAGAAAAAGGAGATCACAGAGGAGACACAAAAGGCGTTTCGTGAGATCTCAGAATGGATCGCCCTGCTATCAGCGGAGTACATGAATGCTGAGGAAAATCAGGGCTAAGTAGCATGAAACTCTATTATCAAGTAGCATGAAACTTTATTATAATAAATATGGTGAGGCTGGACCGCCGCTGATCATTTTGCACGGACTATATGGATCGTCCGACAACTGGGTCAGTATTGCTCGTGAGCTTTCGGACCGATTCGAGGTTTTCGTTCCCGACCAGCGGAACCATGGCGACTCACCGCACGATGAGGTGCACGATTACAGGGCGATGGCTGATGATCTCTGCTCATTCCTGGATGAGCACAACATAGAGAAAGCCTCGATTCTCGGTCACTCGATGGGCGGAAAAACAGCGATGCTTTTTGCTTTCGAGTGTTCCGAGAGGATTGAATCACTGGTTGTGGTCGACATCGCTCCCGTGCCTTACCACGAACTGGCTGCTGATTCGCGCATTGCTGCGAACCATGCAAAGATGATTGATGCAATGATGAAGGTCGATATAGAAGGTGCCGAATCGCGGGAAGAGGTATCGAAGGCTTTGTCAACAGAGATCGGATCGGAGCGGGTGAGGATGTTCCTGCTGAAGAATCTTACGCGCGATAAGCAGCAGGGGTTCAGGTGGAAGATCAATCTTCCCGTGTTGCGCAAGAGCCTGGATGAGATTATGGATGGACTGCCCTATGAGGAGGTTGTTAACAAAGGCGGACTCAAAGGGTTTCCGGTGTTGTTTGTCAGGGGAGAGAAGTCAGATTATGTCGGCCCTGAGCATCACGGTGCGATTAAAAAAATATTTCCCACAGCAGAGATTGTTACAATCCCAAATGCAGGCCATTGGCTTCATGCCGAACAGCCTGATCTGTTCTTGAAAAATTTAAAATATTTTCTTCATTAAGGTCTTGTCGGATACATTTCTGCTACAGACATTCCGCTTCTACAGACATGCCGCCCCTAGCGGGGCTGGGGTTCCATGTGGGGCTTTCGTTCTACAGACATTCCGCCCCTAGCGGGGCTGTAATTGCTCCGCTAGGAGCACAATGTCTGTAGCAGATTGTCCCAACCGAAGCATCCTAGCCCCGCTAGGGGCGACATGTCTAGCCCGGCTACGGGCGACATGTCTGTAGGGACAGTTCCCTTAAATACATTCCAATGGTATTTTCCAATCCGTAATACAACGCATCACAAACCAGCGCATGACCGATCGACACCTCCTCGATCCACGGGATGCGCTGCACGAACCACCGCAAATTCTCCAGGTCGAGGTCATGTCCCGCATTCAGCGCCAACCCTGCCTCCCGAGCCACCTCAGCAGCACTGATAAATGGAGCGATCGCTGCTTCAGGATCTTCCGGAAACAACACTGCATAAGGCTCCGTGTAGAGCTCCACCCGGTCGGTCCCTGTTGCCGCCGCTCCGCGGATAAGCGCATGATCCGTGCCGATAAAGATGGAGCTGCGGATCCCTGCTGCCTTCAGCCGGGCCGTAATATCCTTTAGAAAACCGGCATGTTTTAACGTGTCCCATCCCTCTGAGGAGGTGATCGCCTCTGGTGGGTCAGGGACGAGGGTGACCTGGTGGGGCTTTACCTCAAGCACCAGCTCCATGAAGGAAGGGGAGGGGTAGCCTTCAATATTGAATTCGGTGGTGATATGCGGATGTATCGCATGAACATCGCTGCGGCGGATATGGCGCTCATCCGGACGGGGATGAACAGTGATCCCCTGTGCACCGTAACGCTGACAGTCGATGGCGGCCTTCAGCACATCGGGGTTGTTGCCCCCGCGAGCATTTCGCAGTGTGGCGATCTTATTGATATTTACCGATAACCTGGTCATGACAATTTATTTTTTCACAAAGTTAACTTTTTTCTCCGTCCTCC
>CAYSMO010000350.1:0-2368 GCA_964432125.1 uncultured Bacteroidaceae bacterium | reverse complement strand
CTCAATGGTTGCCGCATCAAACGGCTCAATAGCAATCAGCACCTCCAACAGTGCCCGCATCAGCGCCGGCGAATCCTCATTCCACCGCTTCTTCACCGCTTTCTCCTCGTAATCACCTGGTGCCTCGAAAAAGAACCCCGCATGCTCCCACAGGTCGGCCACAAAAACCGCCCTTTCCCGTGTAAGTTCGATAATACTCTCCAGCCTGTCATTTTCCGCCTGAACGCCCTGCTCTTCCAGGATCGTCCGGAAATCCCGGGCCAGCTCCTTCACCGGCCGCTGCTGCAGGTACTGGTGGTTGAACCACTTCGCCTTGTCGGGATCAAATTTAGCCCCCGACCGGCCCACCTTCTCCAAATCAAAATCGCTGATCAGCTCATCCATGGTATAGAGCTCCTTCTCTGTTCCGGGGTTCCATCCCAGGAACGCCAGGATATTGATACACGCCTCCGGGAAATATCCCGACTCCCGGTAACCCGGTGACACATTGGCGGTGGACGGATCCCTCCAATCCAGCGGAAATACCGGAAAACCCCCTTTGTCTCCATCACGTTTGCTCAGCTTTCCCTTTCCGTCGGGCTTCAAAATCAATGGCAGATGGGCAAATTGAGGCATCTCCTCCTCCCAGCCAAACGCCGAATAAAGGGCCACATGCAGCGGCAGCGATGGTAGCCACTCCTCGCCCCTGATCACATGGGTGATCTTCATCTCGTGGTCGTCCACCACATTCGCCAGGTGATAGGTCGGTATCCCGTCCGATTTAAACAATACCTTATCGTCGAGTGTCCCGCTCTCCACCTTCACTTCCCCCCTTACGAGGTCGTGCATGGTAATGGACTCATTTTCGCCAAACCTGAAACGGATCACATATGGTATCCCCTTCTCAAGCAGCCGGTTCGTCTCTGCCTCCGAAAAGGTAAGTGAATTCTTCATCCTCATTCTCGTGGAGCTGTCATAGCTGAAAGTCTCTCCCCGGCTCTCAAACTCCTTTCTCACCTGCTCCAACTCCTCAGGGGTATCGAAGGCGTAATAGGCGTTTCCCTTTTCCAGCAGCTTTTCAACAAATCCACTGTAAATCTTTTGTCTTTCCGACTGACGGTACGGACCGTAAGGTCCATGCTGACCAGCAAGTACTCCGCCATCAGTCCCAACATTTTTTCCAACATCACTTCCTGCTCCGGCTTCCTGCTCACCGCTTTCGGGGTCTGCAATTTTTCCTCCTGCTGAACCGACGCTCTCATCACCCGTTCTCCGCTTCTGATTGTCCATATCACTCTCTCCACCAAGCGCCGATCCACCATCAGCTGCACCCTGCTCACCGCTTCCGGGATCTGCTCCTACCCCCTCGTCAGGCTGCAGACCGCACCACCTCAAGGACTCCAGGATATACTCCTCAGCCCCCGGCACAAACCGCGTCTGGTCGGTATCCTCGATTCGCAAAATAAACGTTCCCCCATGCTTTTTGGCAAACAGGAAATTGAACAACGCTGTTCTTAATCCCCCTATATGCAGCGGCCCGGTCGGACTCGGTGCAAAACGTACACGTACATTACTCATAATCTCATTGTTTATCTGCAAAGATAAGGATTAATAAAGTTCATAATAGCAATCCAACGGCAACGATTCAAACCGAAAATCTGAAAAGAGGTATTTATATGATTCAACTAATAACGATCCAGGGACAAACCATTGCAAAAAAGATGATGAAGCAATGACAAAATTGCTTGGACACAGTAAATCATATATCTCTGAACTGGTAAATGGTGTCTCAAATTTCTCAATGAAAGACATAATAGTAATACATAGGATTTTTAAAATTAGCTTTGATGATCTGATTCCCACATTTATAGAAAGTGAAACAAGGGAAGAATTGAAACAGAATATTCATAAGTTGAATAAGCCAAAATTAAAATTAAGCAAGGAAGATTTGTATGTGTAAGCATTTAGTCAAATTGGTTTGTACCTTGATACCGCTTCAAAAACTCCGGGTAGACCTTCTCCTTCATCCATTTCAGCCGCGGCTCCACCCGCAACATCTTCAGGTACACCTCATTCGCTTCGCGGTACATCTCCGAAGCAATGCAGGCATCTGCCAGACTTCTCAGTGTGTTCAGATAGAGCCAGTTGTGCCTTAACCCCTCCCTGTCAGCCTCATACAGCTCCACCGATTTCCTGTAAATCTTCGCCGCCTCCACACTGCTGCTGCCAAAAATCGCCGGCTTGTAAAACTCGATGTTCCCCTTCTCCATCCATACTTGCGGATCATCTGGGTCCAGCTCAAACGCCAGGTTGTTCTCCGAAAAAGACCGCTTCCCGGCAACACGACGTCCCGCTGCCCGAACCGGCGCTCCGCATTATCGAGGCAACT
>CAYSMO010000349.1:0-2407 GCA_964432125.1 uncultured Bacteroidaceae bacterium | reverse complement strand
GAGCGTACCCTGATTAACAACTGGAGGGCCTCCAGCATCATCTTAACGGCTTCAACCCGGGAGCAATCCAGATCTGCAGGGATCAGGGTTACCCCACTGGAGAGTCAGCTGCTTCAAGACGGAAGGTACACCAATTCCCCACTAAATGTTGATCTTTCACTGAACAATATTTTATCGTCTCAGCTTCCAAAGATGGGGTTGCGGGTGAATGGTAGAATTCTCTTTCCGGAATCACAGCAGCTACAGTATAATGTGGGACTGAACAATATCTATTTTAACCAGGAAAGAAACAGTGGTATTGATCTATACCGCCAGTTCAGGTTTAGACTGAATTATTCGGATAAAAGTACCGTTGTTGAGATGGGAGACAGGATGGGGATCGGAGAGCTGCATTCATTAAATGGACAGGGCATCAGGGCCCAACATACATTAAACGGTAACAGTACGGTATATTTTAATGTTGCCAGTAATCCTAACAGTAGAAATATCGGGTTCCATGCAGGCTACAGCCGATCCATATTGGGGGTGGCGCTGAAAAGTGGGTTGACCATGGAATCGAAAATGAATTCGCCCGACCGCCACTTTTCATATCTGCTGGGTGGGTCCTTTGGGTTTCTAAGGTACCACAGGATTAGAATTAACACCGCCACCTCACTAAGTAGGTTTGGTAGCGGTCTGCTTCTTCAGAATGATACTACTACCGTTGGGTTTGCCTATCGGTTGTCTTATGATTATACCAGGGAGCGCTTTTACATTCGGATAGACAATACCAATACCCGGTTGAGCTATCTTAGAAATAGCGGTACCAACAAGATAAATGTGCATTCTCGTTATCAATTGAAGGGAGGTTCATTGTTCAGAGGGACCTATTACCGTAACAGCTATGATGCAACCAGGTATCCCTATAATTTTTTCTATCAGGGAGACAAGAATATCAATGACAATGGACACATATACTACTCTCTCAATAAGGGGAATATCATTTATAATGCAGGCCCCTCATTTAGCAATTCTGTGAGACAGTATTATAATCCTTTCGATGGTTTTCTTACTGTTTACAGGAATCTTCAGCCGGGTCTGTTTGGATCTGTTACTTTCCGAACAGGGAGTTTGCAGAGTATCACACCATATATCAGACTCAATTCAATGTTTGTAAACTACTCTTCTGGGGATCCTTCTTTAGAATCGTTTAAAATTAAGGGTTTGCTTCAGTATACTGCCGGACTTAGCTATTATGATGCAGCCTTTAAGTTGAGTGCCTATTTCAGCAGCGGTGAATCATCCGACATCTATAGAAGTGTGGTTGTTGAGCAGGATCCGCAGGTTAACCAGTCATTTCATCTACGTCCCTATTACGAGCGGTACTTCAACAATGAGTCGATTCGTGTGAGCGGGTACCTGAACTACTCCTACTACATGCCATCAATGCGTGAAAATGCTATTTTTAACCTCACCTCCAATTTTTATCTGAACGATGGATGGCGGATCTTTGTCAGCTTTAACCTATTCAGGATGGTCCGGGTGGACGAGGAGGTGGGAAGAGTTGCTATGCGCGATGTCAATTTGCTGACAGGGATCAGGAAGTCGTTTGATATTCAACAACCGCGGTTAAAGTTTTATGAGCTAACAATAGTTGGGTTCAATGACCAGAATGGCAATGGGGTGAAAGATCCCAATGAGAAGCCGATATCGAATGTTTTGATACAGATTACCCGCGATCCGAAAAAGAACATAGTGCAGCAGTCAGGCTTTTCCGAGATATCGCTGATCACCGATCCCAATGGGGAGATCTATTATGAGAGAATTCCGGAAGGTTTGTATAATCTAAATATAACAGCATTGTCCAACCTGGAGGACCTCTTCTTTCTGAATGGGGAGAACCAGGAGATGGAGGTGCATGACGATATGGTACACTACCTCCCGCTGGTCGAATCGTACCGGATCAAGGGAAGGGTTATTGTCGACCGCGATCCCAACTCCAACGAAGGCAAGATCAACTTGGAGGGGATCAGGGTCACTGCCGTGAGTGAAAACGGGGAGACATATTCGGCACTTACAGACAGGTATGGCAGCTATGTGCTTAGTCTGCCCAGGGCTACCAATTATGAGGTAACCATCTACAATGTCTTTGGTGAGCAGTTTGTGCTGGAGCAGGGGAGGTTCAGGGTTCAGTTCAGCGCTAACAAGACAATGAATCTTGACTTTAAGTTTACAGAAAAACGCCGGCAGATGCAGTACAGGGAGGGAGAACAGTTCTTTGATTTCAATTTACGGAGAGAGTAGTTACTTTTTTCTTTTAAACAGGCTGGTAATATCATTCTTGACAAAGGAATAGAAGTCGTTGTTGAGTGTTTTGCTCTCCTCTTTGGGCATGTGGAAGAGTTTTTTCAGCAGGCGGTTGTCGATC
>CAYSMO010000348.1:0-2441 GCA_964432125.1 uncultured Bacteroidaceae bacterium | reverse complement strand
CGCAGGGCCGCATCAGAATAACCAGGGACTTGCAGGAAGCAGAGCGAGCGGAAGGAAGGAAGGAAGGAAGGGAGGAAGGAAGGAAAAGCCGCTGAAAACGCAATTTATTATCGTGAGAAACGGAAGCTACATCACTTCCTGAATTTGCTGTACTATTTTACTATCAGCCACTTCAAACAAATCGCAGCCGGAACATCCAACGTCGTTCCGGTATACTGCAGGGGCCCGGCTCCTTCAACCAGCCCAAACTGGTTGATATTATCCGTGTTCCTGTTCGCAACAAGCACCCACTCTCCTTTCGGGTCGACCATGAAATTTCTCGGATGATCACCTTGAACCGGTTCGTGCCCGGATGCCTCCAGCATCCCGTTATCCTGCACGGAAAAAATCGCCAGGCTATTATGCCCCCTGTTGGAGACAAACAACAACTCGCCATCGGGTGTGAGGTGAATGTCCGCAACGGTGTTCTGCCCTTCAAAATCCTCCGGCAAAGTCGACAGCCGCTGAATTGGGGTCAGCGAACCATCCTCCGGCGAAATTCTGAATACACTTACCGTACCACTCAGCTCTTCAGCCAGGTACAATAGGGTGCCTTCCCGGTTGAACGCCATGTGGCGCGGACCGGAACCCGGCACCGCCTCCACCCATGGCACCGCAGCCGGCTCAAGCATTCCCGTGGTAGCATCCAGATCGAAAATATACACCTTATCTGTTCCCAGATCGGCAGCATAGGCAAAACGATTCCCCGGATCAACAAGGATCGCATGCAGGTGTGGGGCCTTCTGCCTTTCGCTAATACTGCTGCCGGTAAATTGCATGGTCTGCAGGGTGTCGCCGATACTACCATCGGCTTCAATCTTAAACGATGACAAACTCCCCGATCCGTAATGTGCAACGTAGATAAACTTACCGGTACGGTCCAACTCGATATGACAGTTCCCCCTGCCGTAAGATGGCACCTGGTTCAACAGGGTGAGCAAGCCGGTCGTACGATCGATGGAGAAGGCACTTACAGCATCCTGCTTCTTACCCTGTTCATCGGTAATATCATTCACGCTGTAGAGAAAATCTCCGGAAGGATGCAGGGCCAGGAAGTTAGGAGCATTGATCTCAGGAAGGGTCTGAAGGAGAGTGTATGCGTTGGTTTTTCTCTCATATTCATACACATATATTCCCTGACTATCGTGCATGCCGGCAGTTCCAATGTAGAGGATCTCTTTTTCTGTTTTACATGAAAATTGAGTTACAGCAAGCAGTGCCAGCAAAGACCATAAAAATATTTTTTTCATTATTTGCAGGTATTGATTCAAACTTGCTGCAAAATATAAAAAATATCAATACCATGGCAGGTTACAGACATTTCGCCCCGATCGGGGCTAGACATGTCACCCCTAAAGGGGTTGGGGGCGGAATGTCTGTGTTACGTTCCCAAATCCCTTACAACAAGCTGGATGTTCTGCACCCCGCGCTGCTCAAGCAACAAAGTCTTGTTGATCATCACCCGCTCAATCGTTGCATCATCAAAATAGCGTATCGTCACCAGCTCCAGTCCGGTCTCATAGGAGACCTTGAAATGCTCCTCCAACTCATCAATCACCGGTAGCAATTTCCTTTTGTCATTGTTCACCACCACCTGGAAACTCACCGCAGAGGTCTGCTGCAGGTTGATCTTCAGCCCGTGCTTATACAATATCCCGTAAATAATCTCCAGGTTATCCTCCGCAATAAAAGAGAAATCATGCGGCGAAATCCTGATCAACACCTGGTCCATCTTGAAAATAAACGACGGCACCAGCTTCTCGTAGGCCAGGTTCCCTACCAACGTTCCCGGTGCTATCGGATCGACAAATGATTTTACGTACAAATTGATATTCTTGTTCTGTAACGGTTTAATCGTTTTCGGGTGAATGACACTGGTACCGTAGTAGGCCAGCTCGATGGCATCGAGATAAGACAATTTATCCAGCAGAATGGTATCATCAAAGTACTTGGGATCCGCGTTCAGCACCCCCGGGACATCCTTCCATATCGTCACCGAATCGGCCTTCAGCAAATGCGCCAGGATAGCTGCTGTATAGTCAGATCCCTCACGACCCAGCGAAACGGTTTGGTTATTCTTATTCGAGGCAAGAAAACCCTGCGTTACCAGAAACCGCTCGCCGTTAAAAGCAAATGCCTTGCACACCAGCTCACCAGAAAGTTCCCAGTCGACCCTCCCTTCCCGGAAGGTGCTGTCGGTCTTGAGCGATTTTCTCACATCAACCCACCTTGACTTCAATCCGGCACTATTCAAATAATGCGTAATAATCTTCGTACTCAACATCTCCCCATACCCGATAATCTGATCATAATCATAATCAAAATTCATGGTTGGCTCCTGCGTCAGCCTGTCGGCCAGCTCATTAAACAAATCCTCTACCTCAACATACGCCCTGTTTCCC
>CAYSMO010000347.1:0-2442 GCA_964432125.1 uncultured Bacteroidaceae bacterium | reverse complement strand
TTAGTGCCTGAAAGAAAATCTGCAAATAATTGTTATACAATGGATTAATGTTGAAAACTTGTTTGAATATAGCTGGTTTTTCGCTTGCTCAATTCGCTGAAATTACAGATATTCAGTGTATTAAGCAAAGGAGATTCGGATATTTCAGCACTGACATCAAACAAGGATTGAAAATGAGAAAGAGATTCGCACAACAAATTGAACTTGGAACCATTCCTATCGGTGAAACAAAGATCACGACCCAGAGGCGAAGCGGTCCCTATCCTGCCTTATGTTCTGCGTTGAAAGAGATCTTCATCACTCCGGAATGGAATGAAAGGGTGTTCGAGATTCTTGAAGCAAAGATCACATCAGGCAAGAAACGAACCGGTCGATCTGGTATGGACCTGTGGCAAATCTTTGTATTGGCCCAGGTAAGGTTGCTCAAGAATCTTAGCTATGAAGATCTCCATCACAATGCTAATAATGATCATCTGATCCGCCAGATCATGGGTATAGAAAGGGGATTTGGTTACGAGAGGCGGGAGTTAAGGTACCAGAACATTATTGACAATGTAAGCCTTCTTGATGATGAGACGGTGCGGGAGTTGAACCAGGTGATCGTCGAGTTTGGTCACGAGGTGTTTAAAAAAAAAGAGGCGGAAGCATTACGCTTAAAGACTGATAGTTTTGTGGTAAAGAGCAACGTACACTTTCCAACAGATTACAACCTGCTGTGGGACAGTGGCCGCAAAGGTCTTGATATCATAGGCAAATTTATGGACAAGTATCCGGGCGAGGTTGAAGGATGGAGAAAGATACATGACTGGTATCGCCGGATGAAGAACGCGATGAGGGCTGTGGGAAAAGCATCCTCATCGGGAGGCAGGAACAAAGAAGATAGAATAAAGGAAGCTGTGGGTTATTATCTGTTGATAGCAAGGGAGCTACATAATAAACTTGCAAAGACAGAGTTACCGGTAAAAGATAAAATGGATGCGGGACTTTCCGCGGGACTGTTTGTGTATTTGGATTTTTTAGCCAGGTTTACTGATCAGCTTGATCGCCGGGCACTAAAGGGAGAGAGGATCCCGCACGAAGAAAAGGTCTTTTCCATTTTTGAGGAATATACCGAGTGGATCACCAAAGGGAAACTGCATCCCAATGTAGAACTGGGAAAAAGGCTGGCTATTACCACAGATCAGTATCACCTGATTGTTGACTATCGTATCATGGAGAACCAGTCCGATTCAGAGATGGTAAAACCGATTGCAGAAGATCTGACTCAGAGATATGATATCAGTAGCTGGAGTTTTGACAAAGGCTACTGGCACAAGGACAATAAGGCACTGCTGGAAAAACATGTTGGGAAAGTGGTGATGCCCAAAAAGGGCAAGCCCAACAAACAGGAAATAGAGGAAGAGAGCAATCGACAGTTCAAAATCCTGAGGAACAAACACAGTGCAGTAGAATCCAATATCAATGAGCTTGAACACAGAGGTCTGGATCGGTGTCCCGACAGGGGGTATATGCATTTCAAAAGGTATGTCGGACTAGCTGTTGCAGCATATAACCTGCGGAGAATCGGGCAGGAGCTAATCGAGATCCGGCGAAAACAAGAACTGGCTGAACGAGAGTTGAGAGCAGCAGCCTAAGCGCCGAGTGAAAAGTATGAGCATAAATCTTCCAACATGGGAGAGGTGTGTCCAGATGTGTAAAATTATGATCATATTTGATCATATGGCACCTGAATGAACAGGAAGACAGTGAAAAGATCTCTGATCATTTACTTGAATCGGGATCAATAGAGAAGATAAAGAGAGGTTTTGTCATGAAAAATCAGAAAACGTGAGTTTTCTTAGAGACACTATTTAAAGAAAAGCAAACCGCTTATGCTGTTGTTCAATACTTTGGAAGAAAAAACCTCCTGTTTCCAAAAAGAGCTTATGGAGGTAGATGGAAAGGAAAGTTGATTTGGGGCAGATTAACACACGCACGGGTTCTTACCATTTTAAAGCATCCCTTTTACGCAGGCGTTTACACATTCGGACGATATAAATCCGTTAAGAAAATCAACCAGCATGGTGAGATTTTCTCAACATTGAAACAACAACCCATGGACCAATGGCCGGTAATGATCAAAGATCATCACCCGCAGTATATCACCTATGATCAGTACCAGCATAATGTGCAACAGCTTCAGGCAAACCGAACAAACACTTCTGATCATCTCCTGGCTGGGCCTCCAAGAGAGGGAGCTACTTTATTACAGGGTTTATTAGTATGCGGTATTTGCGGGCGGAGAATAAGCATCCGATACAAAATCAACAAGTCCATTATACCCACCTATGAATGTAACGGGAGAAAAAGAGAGGGGCTTACAGGATCCAGCTGCATTCAATTCCGTGCTAACCTTGTAGATCCTATCATCGAGCAAAAAGTGATCCAGATACTAAGCCCGGA
>CAYSMO010000346.1:0-2444 GCA_964432125.1 uncultured Bacteroidaceae bacterium | reverse complement strand
TACGAGGTGGTGAGCGGTTTGAGCGATGTACCGGGGGAGATCACCGATTACAGCATGGTAATTCAGTGCGGTGCGTGCATGATCACGCGGAAACAGCTGATTAACAGGTTGAAGCCCGCTGTTGATGCGGGGGTTCCGGTAACCAATTACGGGATGGCGATTGCCTGGATGCAGGGGATTTACAGCCGGGCGATTGCTCCGTTTGTGAAGGTGAGCCGGACCGATACAGATTATTTATAAAATGAGGATAGAGGAGATTTTACAAAAAGAGAGCTTGGAGAAGCCTGACTTGATTACCCTACTCTCGGCGGAGGGTGAGGAGAAAAAGCAGCTTTTTCGGCATGCCGCGCAGGTGAAGCAGGAGCATGTAGGGAACAAGGTGTTTTTCCGCGGGCTGATTGAGTTTTCGAATATCTGTTCGAAGGATTGCTATTACTGTGGAATCAGGAAGAGCAACAAGAAGGTATCGCGGTATAATTTATCGGATGAGGAGATTCTTGAAGCGGCCCGTTTTGCGTATGAGAACAACTATGGTTCGGTCGTATTACAGGGGGGAGAGATTGATTCTCCGAAGTTCACCGAACGGATTGAGCGGTTGCTGCAAGAGATAAAAAAACTATCGGATGGAGGATTGGGCATTACACTTTCCCTCGGGGAGCAATCGCGCGACACCTATGCGCGGTGGATGGAAGCCGGTGCGCACAGGTACCTCCTTCGCATCGAGTCGTCGAGCCGGGAGCTGTTTGAAAAGATACATCCCCACGATGAGCACCATGAGTTTGATAGGCGGTATGACTGTCTTCGCACCCTGCAGGAGTTGGGGTACCAGGCAGGCACAGGGGTGATGATCGGTCTGCCGTTTCAATCCGTAGAGGATCTGGCGGATGATTTGTTGTTCATGCAGTCGTTTGATGTTGACATGGTAGGTATGGGGCCATATATTGAGCACCACGACACACCGCTGTATGCATACAGGGATCAGTTATTGCCGATTGGGGAGCGGTTTGATCTGGCATTAAAGATGATCGCCACGCTGCGTATATTGATGAAGGACATTAACATTGCCGCCGCTACGGCCCTTCAGGCGATCGACCCGTTAGGAAGGGAGAAAGCGGTTAAGATTGGGGCGAATGTAATTATGCCGAATGTGACGCCCGGTTTGTTCCGGAACGACTATGCGTTGTATGAGAACAAGCCATGCACCGATGAAGAGCCCGATCAGTGCAAGGGGTGTCTGGATGCGCGGTTGAAGTTGGCCGACGGGGAGATTGGTTATGGCGAATGGGGCGATTCGCAGCATTTTTTGAAGCGGAACAAAGGATAGAAGGATTTATATATCTTTGTCGTTTTTAAAGAACCATTTTTGTACAACTGAATTCGGGGCAGGTAATGCTCTCGAACTTTATGATCCAGCCCCATCTACTCTATTAAAAGACTAATTAGCCCTTATGTTTGTAACTTTGTTTGTTCATGGGTTTCTTTTTTTGCCTACTAAGTTAATAAGTGGCTAGAAACCTATGAAACGCTCATTACAAACATTAGGGCTAATTAAAATAGTTGTATCTTTGTTTTATGGTCATAAATGAGAAAATCTCTGGCAGAATAGATGATTTCAAATCATTGTGCGAAAGTCACAAGGTTAAATACCTATATGCCTTTGGCTCCTCAGTTGCAGGTAATTTTGATGAGGAAAAAAGCGATATAGATTTACTCGTGGAGATTGACTCTTCAGATCCATTAATAAGGGGTGAGGCTCTTATGTCCTTATGGGATAATTTCGAAGATTTCTTCCATAGTAAAGTTGATCTTCTTACAAATTCATCGATTAGAAATCCATACCTTCAAAAAAGTATTGATTCAACGAAAGTTCTTATTTATGACGGAAAAGGGAAAAAAGTACTTATCTGATATTATACATGCAATTGAGTTAGTAGAAGAATTTACAGAATCAATTACTGATTACAACCATTTTCTTTCTGATTTAAAAACTCAGAGTGCTGTAGAAAGGCAACTTGGAATAATTGGTGAAGCAGTTAATAGATTTGATCAATACTGTCCGGAATCATCTATTCAAAATGCTAAAAAAATTATTGGATTTAGAAACAGGTTAATCCATGCTTATGATTCCATTGATTCCAGCATTATCTGGACAATTGTAAAGCGACATTTAACTCCGCTAAAAATGGAAATAATTGGTAAATTAATATAGAGCAAGTAGCTGACAGCATCATGGAACAGGAACAGATCAAGGAGATTATTATCAAGGAGATAGCAAAAACCGAGCGATTGATAGAAGAGTACCGTGATATGAGCGGACCGGTAGCTCCCGACGATGCCATTGGACGGATCACCCGAATGGATGCTATTAACAACAAGAGCGTCACCGAGTCCTCCTTGCGGCAGGCTGAGGAGAAGTTGAAGAACCTGAACCGAGTATTATCAAA
>CAYSMO010000345.1:1244-2447 GCA_964432125.1 uncultured Bacteroidaceae bacterium | reverse complement strand
ACTGGCTGAGCGCAAGCGCAACAACTACCAGAACCTGATGGAGAAGGCCGATCTGGCGAAAGAGGGGTGGACCTTCTACACAACCGACAGTGCCAATATTGCAAGACTTACCGATGCTACCGGTTTCAGATTCAAACCGGTGGGCAATGATTTCATCCATTCGGCCACGCTGATCGTCACCTCACCCAACGGAAAGATCACCCGCTATATGAACGGCATCTATTTCCTTCCCTTCGAACTGAAGATGTCTGTCCTCGATGCCAGCGAAGGGAAAACCGGTCCTACGATCAATAAAGTACTGCAGTACTGCTACTCTTTCGATCCCGAAGGACAGAAGTATGTATTCAACATCACCAAAGTGGCAGGAACGCTGATCATCTTTTTCGGGGTGGTCATCTTCCTGGTACTGATTCTTTCTAAACGTAAAAAAACAAAATAACCGCACACCTATGTCTGAAACGAAACAGAAAGATACGCCCCTCAGCTACCTGGAGGAGACCGGTGGCCGGAAAGGGATCTTCAAATGGATCCTCTCCACGGACCATAAACGGATAGGGCTCCTGTACCTCTATTCCATCATGACCTGGTTCTCCATTGGTGTTGTCCTTGGCCTGCTGATGAAACTGGAGCTCATCGCACCCGGTAAAACACTCATGGCCGCACAGGCATACAATGCCACCTTCACGGTTCATGGTGTGATTATGATTTTCCTGGTCATCATTCCCGGCCTGCCTGCCATATTTGGAAACTTCATGCTGCCCATACAAATCGGTGCCAAGGATGTAGCCTTTCCAAAACTCAACCTCCTGTCGTGGCACATATACGTGGTTGGATCAATCTTTGTGATCGCCTCCCTGTTCACGGGCGGTGGTCCACCAGATACCGGCTGGACCTTCTATGCCCCCTACAGTTTCAAGACCGGCACCAACATGCTACCTGCGGTGCTTGGGGCATTCATCCTTGGGTTCAGCTCGATTTTAACCGGACTGAATTTTATCGTAACGATACATAGAATGCGTGCTCCAGGTATGTCCTGGATGAAGATGTCCCTCTTCCCCTGGACCCTCTATGGTACAGCGTGGATCCAGCTGCTCGCCACCCCGATCGTCGGCATCACCCTGCTGATGGTTATTGGAGAACGGGTTTTCAACATCGGCTTCTTCGATCCGGCCAAAGGCGGCGATCCGATCCTCTACCAGCACC
>CAYSMO010000345.1:0-1234 GCA_964432125.1 uncultured Bacteroidaceae bacterium | reverse complement strand
CCTCTTCTGGATCTACTCACACCCTGCAGTCTATATTATGATCCTGCCGGCCATGGGTGCAGTTTCAGAGATCATCCCCACCTTCGCTAAAAAAACGATTTACGGTTACCGCGCAATGATCATCTCCACCATGGCCATCGCCTTTGTGGGATATTTCGTCTGGGGACACCACATGTTCACATCGGGCATGAGCGGCACTGCACTGTTCACATTCTCCATCCTCACATTCTTAGTGGCAATTCCCAGCGCAATCAAGGTCTTTAACTGGGTCTCCACGATGTACCAGGGGTCGATCACCACAGCTGTACCTTTTCTCTGGTCAGCCTCCTTCATCTTTGTATTTATGATCGGTGGATTCACCGGACTGGTGCTGGGGGCATTGGCTACCAATGTGCATCTGCACGACACCGCTTTCGTAGTGGCGCACTTCCACTTCATTGTTTTCGGAGGAACGGGGTTTGCCTTTTTCGGGGCGCTCCATTACTGGTTCCCGAAGATGTTTGGCCGGATGTACGATGAATCATGGGCCAAAACCGGTTGGTTGATATTCTTCATCGGGTTTGTAACTCTCTACGGTCCGATGTTTTACCTGGGGATCACAGGAATGCCCCGCAGGTACTTTGATTACCTGCCCGATTACCACGGACCGAATATCATCTCTTCACTGGGTGCCCTCGTGATGGTGTCTGGCTTTTTAATCATTGCAGTCAACCTGATCAAAGCGGCCAGGTCGGGTCCAAAAGCGACCGCCAACCCCTGGGGTGGAACCAACCTGGAATGGCAGGTACCCTCACCACCGCCACTGGAGAATTTCGAGGAGATACCCACCATCGATAAAGCACCCTACAAATACGACTAAAAACGAAGACTTATGGCAGAACATGCGCATAGAGACGACATTGGATCGAAGCTCGGAATGTGGCTCTTTATTTTTACGGAGTTGCTGCTGTTTGGCGGATTATTTATCACCTACGCCGTTTACAGATACATGCACCCGGAGGCCTTCCACCTGGCCAGTCAGGAGCTCGATGTACCCATCGGTACCATCAACACGATCATCCTTCTGATCAGCAGCGCCACCATCGCCATGTCGATCACCGCAATCCAGCAAGGGAAGAAGAAGCTTACACTCACCCTTATCGGATCGACCATCGTGCTGGCGATAATCTTTTTAGTGAACAAGTATTTTGAATGGGGCGCCAAATTCGACCATGGCATCTTCCCCGGCTCCGAA
>CAYSMO010000344.1:0-2459 GCA_964432125.1 uncultured Bacteroidaceae bacterium | reverse complement strand
ATCCGGCAATATGGTCTGACCAGTGATAACCATATTGTGGTTGGTATTGGCGGGAATCTTCCTGTGCCAGAAACCACTGCTTATAAAGGAGATCTGAATTTTTTACTTATTGCCCAGGATTTTATGCTCAAAGGCGGCGATTTGGCTTTCAAAGCATTTCAAAAAGTCCAAGCAAAATTCCCCAAAGCGAAATTTTATATTTTGGGTCAGAAACCACCGGAATATGTATTAAAACATCCCAATGTGATTTATCCGGGTTATTTGCATAAAAATAATCCTGAAGAGTATTCAATGTTTCTTCAGATTTTGTCAGAGGCATTCTGTCTCATCCATCCTACAAAATCTGATACAATTGCCCAAGTGATTATCGAATGTGGCTATTTCGGTTGTCCGGCAATTGCACCCGCACGTTTTGCAATCCCCGAATTAATTTTGCCTGGAGAAACAGGGATTTTATTAGAGCAGGAATTCACAGTTGAAAATATCACAAACGCGATGTTGGATTTAATTGAGAAGAATGAAGAATATTTGATTATGCGAAAGCATGTGAGAGACTATCACGTCGGGAAATATACATATAATTCAGTAGCCAGTAGAATACTTGAGGAAATTAAGGAGGTAATTTAGGATATGAAAAGCTTTAGATATTCTAATAATATAATCAGTTTGGTTAAAATTATGCATTCAATCGAATTGTGAAAAAACTCTGTGTGATCCATTATCAACCTATTGAGTGGTATCCTCCTGTAATGAATATGCTCAACTTTTTGGGGCGCAAATACAATGGTGAGATTGAGGTTTTTACACATGCGGATTACCGCAACAACCAGGTTTATGACCACCCTGACATTGAAATAAGACGGTTTCCCTTTTCTAACGATTACGGTTTTGTGAGACGCATGCTGAGCTATATCCGATTTACGCTCAATGTCGTAATCTGGTTATTCCGACAAAAACCTGAAAATATATTCTATTACGAGACCAATTCGGCACTTCCGGTTTATCTGTATTTTAAACTTACCCGTTTCAGACATTCGCGCTTGTTCATCCATTACCATGAATACAATACCGAGGAGCAATATAGGGAAGGGATGAAGCTGGTGCACTATTCCTACAAAAAGGAACGCGATTTTCTTTGGAAAAATGCAACATGGATCTCCCATACCAATACATTCCGATTAAAGTTTTTTCAGGAAGATTATCCTTTCCTTAATAATTTATCCATCTTACCGAATTACCCCCCTAAAGACTGGTCAGCTGAAATAAATCCGTTAACAGAGATTACAATTCCTGTAAAAGTGGTGTATGTGGGCAGCATGGGAATGGATAATTTTTACCTGCGCGAGTTTTCGGAATGGGTGGATGAGCAGGGCGGTAAAGTAATCTTCGATATTTATTCCCATAATTATACCCCGGAATCAAACGAATACCTTCAACGCCTCAATTCACCCTATATCAATTTGAATGATAAGGGTATTGGGTACGATGATCTACCGGAAATTCTTAAAAATTATCAGGTTGGCCTGATTCTTTACAAAGGGTTCAACAAGAATTTCACCTACAACGAAACCAATAAGCTTTTTGAGTACCTTGCGTGTGGATTGGATGTGTGGTTCTCGGAGGAGACCAAAGGGATTTATAAGCATATTACCCAAGACACCTATCCAAAGGTGGTGAAATTGGATTATAATCGGTTGAGCGACTACTCCATTGATGAATTGATTGATCATAGAGGATTAGCCTACAAGCCTTCGGAGTATTTCTGTGAGGAAGTATATGATGGGTTTCTAGACAAACTGATTGGTGAGTAATTTATCTATTGAAATGCTTAATACTTTCAACAAGATGCCCTTTCCCTTTAAAATGATATATGGTAGTATAAAATGCGATTCGCTTACATCGGGACTCTAAATGATGGTGGTACCTGTCTGATGCGGGGTGAGATACTGAAAAAAATGCTTTCTGATAGTGAAGCGTTTTTTTTTGATGCCAGGCACAGCTTTAAAAATTTTAACCGGATCTGGCAATCGGTTGGCTTTAGATTTAAGCGCGGACCTTTGGTGGGCCGGGTGAACCGGAATTTTAAGCAGCAGTTTGCAAACCAGGGTCATTTTGATCTAATCTGGGTGGATAAAGCCATCTATCTTTCCGAAGAAACTACAAGTTTGTTGAAAAGTAAAACCGGCTTGCTGGTGCATTACACGCCCGATACAGCTTTCTATGCGAACCGGAGTAAATTGTTCTATGGAAATATGGACAGGTATGACTACCTTATCACCACAAAATCATTTGAGAGAGAGCGCTACCTGGAACATATCCCCGAGGAAAAAATCATTCTCTGCACACAGGGCTATAATACAGCATTTCACAAACCTTATGTCGGGTTTCAGGAAAAAACGTGTGATGTTACATTTATAGGGCTGCAGGAACCACACCGCGCTGAGGTTTTGCAGGCACTG
>CAYSMO010000343.1:0-2487 GCA_964432125.1 uncultured Bacteroidaceae bacterium | reverse complement strand
AACTGCAGAAACACTGTTCAACATGGAAAAGTATTTTCGCACAACCGCAGAAACACTTTTCAACGTGGAAACGTCTTTGTGCATACCTGCAGAAACACTTTTCAACGCAGAAACGTCTTTCTGCCAATTCGGAAGATTACTTTTCGATGTCAAATGGCCCATTTCCCGAGCTGCAACATCTCTTTTTACAGATAAATAGTGTTTCTGCAGTTCCGGATATCATCTTTTTACCCGGAAAATGTATATATGTCCGAATACATAAATCTTGAGCGGGAGTTGCAGGATAAAAACAGATCGACTAATCAAGTACAATTTTAACATACTTTACCTTTTGTGCAAACTGGTGATGAGTATGGATCATGAGGGTGAGGGTTAGCAGGTAATTCTGTTTTGCCTTTTCTCTTGTTTAATACCCTATATATCCGTAATTTCAGCACGGTTAACCAGAGAATCTCCGGCTGTTTTAAATAAGCTGTTATCATTCATCCGTTGTATGCTAATAAATTGAAAGTGTTCATGCAGCCAATAAAAAAGGATAAAACGCATATGATGTTTTTAGAGGCATTGGCAAAGTATATCACAACGCAGGCTGAAGGCGATCCTGCCGGCCGCTGCTTTGTATTTCCCAACCGGAGGTCGGGACTCTTCTTTAAACGGTTCCTGGTGAAGCACACAGAGGGCACCGGGTGGTCGCCCCGCATCCTTACCATCAATGAATTGATGACCGAGTTGAGCGGCTACCAGCAGGCCGATCCGTTGGATATGCTGTTTACACTGCATGACATCTATACCGTAAAGGCCGCGTTCCCGGAGCCTTTCGACACCTTTTACGCCTGGGGGGAGATGATGATCAGCGATTTTGATACGCTCGATAAGTACCTGGTGGATCCCGATGCGATTTTCAGGAACATCAGGGAGTTGAAGGAGATCGATGAGGAGTTCGGCGGACTGGAGGAGGAGCAGGTTGAATTTATCAGGAAATTCTGGATGAGCTTTCACCAGGGCGATGCAACGAAGGAGAAGGAGATGTTCCTGGCCACTTGGAAGCTGCTGCCTGAACTGTATCATGCCCTGAAGGAGCACCTGGCTGAAAAGGGGGAGGGGTATGAAGGGATGATGTACCGGGCGGTTGCGGAGACTGAGATGGCCGTACTGTTTGAAAAACTGGTCGATAAACAATACTATTTTGTCGGGTTTAATGCGCTGAGCAAGAGTGAGAAATTGTTGTTCGGCAAGCTTCAGAAGCGGGGCATTGCCTCCTTTTTCTGGGATTATGATGAAGAATATATCACAGACAGCTCCATGGAGGCGGGACGGTTCCTGCGGGAGAACATCGTTCAGTTCCCTCCTCCGGCCGATCTTGGCGTCTTCAACAACCTGAAAAGTGACAGAGAGATCAGGATATTCGATCTCCCCTCCGATATCCTGCAGTCAAAAACAATCCATAAGCTACTGTCTGAACGGAGAAGCACCATTTCAGAGGCCAACGACACTGCGATTATTGCCTGCGATGAGAACTTGCTGATGCCGGTGCTGGTGTCACTGCCGGAACAGGTCGACCTGGTGAATATCACCATGGGTTATCCGTTCAGCAACACACCGCTATTTAGCTTTGTGGAGAGCATCCTGCGGCTCTACAGGAACAAACGGATCAGCAAATCGGGCACCTTCGGATTCTATAACAAGGATGTGCTCTCGGTGTTGAACCACCAATATTTTAAACTGATCAGCGATGAGGATCCTGCAGCCGTTGCAGATAAAATCATCTACGAAAACCGGGTCTATGTTGAACCTTTATTTTTTACCGGGAGATTTGCATCTGTCCTGTTCCGCGAGGTGACAACCGTCGATCAGCTGTGCAGATACCTGGATGAACTCTTGCGCCATATTCTCGGAAGGCTGCTGAATGAGGAGGGGCACCAGTACCGTGAACTTGAAAAAGAGTATATCCTGGTGGTTCAGGGAAGGTTGAATAAACTCTCGCAAATCATTGCGGAGCGGAAGGAGCTGGAACCGGAAACCTTTATGCGGCTGTTCAGGAAGATCATGTGGAACCAACGCATTCCCTTTACCGGGGAGCCGCTCGCGGGACTGCAGGTGATGGGGATCCTGGAGACACGGCTGCTCGATTTTGAAAATGTAATCATGCTGTCGGTGAACGAAGATGTGATGCCGAAATCCTCTTCCGGAAGCACTTTTATACCTTATTCCATGCGCTACGCTTACGGTCTGCCGGTTCGCGAGGATATGGATGCGATCTACGCCTACTATTTCTACCGGATCATCCAGCGGGCGGGCAAGGTTGACCTGCTGTTCAAAAGTGCTTCGGAGGGGGTCAGATCGGGCGAGATGAGCAGGTACCTCTACCAAATGCAATACGATTATAATGCGAAGGTAATCAGGCCGGTGATGCCGGTGAGCGCATCGGAGACAAAGGCCATCATCATCGAAAAAACACCGGAGATTCTTGCAAAACTCGAAAGATTT
>CAYSMO010000342.1:0-2489 GCA_964432125.1 uncultured Bacteroidaceae bacterium | reverse complement strand
ACGGGAATTCCTTTCTCATCAAATTCAAGTTCTCCGGTACCATGCACCCAGCGTTCAGTACCATCATTAATGCGGATAATTTTGTATTCCCGGCTGAATGTTTTTTTTTCCTTCACAACAGATTCATGGTAAGCAACTAAATCTTCGCGATAGTCAGGGTGAATAAAGCCGGCCCAACCCTCTATTGTGTGCGGATAGGATTCATCTATTCCAAAAATATTGTAAAATTCGGGTGAGCATACCCAATAGCTTTCTTCTATCTTATTAGCATTCAGATTTGTTGAATAAGAACATATATGCGCTACGGATTGAGAAGTGCGCATCATCTCTTCGCTTTGCTTTAACGCTTGTCCGGCTTGCTTGATTTCTGATATATCTTCGATCGAAGCTATCATACCATTAAAATTGCCATTATTGTCTTTTATAGGGGCAGCGTTAATTGACAATATTACAACAGTACCATCAGGCCACGTTATGCCGTGTTGTATATCAAAAACAGTATTTAGTGTTTTACTAACTATATTAAAGGGCTGTTTCTCATCCGGCAAAGGGGATCCGTCAAGATCAGTGTGGTTCCATAAAGGAGCATCATAGGTTCTTGATGTAATTCTTTCTTTTACCAACCCAAGTATTTGTTCAGCTCTTTTATTTGCATAGGTAATAACCCCGGATTTATTCACCGTAACAATACCAACCGGACTGGTTTCCATAATCGTTGATAAAAACGAATTTTTTTCTTTCAATTCATTCTCAATGTTCTTGCGTTCCGTGATGTCGAGCGCTGTAAAAGTAACTCCCATGGAATAATCGTTTAGATCAATGGGGGTTGAGGCCAGCAACACATTGATAATTGATCCGTCTTTTTTTTGCCAGAGGGTTTCCACTTCACCGGTTCCTTTTGCCTTGATCTGGGCATACTTTTCTTTGCCGACAAACTCATATTCTTCCTGTGAAGGATATAATATCCGGGCATTTTTTTCAAGCAATTCTTCCCTGGCATACCCTGTCATTTCGCAGATACGTGGATTCACCTCTTTCAGCACCCTGTCTATAACAACTCCTATTCCGGCAGGAGCCACGCTGTAGATACTGCGCATTTTTTTCTCACTTTCCTCTACTTTTTTTATTGCTTCAATTAATTGTTCATTCGCCTGTATAAGCTCCTCATTTGATGCCTGATATTCTTCATTGTAGGCCGATAACTGCTGAATGATGTCCGCATGACTATAGTCCTCCTTTACACCCAAAGCAAGAATTAACGTCAGATCCAGCTCTATTGCCTTTTTGAATTGTAGCAATAGTTTTTCGTTCTCAGCAGTAAAATGTCTCTCCTTGTTATCGAGCACGCATAGGGTGCCAAAAGGTGTTAGATCGGGGAAATTTATCGGATAACCGAGGTAAGCGATCATCCCAAGTTTAATATCGGGGTTCTTGTCCCAATGCTTATCTTTCAGGGCATTGGGGATCGAAAGCTTCTTTTGCGTTTTGATCACCGTTTCACAGTATAATCCGTGCCAATTCTCTTTATCGCCCACCGTATATGGATTCTCTTTGGATTTGCTTGCCGTGAAAACTTCCATCAACTCGTTTTCGGTTTTCATAATCAAAGCGGCGGGAACATCTATAACAGCTGCAATTAAGTCAGCCATCTCCTGCCACTTCGCTAAAAAACCATTGGGTACCTTATCAAATAAATTTTCTTGCATAATTTATTTCCTTTCATTTTTATCTGTATCCACGGTCCGTCTCATCCACGGTCCATCTTTGATTTAGCCATGGACCGAATGATTTGTTAGAAAAACCCTACTCATGCCTGCCCATGGCTGGTTTCGCGTCGTCCTGAATCGCCTGGTCGCTAATATGGGCAAACAGGGGATTATTTATGATCATCCAGTCATAAAAGGGATAGATCTGATCGAAACACTCCTGACTCAACTCTTTTTTATACACATCCACCCAATTGTCGAGCTGTGCCGGCCAGTAGGTAAGTTTAAATCCGTGACTGCGGTACGCCCTGAAAACCCAAAGTACGGTTTCGGTAAAAACCACCGGGTTGTAATCCTTAAACAGTGAAATCATGAATCGAACGTGGTTTCGATGGTTGTCGTACATCATATCAAGGTTCCCTTCACCAATAAGCTGTACAAGGTCATCTCGCTGACTTAGCCGCTCGTTCAGGGTGCTGGTCATCGCATCAGCCTTGGAGGCAAATTCCGCAACGGTCTCACCGGATGGCTGTTTGAGCTTTGCTGCAGATTGTAGAAGATCTTCTTTTTTCATAGGTATAAATTATTTATTTAACTTATTGATATAAAATAATATAACTATCGTTCTAACGACAAGTGACCTGTTGCCTCACCCCATAATTATTTTTTAAAGGAGGCTCGGCGAGCCCTCATCATCGAACAGTTCGCTACCGGCACATTTATACATGTCCTTCTGTCTTTGCACCGCTGAACCTTTAGCTCGGCGAAGCCAAATATCTTTCC
>CAYSMO010000341.1:0-2530 GCA_964432125.1 uncultured Bacteroidaceae bacterium | reverse complement strand
AAGTACAATCCGGAAATGCCTGAAAGAATATGTATCGAAATAGGCGTTAGGCACCTCCCGATCGCAGGCTTGTACCGCCTTATCGCCCCCCATCACCGCTGCACCAAATATCCCCGCAGGTAGTGCAAGTGTAAATCATGACCTATTAAAATGGTATCTACTTGCCCTAAACAATGCAAAAAATGAGCCTAACATGAGTGATTCCCTGAATCAAATTGGCTTTTCTGGAACTATGTCCATTTATGCCGCGGAATTACAATTATATACCTAACTTTATTCTCCCTATAGACGTTTGCCTGCAAAACCGGACCAGACGTAGCATTTCGATCACAAGATTAATAAAGTGATTAATGAAAATGAAAACCTCTTGAATTTCCGTAACTATGTAATATGATAAAAAAGATTTACATAGATACATCTGTTTTTGGTGGCTATTTCGATAAAGAGTTTGAAAAAGAGACAAAACCATTCTTTGATATAGTTATTAATAGCGAGATAAAAGTTATTGTTTCAGAAATTCTGGAACTTGATATTTATCGAGCACCAGTTTTTATCCGGGATTTCTTTGAATCATTACCTGACAAGCTGATTGAAAAGGTTGAATTAACGAGTGAGATTTGTGATTTAGCTGATATTTATATAAATGAGAAAGTTGTGAGTAAAACGAGTATGGCGGATTGCCAACATATTGCATTGGCGACTGTTTATAAGGCAGATGTACTTGTAAGTTGGAATTTTAAACATATTGTAAATCTTGAGAAAATTAGAGGTTACAATTCGATTAATTTTCGTGAAGGATATCAAATGACAGAAATAAGAACACCAAAAGAGATTTTTAATTATGAAGACACAATTGAGTAATTCAGGGATTGTTCGTACAATGCGTGAGATCAGAGATAAGGTAAGTTTAGATATAATGGATATGTCTGTCGAGCAAGAAAAGGATTTTATTAAGAAACAATTATCCGAACTTAAAGGGAAAAGGCACAGCAGACAATAAAAAAAACTCTGGCCTGTAAGGCCCAGCGGGGAGCAGCGCTGAACTTGCCAGAACCGGATCGCAGGATTGCACCGCCCGATCGCCCCCCTTCACTGACGGCACCACCCATAAAATGAGGCCTATAACCTTGAATTTTCATATTAAAACTTTAATATTTCAAGGATAATAGCTATCTTCACCGCATGGAAATACCTCGCGAAGATATACAGTACATTAAGAAAAAGCTTGCTTTAGCACCTGCAGTGGTTATATTGGGTGCCAGGCAGGTAGGAAAAACAACGTTGGCTTTGCAACTTGCTAAAAACAGTGAAAAAGAATCCCTGTATCTCGACATGGAAAGCAACCGCGATGTGGCAAAACTGGGCGACGATGCCGAAACCTTCTTCGAATACCATCACGATAAATTAATTGTACTGGATGAGATCCAAACACAACCCCACCTATTCTCCCTGTTGCGCTTTTTGGGCATTACTTCTATCTGCCATAATGTTTCGCCCAAAAAACGTGATACAGCAAATTGAAAACCGCCTTTTGAAATGTTCTTTTGCCTGATTTGTCCGGCATAATTATACAGGCCCCCAAATAAATATGCGTGAATTTGTTGCAAACCTTTGGTTGTGCCAACTTCAATGCTATTGATAAAAGAGCTTTCAAACCTGGCATACGCTTTTGCTTTACTTTTTCCGTCTATAATCTCATCAGTAAAGCAAAGCGTCAGGTGCATTAAAGATTGATAAACTGAATTTCGGGGACATCATTTTACTAAAATTCTGAACCCATAAATTTGTAATTGATTCGTATATGATGTAATTTTACACCAAAACGATATGGTCAGACAAAGCATTTCCTTCACAGAACCCAATGATGAATGGTTAAAAGCCCAATTGAGCAATAAAGAATACGTCAGCAAAAGTGAACTTGTAAATGATCTTATCAGACAAGCAAGACAACAACAAGTTCAAGTTGACTGGATTAGAGCTAAGCTGGACAGAGCAGAAGCCAGTGGTTTCACAGACGACAGGAAAGATCAAATCTTAACCCAGGCCAGATCCCAACACAATGGCTGAATATCGACTAAGCAATGAGGCCAAAGCAGACCTGATACGAATTCACCGGTACGGAGCAGAACGATTTGGTATGGCTCAGGCCGACAGGTATTTTGATTCGCTTTTCAACTGCTTCAATATCATAGCTCAGCAACCTTTTTCCTATGAATCAGTCGATTATATAAAGAAAGGATACAGACGTTGTGTCTGCGGCTCTGAATCCATCTATTACAAGGTGAATAATGAGATGATTGAAATAATGGCGATTATAGGGAGGCAGGACCTAAAGAATATTCTTTGATTGGTTGTATCGCCTATTACCGCGGGCTCGCAAAATTGTACCGCCCAATCGCCCCCCCCATCCCCGCACCACCACCAAATGGCACCGCAGGTGGTATGCATAAAGAATACCCAAGAAAATTGTAATTGTAATTGATCATGATATTAGCTATTTTTGTATAAAACAAAAACAAATGAACCCCTC
>CAYSMO010000340.1:0-2536 GCA_964432125.1 uncultured Bacteroidaceae bacterium | reverse complement strand
CTCGGACCCAGAAGCTCGGGCTCGCTATGACCGCTTCGGGGAGGCGGGCGTGGCCCACCCTGCACGAAGGGTTCACCGACCACGACCTGCAGCTGGCCATCTATACCGACCACCAGATCTTCGACCGGTACCACAAATTCAAACTGCACGACCGCTTCACACGCAAGGAGGCACTGTCGGTGAAGGAGCTCTCCGGACTCCATCCGGGCGACTATGTGGTGCACGTCGACCATGGGATCGGTATGTTCGGCGGACTCGAACGGATCGATATCAGCGGCCGGAAGCAGGAGGCGGTGCGGCTCGTCTACAAGGACAACGACGTGCTGTTCGTCAACATCCACTCGCTGCACAAAATCTCGAAATACAAGGGCAAGGAGGGACAATCACCCAGGGTCTACAAGCTTGGAACCGGGGCCTGGCAGAAGCTGAAGCAGAAGACCAAAAGCAAGGTGAAGGATATTGCCGGCGAGCTGATCGCGCTCTACGCCAGGCGGCGCGAGCAGAAGGGGTTCGCCTTTTCGCCCGATACGTACATGCAGACAGAGCTCGAGGCATCGTTCATCTACGAGGATACCCCCGATCAGCTGAAAGCCACCAACGACACCAAGCGCGGCATGGAGGCGGAGTTCCCGATGGATCGCCTGGTGTGCGGCGACGTGGGATTCGGGAAGACAGAGGTGGCGATCAGGGCCGCGTTCAAAGCGGTAACCGATGGCAAGCAGGTGGCGGTGCTGGTGCCTACCACCGTGCTGGCGTTCCAGCATTACAACACCTTCAGCAGCCGGCTGAAAGAGTTCCCCTGCACCGTCGATTATATCAGCCGGTTCAGAACAGGCGCGGAGCAGACCAGAATACTTAAGCAGCTGAAAGAGGGATCGCTCGATATCATCATAGGTACCCACAAGCTGGTGAGTCAAAAGATAAAATTCAGCGACCTCGGACTGCTGATCATCGATGAGGAGCAGAAGTTCGGCGTGGCGGTGAAGGAGAAGCTGAAGCAGATCAAGCTGAACGTCGATACCCTTACCCTCACGGCAACCCCTATACCACGTACGCTGCAGTTCTCATTGATGGGGGCGCGCGACCTCTCGATCATCAATACCCCGCCACCGAACCGCCATCCTATTATCACCGAGCTGCACCCGTTCAATGAAGATCTGATCAGGGAGGCGATCGATTATGAGGTAAGCAGGGGTGGACAGGTATTCTTTATCCACAACAGGGTGCAGAATATCGGCGAGGTGAAGGAGATGGTCGACAAGCTGGTTCCCGATGTGCGGACCGTTGTGGCACATGGACAGATGGACGGCAAAGAGCTGGAGAAGGTGATGCTTGGTTTCATGGTGGGCGATTATGATGTGCTCATTGCCACTTCGATCATCGAATCGGGACTCGATATTCCCAACACCAACACAATCATTATCAACAACGCCCACCACTTCGGACTAAGCGATCTGCACCAGCTCAGGGGACGGGTCGGCCGGTCGAACAAAAAAGCGTTTTGCTACCTCTTTGCACCCCACATCACGCTGCTCACACCTGAGGCGAGACGCAGGCTGCGGGCCATCGAGGAGCATTCCGGACTGGGCAGCGGGATGAGCATCGCCATGCAGGACCTCGACATCCGCGGGGCAGGAAACCTGCTGGGAGCAGAGCAGAGCGGGTTCATCGCCGATATCGGGTTCGAAACCTACCACAAGATCCTCAACGAAGCAGTGCAGGAGCTCAAGGAGGGGGTATTCTCCGATCTTTTTGAGCAGGAGAGGGAAATGGAGCCGGGGGGGAACGCAACTTTCTCCGCCGAGTGCCATATCGACACCGACCTCGAACTGCTGCTGCCCGAATCGTATGTTGCAAATATTTCCGAGCGGATGCACCTCTACCGCCAGCTCGACAATACCTCCTCACCTGCTGAACTCGAGAATTTCCGGATAATGCTGGAGGACCGTTTCGGCAAGCTGCCAGCCCCTGCAGAAGAGTTATTAAAGGCGGTTCACCTGAGAAGACTGGCCATGCAGACGGGTGTTGAAAAGATTGTCTTGAAAAATCAAACGCTGATTGCGTACTTTGTGAATAATCCGGATTCACAGTTTTACCAGTCTGAGCAGTTTAACAGGGTTATTGCAACTATCCAGCGGAACCCGAAACTGTTCAGGATGAGGCAGGAGAAGGAGCGGCTGAGCCTGAGGGTGAACAATACCGGCAGCATTGAAAGGGCTATCGGAATTCTGGAAAAACTGAATACTCCAGATGAACCCCTCATCATTGGGGAAAGGTAACTCAGCGTTGCAAAGACAAAAGGACATGTATAAATGTGCCGGTAGCGAACTGTTCGATGATGAGGGCTCGCCGAACCTCCTTTAAAAAATATTTATGGGGTGAGGCAACCAGTCACTTGAAGTTAAAACGATAGTTATATTATTTTATATCAAGCAGTTAAATAAAGAATTAATACAGATGAACCCCTCATCATTGAGGAAAGATTTTTCAGCGGTGCAAAGACAAAAGGACATGTATAAATGTGCCGGTAGCGAAC
>CAYSMO010000339.1:1999-2548 GCA_964432125.1 uncultured Bacteroidaceae bacterium | reverse complement strand
GGTTCAGGGCGATTACATAGAATGTGCAATAGATGACCCAAAACACTCCCTGCGCATAGCTCTGTTATTAAAAACATTTGTCAAGTCATTTGATTTGGAAAAGAACAAGGGGAATAAGACCAGGCTAAAGTACTTTTTTGAATACGGTCTGAGACTCGCTGTGGCGATAGCCCCTTTAACTAAGTTGGATCCGGGGAATGAAGTCATTGATGGAGAGGCTATATATTTGTCTGGCAGAGCCATAAAGAGCTTATCAACCTCCGATAAAAAGAAAGTAGTGATAAAGAACACCATGTTTATTTGCAGCTCTGACGCTCACATAGAAAAAAAGTATGATGCACTCTTTTCCTTATTGGATACCATCGTGTCAAAATGTTCGGCAAAACAGAGCGAGGTAGTATTCTATAAATTATTGTCATTCAGTGAAAAGGATATTGCCAACAAACTTCAGAAAAATCAATCTACCATCAGTCAGCATTCGACGGCAGCAGGTTGGTTATCCGTTGAGAAGGCAGTACTCTATTTTGAAGATTCAATGCCATGATCGAA
>CAYSMO010000339.1:0-1989 GCA_964432125.1 uncultured Bacteroidaceae bacterium | reverse complement strand
ATTCAGTTTAATACTTCAATTGATTATTGCCCATCTTCTCTCTGATTTTATCCTGCAGCCTCAGAACTGGAGTGATCGGAAGAAAGAGGGTCTGCTCACATGGATCCATATCTACCACATTGTTGTCGTTGGTTCCTTAAGCTATGTGCTGTCTTTCGATTTCGGATTTTGGAAAGCAGCTATTCTACTGACTATACTCCACCTGTTAACAGATATCTTTAAGAGTTGGCTGATTAGGAGAAATAAGGCAAAAGACTACTTCTTCCTGGATCAATTGATTCATCTGACCTCTATCATTGGGGTTGTATTGTTGTATTCCGGGTATTCAGACATTGATTTTATCCTGCATGTGGAACTTAAAACCATTGCTATTATAACCGGTTTCATTTTCTGTTCGAAACCTTCCAACATTCTGATCAAATATGTATTGAAAGCCTTTTCGATAGAGATTCCCAAAAACAATGAAGAGCATCCTGAAGAAATGGGTTTACCCAATGCAGGAAAATTGATAGGCATTATTGAACGCTTTCTGACCTTGGCCCTGGTTATGATGGGCCAATATGAAGCAGTTGGTTTAATTATTGCAGCAAAATCAATACTTCGCTTTAGTGGAACGCAGAAAAGCGAGTATGTACTGATAGGAACTTTGTTGAGTTTTGGTATTGCCATATTCCTGGGAATCTTCATCGGATTCCTGTAATAATGGTGAAAATACCGATAAACAGCATTTATCGGTATATACGCCGATAAGCTCTCACTCTTTCGTTTTGATGTATCACATTCTTCTCCGGCAGGTTTATGGCATTGAATGGTGGAATGGTGTTTGAGTTCAGACGTCTGGATGCACTAATCGGGGCCTAATCGCCTGCAAGAAATGAGGACTCGCACGATATCCTCGGAACCTGCCTGCTGGTTTCGGATCCGGAGCTGGTGGCGGCCGGACAGGCTAAAATACTGATTCCAACCGTTTACAGGGACGATTACATGGGAGCGCTGCGTAAGCTGACCCGCCGTGCCCTGGTGGCGCCCTATATAAAAATGTTGCAAAGGATTTATGATTTTAGTCTGACGGTCCGTGGAGAAGATACAGACCAGATGCAGAAGTATCTTGAAAACTGCAATGCTTTCCAGGAGCCTACCGAAGCCTCCCTGCTTAAGTGATTGAAAACAGGGCTTTCAGATCGCGGTTGGAGAGTTCACCTACCCATTTCTCCCCGGTGGTAACAGCCAGATCGGCCAGTTCTTGCTTCTCTTTCAGCATGGCATTGATCTTCTCCTCGAAGGTGCCCTGGGTGATCAGCCGGTAGACCATCACATTTCTGTTTTGCCCGATCCGGTAGGCGCGGTCGGTGGCCTGGGTCTCCACGGCCGGGTTCCACCACAGGTCGTAATGGATCACGTGGCTGGCAGCGGTCAGGTTCAGCCCGGTGCCTCCGGCCTTGATGGAAAGCAGAAAGATCTTTTCCCGGGCATCGTTCTGAAAGCGCTCCACCATTTCATCGCGCTTCTTCCGGGTGGTGCCGCCATGCAGGAACATGCTTCCGGTCCCGAAGCGGTCCAGGATCATCTGTTGCAGGAGCATGCCCATCTCCCTGAACTGGGTAAATATCAGCACCTTTTCATTGTTCTCCAGGATGTTATCCAGCAAGTTGAGCAGCATGCCGGCCTTGCCCGACAGATCCGGTGAAGGATCGCTTTTTTTGAGGTACTGAGAAGGGTGGTTGCAAACCTGCTTCAGGGCCATGATCAGTTTCAGCACCATGCCCCGCCTCCGGATGCCCGACTCCTCTTCCTGAGGATCGATGCGTTCTATATCGGTCATCACGGTATCCAGCACACCCTGGTAGAGCGCGGCCTGTTCTTTCACCAGCGAGGCCATGTAATCGTTCTCGATCTTATCGGGCAGATCGCTGATAATGGATTTGTCGGTCTTGAGCCTGCGCAGGATAAAGGGAGCGGTGATCTTCAGGAAACGGTCGAGTTGTTTCC
>CAYSMO010000338.1:0-2561 GCA_964432125.1 uncultured Bacteroidaceae bacterium | reverse complement strand
CCTATCTCGACAAGATCAGGTATCATATTGATAAACTTGAGCTGATCATTGATGACGAGATGTGGCCGTTGCCCAAATACAGGGAATTGTTGTTCAGTAATTAGTCCGGTACAAGAACCAATCAGATTCATTCGTTTTATTATATGCGAAAAAGCACTATTTTTAGGAATTATTGAAAAAAGTTTCCAGATATTTATATGATGCATAAGGGAATAACAATTCTGATAATTCTTGGCCTGGTCATAACAGCACAACCGGCTGAAGGACAGAGGAAGGAGAGGGATTCAAGGGCGAATGCTGCCTATGAAGCAGGTGAATATTATCATGCCATTGATTTGTTCAAGAAGGCATATGGCAAAGTATCGGATAAGGAGAAACAGGCTGAGATTATTTATAAGATTGGCGATTGTTACCGCATTGTCGGAGAACCCAGACAGGCTACCCTGTGGTATCGCAAAGCGCTTATGCAAGATTATCAGAATCCTGATCTTTACCTCCGGTATGGTCAGTCTCTGATGCGGTATGGCAGATTTGAAGAGGCTGCGGAGCAATTTGAGGTTTATAGGGAACTTGTTCCTGATGACCCCAGGGGGGATTGGGGCCTTGAATCAGCCCGCATCGCAGAGGAATGGATTGATAACCCGACGGGTTATATTATTGAGAATATGCGCTATTTCAATACTTTCCAGCGTGACTGGAGTCCATCATATGCCAGTGCCGATTATATGGATGTTTATTTTACCTCAACACGGGAAGAGGCTGCGGGGGATGATACTCATGGTGCAACAGGAGAAAGTTTTGCTGATATTTTTTCTTCCCGGATGGACAGAAAGGGGAAGTGGAGTGTCCCTGTTCCGGTCGAAGCACTTAATTCGGAATTTGAAGATGGGTCGACCAATTTTTCAAGTGATTTTTCGACCGTATATCTTACGCGTTGCAAAGTAGCAAAAAGCAAAAAAATTGCATGTCAGATCTATTCTGCCAAAAGATCGGCCGGAGAATGGGGTGAGCCGGAAGCAATTCCGATTACAGGCGACAGTGTTACTGCTGCTCATCCGGCCATTTCCCCCGATGGGCAGACCCTCTATTTTGTATCCAACATGCCCGGTGGAATTGGGGAAAATGATATCTGGATGGTTTCGAAAGATGGCGGTAGCTGGGGAACGCCAAAAAACATGGGCGAAGAGATCAACACCCCGGGGAATGAGGTTTTTCCTTATGTGCATCCCGATGGAATACTCTATTTCAGTTCTGATGGCAGGGTAGGACTTGGTGGTCTGGATATCTTTAAAGCCAGTAAAGATGAGCTGGGCAGTTGGGTCGTTGAAAACCTGAAGTCTCCCATTAATTCAGTTGAAGATGATTTTGGAATTGTCTTTGAAGCTGAAGTGGAAAGGGGATTTTTTAGCTCAAGCCGTAAAGGCAGAGGCAATGATGAGATCTATTCTTTTGTATTGCCGCCACTTGAGTTTGCTGCGGATGGAGTTGTTCGTGACGATCGGACAAATAGTCTCCTGGCCGGTGCAAAAGTAACAGCTGTTGGAAGCGATGGTATTACCATTGAATCTAATACGAAGGAGGATGGTGCCTTTCGGTTTATGCTCAAACCTTCAACTGATTATGTTTTTATTGCCGGAAAAGAGGGTTACCTGAGAGGGAAGGCCAGAGAGTCTACAAAAGGATTGGATCAGAGCAAAGAGTTTGATGTTACTATCTATCTTTCCTCTACCGAACAGGTAATTGAGCTGCCAAATATCTTCTATGATTTTGCGAAGTGGGACCTCAGACCTGAATCCATGGTATCTCTTGATAACCTTGTAGAAACACTCAATGATAATCCCAATGTAACCATTGAGCTGATGTCTCACACCGATACGCGAGGCGCACCCGCTGATAACATGGAGCTTTCTCAAAAACGTGCCCAATCTGTTGTGGATTACCTGATTTCAAAGGGCATAGCAGCTGACAGGCTGCAAGCAAAGGGATATGGAGAGTCACAACCCAAAACTGTGGATGAGAAAATTCTTGAGGATTATAGCTTCCTGAATCTTGGTGATGTGCTTACAGAAAGTTTTATTAACCAGTTACCGGCTGATCTGCAGGAACAGGCACACCAGATTAACAGGCGAACAGAGTTTAGGGTGCTTTCGACGGACTATATCCCCAGGAATTAATTGGATCTCTTTAATAATTCGTATTTTTGCAGAGCAAAATTTTACAATTGAATGAGTTCTTCTTCCCGTTATATGGCCCGTGGGGTTTCTTCTTCCAAAGAGGATGTTCACAAAGCACTGAAAGGAATAGACAAAGGTTTGTTTCCCAATGCTTTTTGCAAAGTAATACCAGATCTTCTTTCCGATGATCCGGAATATTGCCTGGTGATGCATGCTGATGGTGCAGGTACGAAGTCATCACTTGCATACCTCTATTGGCGCGAAACAGGCGATCTTTCAGTATGGAAAGGTATCGCCCAGGATGCGATAGTGATGAACCTGGACGATCTGCTATGCACTGGTATTACGAAGAATATAGTCTTAAGCTCTACCATCGGGAGAAACAAG
>CAYSMO010000337.1:0-2583 GCA_964432125.1 uncultured Bacteroidaceae bacterium | reverse complement strand
ACCACTTCAAGAAAGTACCCAACCAGAATTGAAGTGAAACATGACAAAAAAATTGCTTGGATTGTAATAGACCAAATTAGGACTGTTGATAAAGAAAGAATAATAAAAGTTTTGGGTAGGTTATCACAACCTGAAACCAAAGAAGTAAGATCAGTGATCAGAGAGGCTTTCGTTGACTAAAGAGAAAAAACAATGGGTAATAAATACTACTGTGAGCGGCCTGCAAGGTCCAGCGAGGAGTCCATGTTGAACTACACCCGCCGGACTACGAGCTATGTACCTATTGACGGTTTTCCTGTTTTCCGCAATGCAGCACCCTAAAAATATTTCAGGATAATCTGATATAGATCCCTTTGCTCCTGACTCATTCGTAAGAGTATGGATTTGGTGTGTTTCGACTCCGGTAATATGACATTTATCTGATACATATTATGAGTTAGTTCAGCAGCTCTTTTCACTGATAGGTAAGAACACTCCGCTTTTAAGACTCTTTCCAGCTCCTTATAAATTGAGTATGCAGAGAATGATATACAAATATGGCCTTCAATTCTGTGTCGTAAGCGATGATAAATTGGACGGATTTTCAAGTCCGTTTTTGATATTCTGAAAGCTTTTTCAATCATCCACAAATTGCTGTAATTGTCAATTATTTGCTTTGACTTCATAGAAGTGTTGGTGATATATCCCTTCAACCCGTCCCATCGTTGGTCTGAAATGTATTTATCATAGTCTATTTCAACATGGACATCTCCGGTAAGTTTAAGGTACTTGTTGTATCCCCTGTTATTGATATTTGCTTTTGTCAGCCTGCCTCTTTTTAAGCTTTTTTCCAACCTTTTAAGCCCTCTTTCCCGGTTATGCCGGTCTTTGGCAGCTCGCTTATCAGAGTATGCTACAATAATCCTTTGGCCTTTGCCTTTGCTGATACTAATTGTATGACCATCTTGCCATTGTTCTTCCAGCATTCGTTCTTTGATTCTCTTGGACTCATTCTTTATCCTGGCTCCAAGGATGTATTGATAATCATTGGCCTCAAGCATGGTAATGTTTTCAGTATTCAGCAGACCAGCATCAGCAATAATTACGGGTTTTTCAAGATTATAGCGCTCTTCGAACTTTTGTATGGTTGGCAACAGGGTATGGCCTTCATAAATATTGCCTTCAAAAATGTCATACCCAATAGCAAATCCATGCAAGCCAACCAGTAAGCCAAGATAAATTTGAGGGTTCTTATGCTTGCCAACCTTTGAAAAACCTGTCCGGCGTAAATCGTCCTCATCTGAAGCCTCAAAATGCAGAGTGGTTAAATCATAAAAAACAATACTGATTTCCCCACCAAGGACACTTTTGGTGTGCTCAAAAGCGATTTGCTCTACTTGTTCTTTCAATTGGTTGTTGAGCTTGTCTAGAAAGCGATAAATCTCGTCAACCTGAAGATCTACATTTAGAAATCGATGCAGATAGTCTATTGCTTTTAATTTACTGCCAGGATGGAATAAACGAGTGATAACCAAATGGCGAAAAAGTTCATCTTCAATCCGATTAAAACCAATGGCATCATAAATCTTTCCAAAAATCAACTCCGGCCCAATCACTTGAACCTGATCATTGCTTAAATCTCCAAGGAAACTCTCTATTTTCGCATCATCCTGACGAACAAACAAGGAAATGGAACCATCCATTTTCTCCACTTCTTGCCTTGCACGTTGAAAAAGAAATTCTATCTCCTGTTCTGAACGGCCACTACCTACAGTCTTTAACACTCGATACCGTCCCCTTTCCTTGGAAACTATTTGAATGCTGTAGCTGCCACTCCTATTCTTGTTTTTTCTAATAAATACCACAAAATTAGCTTTGCAGCACCCAATTTAGAAAAAGCATATCTGAATATCAAATCTTTACAGAGATTTGGGTGTCCCGTGCGGAAAACAGGGGAGCGTTCTTTTTTGGAGGACCAGACATTCCGCCCGAGGTATACAAAGAGCCAAAAAATTTGCTTACAAGTATTCGTGACTCATACAGACATTATTTTGAAATTAGTGCAATATATCATTTAATCGGAGCTGAATCAAATGACCTAAGAGATCCGTGGCTCAAAAAGAATAATGAATATTTAGTCCTCGGTATCTGTCTGGGTATGCAAACAATTAATGTGGGGGCTGGCGGCACGCTTTACCAGGATATTCCCACAGAAATCTATGATATCAGCAACCATGAGGCAGCTATATATGCCAGCTCACAAATGCATCGAAATTACTACTTTGACAACCAGAATGATACCATCATTCAGACGAGTTATCACTTTCACAGGATCTTTGCTTCGGCAGAAAACAGATGCTTACCTTTTGAAATATGCCTTAACGAATCACCATTTGTGCTAAGCAGTCACCATCAGTCAATCCGGGAATTTGGCAAAGACCTAATCCCTTTAGCATATTCCGAAGATGGTAAAATAATAGAGATGATTGGACACAGGTATTATAAAAATGTACTTGGCGTGCAGTTCCACCCTGAAAAAACAGCTCTTCGGTCCGGGGATCCGAGGCCGAGGTCAGCGCCGAGGGTTCCAGAGTGCGCGCTCTC
>CAYSMO010000336.1:0-2587 GCA_964432125.1 uncultured Bacteroidaceae bacterium | reverse complement strand
TGACAAGGAGAAACGGGCCAGAACCGAACAGAGCTTTTTGGTACCCTTCAAAGAGATCAGGGACAATGATTGGGATCTGTCAATCAACCGGTACAAGGAGGTGGTCTATGAGGAGGTGGAGTATGAGGATCCGGAGGAGATTTTGGAGAAGATTGAGTTAATTGATAGTGAAAGAAATAGTATTTTATCTGAACTTCTATCAATAATGAGATAATGGATTTTATTGAGTTAAATTGTGTTCTTGAGATCCGGAATGGATATGCATTTAAAAGTGATGAATTCAGAGAATCCGGAATTCCATTAGTTAGAATTTCAAACATTGAAAATGGTGTTGTAAATTTCAATGGTAACACTATTAAAATAGACGAATCATATTTAGATACCAAGTCTGATTATACTGTCGAAAAAGGAGATATAGTTATAGCCTTGTCTGGAGCAACAACCGGTAAGTATGGGGTTTATGAGTATGATTTTCCAAGCCTGCTGAATCAACGAATAGGGTTAATTAAGGCAGGCAAAAGTAAAAAAATTGAATTAAGTTATTTTTATTACTATTTATCAATTATTCAAAAGGATATTCTTAGAAAGGCTTTTGGAGCTGCACAGCCTAATATTAGCACCAAGGAGATTGGGAGATTCAAAATCCCTCTCCCTCCGCTCTCCACCCAGCAGCAGATCGCCCGGATTTTAGATCAGGCCGATGCCTTGCGGAAAAAGACTCAGCAGGTCATCGACCTCTACGATCAGCTGGCACAATCGATCTTCCTGGATATGTTTGGGGATACATGGATAAATAGAAAAGGTTATGAGCTTGTGAAGTTATCCAGAGTAGTTAAAGATGATAAAATAATTACTTATGGAATTGTACAAGCAGGACCAAATATTGATGGGGGAGTACCTTATATTAGGACCGGGGATATTCAGAATGGAAAAATAAATACCGCATCTTTACTAAGAACTACGCATAAAATTGCCAGATCTTATGAGAGGTCTAAATGTAGTTTTGGGGATATCATAATGAGCATTAGGGCAACGGTTGGAACAATTGCATTTTTGCCCAAGGAACTTGAAGGTGCAAATTTAACTCAAGGTACTGCAAGAATTTCTCCAAATGAAACTATTGTAAACAAAAGGTTTTTGTACTACTGTATTAAATCAAGGGGAATTCAGCTTAAGATCGATAGGATGACCAAAGGAGCAACATTTAGAGAAATCACTTTAGGACGTTTGAGAAATATAGAAATTCCTCTTCCCCCAATCACCCTCCAAAACCAATTCGCTGAGAAAATTTCCCTCATTGAAAAGCAAAAGGAGCTGGCGAAACAGAGCCTTCAGGAGAGTGAAAACCTTTTTAATTCTTTATTGCAGAAGGCTTTTAAAGGAGAATTAGTAAATTCGGTCTAAATATGAGCTAAACATGCATTCCAACTTCCGGTTTTTACAACATCAGTGGCCCGATTTCTGCCAACGCTCTGCAAAAGCCGAGCAGCTGGTGATCAGCGATCCGCGAACTTCACTGGTGTATGCCCGCATGGCACTCGAACTGGCGGTGAACTGGATGTATAAAAACGATCACGACCTCGAACTGCCCTACGATAGCAGCCTGAACTCCCTGCTGAAACAACCGGAGTTTCAGGAACAGTTTTCACACAGGATGTATGCCGATATCGACGTCATCCGCAAAGTGGGGAACATTGCAATACATAACAGACTGGTCTCGGCTACCGACTCCGAAAAGATTATCACCAACCTCTTCTACTTCTCCAAATGGTTCGCAAAATCGTACGCCGATGAGGAGCCGGAAGAGATCGGCCCTTTCGACTACCTGCTGATCCCCAAAGAGGGAGAGGAAGCACTCTCCAAAAGGCAGCTTCAGGAGCTGCAAAAGCAGTTCGACCAGGAACGGACACAGATCCATGATGCGCTGAAAAGGGCGATCGAGAAGAACAATGAGCTCCTGGAGACAAATGAATTGTATGTGAAGCGGATTGCCACGCTTCAGGCGGAACAGGAGAAGAGAAAGGAGCGGGCGGGGCATGACGATGAGGTGAAGCATCCGCGCAATGAGTATGAAACCAGGAAATACATCATCGATATCGCCCTTCGCGAAGCAGGGTGGGACCTTCAGGGGGTAAACGACAAGGAGTTTAAGGTGGAGTTTATGCCCAAATCGACCAACCGCACCGAAACGGGGTTTGTCGATTACGTGCTCTGGAACGACGATGGCAAACCGCTGGCCGTGGTGGAGGCGAAACGAACCATGGAGGCAGTGACCAAGGGGGAGAACCAGGCGCAGCTCTATGCCGACTGCATCGAACAGATGTATGGTCAGCGCCCCGTGATGTTCTATACCAACGGCTTTGAGACCTACCTCTGGGACGACCGCTTCTACAAACGCTCCCGGCCGGTAAGCGGATTTTATAGCAAGCAGGAGCTGCAGACCATCTTCTTCAGGCGGGAGCACAGGAAAGATATCCGCATAGAGAAGATCGACCCGCTGATTGCAGGACGCTCCTACCAGATGCGCTCCATAAAAAGTATTGCCGAACATTTCGCCGGGAACGACAAGTCGACCGGTAAGCTTATC
>CAYSMO010000335.1:0-2591 GCA_964432125.1 uncultured Bacteroidaceae bacterium | reverse complement strand
AATTCTTTCGGTTACCAGTTTTGAACTTATCACAGTCATGGGCAGTCCCGTTCCCGGAATGGTTGAGGCACCCACATAGTATACATTGTTAAACTCCTCATCCCTGTTTTTAGGTCTGAAATACCCGATCTGGTTCAGGTCGTGTGCCAGCCCGAGACCACTCCCCTTGTAGAGGTTGAACGCATCCCGCCAGTCGACCGGATCATAGATGATCTTTGTCACCAAATTCCCCTTGATATCGAATCCGGAACGCTCCGACAAATCGGTAAGGATATCATCGGCCAGTTTCTCGCGGTCGCTCCAGTCGGGCTTGCTGCGGAGGTCGGGCACCGGACAGAGGATAAAGAGGTTCTCATGTCCGGCGGGAGCCATGTCGTCGTTAAATTTCGAGTTTACATTCACATAATAATAGGGCTTCTCGAGGCTGATGCTGTTCTTGAAAATCTTATTGGCATAATCCTCAAAATTATCGCCCAGGAAATAGTTGTGGTGCTCGAGTTCGTCGATCTTCCCCTTCACACCGAGGTACATGGTAAACGGTGCGAGGGTCCACTTCATCTTGTCGAGTTTCTCTTCGGTAAATTTCGGCCTGTCGAAGATGTAGTGTCTGAAACTGGCAGCATCACTGTTGACAACGTACGTATCGGCCTCCCATTTCTTACCTTCAGCATCAATAAGTGCTGAAATCTGTCCATTCTTCTGTTCATATCCTTTAATTTCTGTGTTATAGTGTACTTTAATATTCATTTTCTCCATCTCCTTCAAGAGGCCTTCAACGATCTTGTACATGCCGCCCTTTACATTGTAGTACCCATCGTGCACCAGCTCGGTATAGGTAAGGAGGGTGTAGATCGCCGGGGTGTCGTAGGGGGTGGCGCCGAGGAAAAAGGCGACCAGCGAAAAGATCTGTTTCACCTGTTCGGATGTAAAATGCCGCTCCAGCTCCTTCCACACCGTGCGGATCATCTTTGGTGAGTGGTGCGCCGGCACGCGGGCCAGCGTAAGCAGGTACTGCATCATGGAGTTGTAGTTCTTCTTGATCACCAGGTCCTCGGTGTCGTGAAAGAACTTGCCGGCCGATTTCAGCAGCTTCTCCATGTTCTTCTTGAAATCGGGCTCGATCTCCTTAAACTCCTCCGCCAGCTTGTCGAGGTCCTTGTAGATCGTGTACTTGCGCGGATCGTTCATAATGTTGACCGTGTAAAGCGGATCGAGCTCCACAAATTCAAACGGCGCCTTGATGCCGATATCCTTAAAGAAATTATCGAATTCGTAGCTCATGCTGAAGAACGACGGACCGAGGTCCCATGTGAATCCATCTTTTTTCAGCTGGTTCAGCCGTCCCCCGGCCTGGTGGTATTTTTCAACCATCTCGACCTTGTACCCCGCATGGGCCAGTCGCATGGCTGTGGTTAGTCCGCCTAAACCCGTTCCTACAATCAGTGCTTTTTTGCTCACTTTGTGTTTTGTTAAATTTTTGTTCAGTTATAGAATCCAAAAGTTAAACATTATTTTTGATATTTTGTTTAACTTGCTAAAATGAAATTAAGAATTTCTGTCATAGGAGCCGGAATCGGCGGATTGGCATCGGCTATCAGGCTGGCGGTGCGGGGTAACGAGGTTACTGTTTTCGAGCAGTCATCTGTACCCGGCGGCAAGATGGGCGAGCTGCGGCACGACGGCTACCGCTGGGACGCCGGGCCATCCCTCTTTACACTGCCCGAGCTGATGGAGGAGTTGTATATGTTGGCCGATGAGGAGATGAAGGTTTCGGCACGTTACCGTCAGCTCGAGGTCATCACAAAATATTTTTACGAGGATGGGGTCGTGCTGAACGCGTTTGGCGACCCGGAGGCGTTTATTGCCGAGGCGGCGGCGAAGACCGGCGAGAAGGCGTCGCGTATCCGCCGTTTCCTGTGGAAGAGCAGGAAGATGTACGAACTTACCCGTGATGTGTTTATTTTCGGATCGTTCCATTCCTGGAGAACCTTTGTTTCGGCGAAATTCCTGCGGTCGCTGCTGCAGATCTACCGGCTAGAGGTGCTCTCCACGATGCATGGCGCCAACCGCCGCAGGTTCAGGTCACCCCACCTGGTTCAGCTGTTCGACCGGTACGCGACCTACAACGGCAGCAATCCCTACCAGGCACCCGGCACGCTGAATGTGATCTCCCATTTGGAGCACAACCTCGGCGCTTACTTCCCGGAGCAGGGGATGCATACCCTGGCGCTGGAGTTGCAACGGCTGGCGGAACGGGTTGGTGTGAAATTTGAGTTTAACACCCGGGTTGATCGCGTGGTATTGCATGGACGGCGTATGCAGGGAGTAGAGGTGGATGGCGAGGTACGTGCGGCCGATCTGGTGGTGAGCGATGTTGATATATACTACCTTTATAAGGACCTGCTGACCGATCTGGCGTTCCCGCGAAAATACTTTAAGCCTGAGCGGTCGACCTCGGCGATGATCTTTTACTGGGCAGTCGACCGGCAGTTTCCGGAGCTGGAGCTGCACAACCTCTTTTTCAGTGCAGCGTATGAGGAGGAGTTCAGGCATTTGTTCAAACATAAGACGATTATAGATGATCCGACGGT
>CAYSMO010000334.1:0-2594 GCA_964432125.1 uncultured Bacteroidaceae bacterium | reverse complement strand
ATCGTTCCCGGAATGGTGGGCCTTGAGGCCGGACAATCGGCCTTCGGTGATATCTATGCCTGGTTCTCCAGGGTGCTGTTGTGGCCCGTTGAGGAGATCATTGCGAAAATGGATTGGCTGGATGCTGAGACTACGGACCGGATTCGAAAAGAGACAGCAGAGAAGATAATCATTGAACTGAGTACAGCTGCTGCAAAGGTTCCACTGGAGGATTCGGCCATTGTAGCGCTCGACTGGATGAACGGAAGGCGGACGCCGGATGCGAGTCAGGAGCTGAAGGGGGCGATCGCCGGACTGACACTCGGCTCCGATGCCCCGCGCATTTTCCGCGCCCTGGTTGAAGCAACCGCCTTTGGCTCCAGGATGATCAACGACAGGTTCATATCTGAAGGTGTGCGGATCGACGGGATCATCGCCCTTGGCGGAGTGGCAAAAAAATCTGAATTCGTGATGCAGATCGTCTCCGATGTGCTCAATATGCCCATCAGGGTGGCCCGCTCCGAACAGGCCTGTGCCCTGGGTTCAGCAATGGCAGCTTCGGTGGTAGCAGGCGTTCACCCGGACATATCCTCGGCACAAAAAGCGATGGGAGGAGGATTCGAAAGGGAATACCACCCCTATAAAGCGCGCGCTGCTATCTATGACAAACTCTACCAGAAGTATAAGAAATTTGGTAACTTCGTAGAGTTTGAGCTGAAATAGAGCTTTGCGGCTGCCTTGCAGGAGCTAGTTGTTCAGAGACGTCATTTTATTTTTCGGACCAGGATTACCCAGTCATCTCGTTCATCTGCTTCACTGGGGGGGATGCCAAGCGAAACCATTCCCGGTCCGGTTACCTGAATAACTTTGCCTCCCTGTACCTTGGGCTGCTTTATTTTTGGTACGGAAGAGACGACGCTGGCTGGTTCTCTTGTATATGTCCGGGCAACATCGAGTGAGCGGCCTTTTTGCAGTGCTCCACCTGTGCGGGGATTATACCATTCGACCGAATAGGTTCCACTGTGGTTTTGAAGATTGAGCGTTGACGCTCCGCCGTCAGGAAGATAGATCACGTACACCTCACCAGGTTTTGCAAATACAAAGTCTTTTTCACTTCTTGTAAGATAGTTTGCATTACCCATATTCCAAAATGGAATGTTATTCAATTTGTAGAAATCCATTGCATAACGGGTATAATCCCACAATTTGTCACGGCTTCTCCAATCTTCCGCATTAAGGTCGTTATGTTCCTCCCTATATCCAAAGTACCATTCAATACCTGCGCTTCCTGCAGAAATATTTGTCCAGTATAAGGCTCTTGCATCATCCAGGTTATAATTGTCGTCCCAGTCATCTGTAGTAACTCCCAGTCCTCCGCTACCTGGTTCATCAAGTGACACTACCCATTTACGTTTTGATCTGTTTGATTTTATCACCCAATTCTGAACCAGGTTAAAATTATCCCATACCTGAATATTGTTTGACTGGATTGAAGCGCCCTCCATATATTCATATCCAATAAGAGGTCCATAGGTTTTATCATATTGCGAGGGATATGTGTGTATAACAACAGGGTGATTGTAAGGGTCAATATCGTGAAGGTATTTCGCATACGACTTGACGAGCAGCATCTCAGCATCATTCAATTCATTAACCAGATCATGCTCTTCACCCAGGTTCCAGTTAAGCGCGTTATGGTGTGAAAATCTTGCCACCAGCTCCCTGTAGTAAAGTTTCCTTGTATCTCCCAAAAAACCTCCATCCAATAGCTGATCGTTTTCTGTTTCCTGGGTTTTAAAATGAATAAACATGCCCCGTTTATCGGCGTGACTAAAAACGATTTCCCATTGCGCCAGTTTTGAAACATCATACCTGGTAAATTCCATGTGGTTTATCCAGGGCCACACGTTTTTTCCATCGCCGCCTGCTGTAAGGGTTAAAAACGAGAAGGCATTCATTCCTTTAGCAGCCAAATAGTTGATGCCTCCAATTAATCCCTTGCCCTTGTTACCCTGCCAAACAGGATCGCCCTCCTTCCAGTCCTGAATATGCGCTTTGTATTTTTTCAGTTCAAAAGGACCCCGCCTGTCTGAATGCTGGGTACTGCCCCAAAGCAATACATCGTTGTAACTATGTTTTGTCATTCCGGTTTGTAAATAGGTTCCGTCAAAGTCTTCATAGGCAAGAAGTGTTTCAGGTGCATCGGCACCCCCTTTCATAAACCATTCGCCATTATCAAAACGCAGATAGTTTTCTCCTACATACCTTAACATTCCTTTACCACAATGATCCCTTCCGGTTTTATCGGTTTCAGATATTTTAATTGTTCCAGTCTCTCCGTTGAACGATATAGGTTCGCCTGCTGTAGGGGAAAGGTCCACAGCAATATTATCACCCATTCTGAAGGATGCCAAATACGTCCAGGAACCTGTAAGCCCAGGGGTAAAGTGCACACGCCATTTGTTCCCCGATGAAGCGCTTGTTTCTGCAGCATTTCCATCAGCAGCGAAATAGCCGGGCACGGTGTAGGCTTCCTTCCCGCTTTCATAGCGAAAGGTGACATTCAGCCGGTAACCAAAAAAAGGATTGTATTCGTCGGTTTCACTCACTTCTGG
>CAYSMO010000333.1:0-2606 GCA_964432125.1 uncultured Bacteroidaceae bacterium | reverse complement strand
GATTATAAGCACCAGTAGTGGTGCCATCATCAAAATTCCATTCAAAGGATTCGGCATCCATTGAAAGGTTCTCGAAAAAGATCTGCTCACCAGCATTTGGATTGGCCGGTGAATAGGCAAATTTGGCCACAGGTTCTTTGTTACATCCTGCAAGTATGAGGGACAGGACAGCTGATATGGTAATAATTCGTTTCATGATTTCCAGTATTAAAGATTTCTGATTTTCTGGTTTATTATTTTACGTTCTGCAGCACGCTCAAAAATAATTCTCTTTATCGAATTATAACCAAAATACATGCCAAAATTGGGATATTGGATATGTGTGGGGATTTTTATTCCTTTACAAAAACCAACACACATTGCTATAATGAAAAGAAATCATTACTTATTTTTGCTGATTATCAGCCTCCTTATAAGCAGCGGACAGCTGCTGTCTGCCCAGACAAAAAAGATTACACTGGAAAAAATTTACCGCGAAAATGTCTTTTCCCCAAAATCGGTCAGGGGAATTAACTCAATGAACGATGGAAAACATTATACCGTTAACAACAGAAGCACTTCAATCGATATGCACACCTATTCCGATGGTGAAAAAACATCCACGCTGTTCAGTGCAAAAGAGCATGATCTGATCAGCTCTTTCGATAATTATGAGTTCAGTGCTGATGAAAAATTCATTTTGCTGACTACCAAAACAGAACCCATCTACAGAAGATCATTCCGTGCCGAATTCTATATTTATAACAGGGAAAACAGTGAATTGACCCCCCTATCGAACCATGGAAAACAGCAGCTGGCATCGCTTTCCCCCGATAACAGGTACGTGGCTTTTGTGAGGGAGAACAACATCTACCTTGTCGATATAGAGCAAAAAACGGAAAAACAGATCACCTTCGACGGAAAGAGAAATGAGATTATTAACGGGGCGCCTGACTGGGTGTATGAGGAGGAGTTTGGATTTGCAGATGGGTTCAAATGGTCGCCCGATGGTAAAAGAATCACATTCTACAGGTTCGATGAGTCGGGTGTGAAGGAGTTTTTTATGACCACTTTCGGGGATCTCTACCCGGAGGCATATACATTCAAGTATCCCAAGGCCGGAGAGCAGAACAGTGACGTAACAATCCATGTGTATGAACTGGAGACCGGCGAAACACGCGCCATGGATGTGGCGACAGAGGAGGAGTTCTATATTCCAAGAATCAAATGGACCCATGACCCTGAGATGCTGAGCGTGATCTGGCTCAACAGACTGCAGAACCATGTGAAGGTGCTGCATTGTGATGTCACCGAGGGAGCTTCGGAAGTTGTCTATGAGGAGACGAATGAAAAGTATATTTCCGAAGCGACAGATGATATGATCACCTATCTTCCTGATAAAAAATCGTTTCTGCTGATCAGCGAACGCGACGGATATTTTCACTTCTACCACCATGATTTCATAAGCGGTCAGACAAATCCCGTTACCAGTGGAGATTACGACATTGCCTCACTGATCGGTTTCGATGAAAAACGGGACCTGGTTTACTATACCTCGTATGAGGAATCGCCCATGCAGATTCATCTCTATTCTATAGAACTGGATGGTTCGAAAAAGAAGCGGCTCTCGGGAGAACCGGGTAGTTATGATGCTAGTTTCAGCAAAACATTCGATTACTATATTATGAGTCACTCGGACGCGAACACCCCTCCTGTATATGAATTGTATAACAGGAGAGGCAAACTGATCCGGATCCTGGAAGATAACAGTTCACTGAAAAAAAGCTCCGAAGAATATGGTTTTGGGGAGGTTACATTTATGGAGGTGCCGACAGAAAGTGGTCAGCTGCTCAATGGGTACATGATCAGGCCGGATGATTTCGACCCCGGAAAAACGTATCCGCTGTTTATTTATGTGTATGGCGGGCCCGAATCGCAAAATGTCGTGGAGGCCTGGAACCGACGTGCCCCCTGGTTTCAGATGCTGGTTCAGGAGGGCTACATCGTTGCCTGCGTCGATAACCGCGGAACCAACGGACGCGGTGAGGAGTTCAGGAAATCGACCTACAAGGAGCTGGGCAAGCTGGAGACCATCGACCAGGTGGAGGCGGCCACCTACCTGGGCGATCTGCCCTACATCGACAGGGAGCGCATCGGTATTTTCGGATGGAGTTATGGCGGATTCATGACCAGCCTCTGCCTCACCAAGGGAAACGGCCTTTTTAAAATGGGAATCGCCGTGGCACCGGTCACCAGCTGGCGCTATTACGACACGATCTACACCGAAAGGTTTATGCGCACACCACAGGTGAATCCCGATGGCTATGACGATAACTCACCCATCAATTTTGCAGACCAGCTGAAAGGCAAATTCCTGCTGGTCCACGGAATGGGCGATGACAACGTCCATTTCCAGAACAGTGTCGACTTTGTAACTGCCCTGGTGGAGGCCGACAAACAGTTCGAGATGCTCTTTTACCCGAACAAGAACCATGGAATCTACGGCGGCAATACCACGTTCCACCTGTACACCAGAATGACCGATTTCATCAAGGAAAATCTATAGTTATTGTAGCGGGGGGGTGCGGGGTGCGAGGTGCGGGGAAGCGGGGAAGCGGGGAAGCGGG
>CAYSMO010000332.1:0-2615 GCA_964432125.1 uncultured Bacteroidaceae bacterium | reverse complement strand
GGACCTCTCAGATGAGGAGATCCTGGATCATTTCATCCAGGCGCGCTTCCCGGGCGAGCTGCACCAGGACCTCTACGCCATGCTCTCCTATGTGAACGCTCCGCTCGCAATACGATCATCCAGTAAGCTGGAGGATTCACATTACCAGCCGTTTGCGGGAATCTACTCCACCTATATGATCCCGGTGAACAGGGACGACATGACCCATACGATGGAGATCCTCACCATGGCGATCAAATCGGTGTACGCCTCCGTCTATTTCAAGGCGAGCAAGGGATATATACAGGCCACTTCGAACGTGATTGACGAGGAGAAGATGGGGATCGTGCTGCAGGAGGTGTGTGGTTCGATGCACGGCGAGATGTTTTACCCGACTATTTCGGGGATCGCCAGGTCGATTAATTTTTATCCGATCGCGCCCGAGAAGCCTGGAGACGGAATCGTTAAGATCGCTTACGGACTGGGTAAATATGTTGTTGATGGAGGAGTGTCGATTCGGTTTTCTCCCCGTTATCCGAATAAGATCCTGCAGCTGTCGTCCAATGCGATGGCACTGAAGGAGACACAGCGTTACTTCTTCGCGCTGGATATGAACGACCAGCATTTCACCGCCTCAGTGAATGATGGAGTGAACCTGTTGAAGAGGAATATCAGTTCGATTGATGATGATCCGGTGTTGAAGCACCTGGTTTCGGCGTACGATTATAACAATGATATTATCCGCGATGGTCTGCACGGTGATGGAAAGCGACTGATGACCTTCGCCGGGGTGTTGCAGCACGACAGCTTTCCATTGGCTGCTATTCTCAAGGATATTTTGGAGATTTGTCAGCAGGAGATGAACCTGCCCATCGAGATTGAATTTGCTTTGAACATGAGTCCCGACAAGGAGAGACCCCATATGTTTAATCTACTGCAGATCAGACCGATTGTAGAATCTGACCAGTCGAGCAACATCGTTATTGATGAAGTCGACAAGGCAGAAACCATTGTAAGCTCCGAGAGTGCACTGGGGAACGGCACCTTCCCCGGCATCAGGGATATGGTGTATATTATCCCCGATAATTGGGATGCGGCGAAGAGCAATGAGCTGGTAGGGAAGATCGAAGCGCTGAACGCCCGGTTCAGGGAGGACGGGCTCAATTACGTGCTGATTGGTCCGGGGCGTTGGGGCTCTACCGACCCGTGGCTGGGGATCCCTGTGAAGTGGCCCCAGATATCAGAGGCACGGGTGATCATTGAGTCGGGACTGGCCAATTACCGGATCGACCCGAGTCAGGGCACACACTTCTTCCAGAACCTCACCTCTTTCCGGGTGGGCTACATGACCGTTAATCCCTATATCAACGAAGGCTGCTTTAACCACGACAAACTATCGGTGAAAAAGGCGCTCTACGATGATGGCCTGATCCGCCATGTCCGCTTCGACGATCCCCTGGTAATTAAGATCGACGGCCGCACCAACCGGGGAGTGATTTTTGAGGAGGAATAGAGTTGCTACTATCGGGCTTTTCGATTTTTAAGAAAATGAAGAAACCATACCAATAATGCCCCACATGCTATAGCAAGGATTTTTTTGAGAGCCACATCGACAACAAAACTTCTATCAAGTAATATCGAGGCAATAGCACCTAAGGAAATCCAGAGTATTAGAGGAAAAGGTTTTGTAGGTTTAAATATGTTAAAGAACGTATAGCCAATCGGTACTGCAAAAAAATAAACAGCCCAGTTAGGAACTTCAAACGAAAACCAGGTGTAATTAAAAGCAGGCATGAATAAAACAACAATGCCTATTTGTAATACAGTTAAAACAATATAAGTTTTCTTCATTTTATCTCATTCTTTTTCAATTACCTCAACAATCTGACTATATAGTTCAGGAATCTTATTTTTGATTACATCCCAGACTATCGAATAGTTTATTCCCATGTAGTCATGGATCAACCGGTCTCTCATTCCTGCCATGTTTTTCCAGTGAATCGTTCCCCATTTCAACTTAAGGTCAGCAGGAATCTTTTTGGTTGCTTCCCCAATAATTTCCAAACTTCTGATGATAGCGCGCTTAAGTGTCTCATCTGCAAGGAATGAATCCTTTGTAGTTTCTGAATTGATAACAGAAAGAACAAATTCACACTCATCACGAATGTGTTTCAGATATTCAACAGGTTCTTTAGACATATGTTACTTCATTCAGAATCTTCGGGCCAATATATGGACTAAGCCCGTTTTTAGTTACTAATTCAACATGCTGACTTTTAAAAAGTTGCTCAATAAAATCGTAAGCTGCCATAAAATTGTCAAAATTTTCCTTCTCAGGTTCAAAATCAATTAGAATATCAATATCACTATTTTCAGATTGCTCATCTCTTGCATAGGATCCAAATAATCCGATACTTCTGATTCCAAACTGTGCGATCTCAGCCTTTCTGGACCTTATGGAATGCAGTATGTGTTCCTTATTTGTCATTGATCCAGATTTATTAATTTGGCCTGTCAGGGTTCTTATATATTGCCCTTCAAGCTGGGCTAGAGTTATTTCAAGTTAGTTTTATCATAACAAATATAATAATCTTTTGTCTTATGCAGCCGATTTAGGAAAAAACCAGTTCGCTGCG
>CAYSMO010000331.1:0-2617 GCA_964432125.1 uncultured Bacteroidaceae bacterium | reverse complement strand
ATGACCTTTGGAAGAAAAATGCCCTGCATGCTAACAAGATGGCACAGAAGCTATCCGATGCTGTGAAGGATATTCCAACGGTGAATGTTACCCGGCCCGTGCAGGCCAACGCGGTCTTCGCCACCATCCCTGCGGCACTTATCCCGAAGCTTCAGGAGGAGTTTTTCTTCTATGTTTGGGACGAAGAGGCCTCAGAAGTACGCTGGATGTGCTCGTTCGACACAGCAGAAGAGGATATAGAAAGGTTTGCCGCATTGCTGAAAAAATTGATTGATGGAATTTAATTGAATGTCTTCAGCAGCATTTTATATTCTTTTGTCTTTGGCGGCAATAATGAATTTTGGCGACAATAATGATTGCGGTTGGATTTGGAAAAAACTTTTCTTTCTATCTCCTAAAAATCTCAATTCCAATCCGATCGATATGATCAATTAATGCCGGTTCTTTAATGCTGTGGTAGTTGAGTATATCAAATTTATAGGGCATGTTGGTTTCCTCGTTCAGTGAATAGCTAATCTGACTGACGGTATCGAAATCTAAATCTTCACCTTGCAGGGCAATATCAACATCGCTGCCATTCTTAAAATTGCCTTTTGCCCGGCTACCAAAAATTATTGCTTTTTCTACTTTGGAATGCTGGTTCAAAACCGAAAGAATAGTTTTCAGATCTTTATCTAAAAGTCCCAATTTATTTCTCATCCACTTTTTGCTTAAAACTGCTCTGCAAAGCTTTTAATAATGGGAAATATTTATTTTGTATCAACTGTTCCAGATCGGTTGCCTTCTGCTCGTCGTAAGTGTGCACGGTGAGGTTTCTGTCCTGCAATAAATCCATCCAGTCGTGCCCGTTTTCTAAAATATTCAATTCAAAGGCTTTCTTCAAAGCACTTCTTGGCGATTTTACATCCACAAAACCCTGCTCTTCCAGGTAATCCTTCATCATGTTCCAGGCCAACTCAAAACTCATTTCAAAAAATTGAATAATCCCAGCTTTTTGCACAATATCAGGATGATCTATTTGCAAAGCCTGTTCCAAATAGCGCATTGATTTCGTGAAATTCCGGAACCGTTGTATCCAGCGAATATCTTTTTCAGCCATTTTTTAGTAGTTTAATGATCCTTTTTCATAATTATTAGCAAATAATAAATTATTGGAACAAGGCCAGAAATTCTTCAGGTCTGTAGACCGGCAACGAAGATTTATTGAAATCAGCCACATTACCTGTTATAATAGCATCCATCTTGTTCTCCTCTGCGAGTGAATTTATCAGTCCATCTTCAAAATCAGAAAAACCAGAAGAAAATGCCCGCTGAATAGTCTCATCGGTGGTATGAAGCAGCCGGGTATAATTCAGAAGGTTTTTTAAAGCATTTTCAGCCACCGGTTTTTCAAGTTTAATTGAACTGTTCAAGATGTAGTAGATTGTATCAAGTGAACATGCAGGAACAAACGGTACTATCTTTTTCCGCAAAAATACTTCAAAAATTTTTTTCTTAATGGTAGGTAAGATGGTTCGGTTAACAATCAGATCGATACATACATTTACATCCAGCAAAACACGCTTTATTTTAAAATGCTCATTTTTCATACTTCCCGTTGATCATACATTTCATCCCTAAGTGATTTATAATCTCTGGATTTTAGCTCCTCACTCACTTCAATACCATCAAGCAAAGCGTCGAGATCACCGGGAAGATCGTATTCAACCTTTTGCTGCTGTTTTTCAATTTTAATCAGATTCTGAAGATAGTTTTCAACGATCCCCGATATCGTCAGGCTCCGATTTTTTGCATAGGCTTTTATCTGTTTTTTGAGCCTGGTATTGTGTAAACTAAGTGTGATCTTTTCCATTATACCACTAAATTTATGCAATTTATACGTACAAATGTAAAAAGATTACAGATGATCTCCAAATTCAGTAAATTTATAAAAACAGTAGTGAGCTGTCACCGTAGCTCAAAAACCGGAATTCGTTTTCCAATGCGTAATTATAGATTCTCCGCCAGTTATCCCCCGCCACAGCAGCAATAAGCAGCAACAGCGTACTTTTTGGTTGATGAAAATTGGTAAAGAGTCCACCGATCACCCTGAACCGGTATCCCGGAGTGATCATCAGCCGCGTATGAAAGGAGAAAGAATCGATACCCGCATCATCCATCTGATTCAGTAATGCCCGAACCGCCTTTTCCAAAGGTGTCTGGTCCAACAGATCCCCTTGTTCCAATTCGTAGGCATCCCACTGGTCAAGACAGAGGTTGTCGAACGAAAATTCTTCATTGCTGATCGCCTTTACTCCCAGCCAGTAGATCGACTCCAGGCTGCGGGTCGTCGTGGTACCGACGGCGATCTTGCGATCCCCCGTTAACAGCGATTCGAGCAGGGAGCGGTCGGCCGTTACCAGTTCGGCGTGCATCTGGTGGTTCACCGCGTTTTTCTCCTTCACTGGGATGAAGGTGCCGGCGCCGACATGAAGGACCAGCTCGTGCCGCTGAACACCCTTTTGGTCCAGTGCCTCCAACACCTTCTCCGTGAAATGTAGTCCGGCAGTAGGGGCGGCAACCGAGCCATCCTGCCTGGCGTATACGGTCTGGTAGGCTGTCGCATCCCGCTCGTCAG
>CAYSMO010000330.1:0-2618 GCA_964432125.1 uncultured Bacteroidaceae bacterium | reverse complement strand
TTCAGTGGCTGTGGCTGGGCAAATGATAGAAAAAGCCTGCAGGGGAGCCAATAAGGCTTACTGCTTGGAAAGGTTGAGCTCAATAATGATGGTGGCCGTAAAATCGTCTGTGCCATCCTCATTGACATCCATCGATTCTTCCTCTTCAAAGGCTACAAGGGCATCGGTGCTGCTCAGACTACGGACGATCAGGGGATCGTCATCCGGAGTTTCTCCTGTAACGGTCATATGCAGCTTGTCTCCCTGAAGCTCCCAGGTTCCCAGCTCTCCATAATCTCCATCCACCACCGAGTAGGAGTAATCCTCATTCCCGAGTTTGACAGTTGTTTTTTTCAAAAATCTCACATTCAGGCATATAGTCACCCCTGATCAAGTTTGTGACACTACATTTCGGGTTACTTGGCGATTATTTTCGATGGGATCTTCATGCCAATGGCCTTCATCAGGCTGGTGGCATTGGTGGGGATATCGGTCCTCACCCAGATAGTTTCCTTTTTGACTTTGACAGGAACAGCCATGACCTGGGCTAACTCGTCCATTGCCTGCACCACGGTTAGCTGGCGAGGTTTAATTGTCTTCTTGGAGATGGATTTTTTCTCCAGTATCTCATAACTATCCCGCAGGGCTTTGGTTAGATGTGCCTCGCACAGGTAGGCCAGAAAACACAGGACCAGATGTCCGATTATTCTCTGGTCTGTCCAGTGGAACATGGGGCGAGTTTTCAATGTTCCTTTTATCTCCCCGAAGGCATCCTCCACCTTCCATAGTTGCTTGTAGTTGGTAACGATATCGGCCGGGGACATGGAAGTAACATTGGTGATCACACCAAAGAACCCGTCCTTGGCCGCTTCCTCCGCGATGGCCTGGTGGTTAAGCTCGCACACGTCCTTGCCTTCAACCTTGACATACTTCTTGTAATTGCGGTTGGTGATGAGCTTTCTCGCCTTCTTCTTGTCGGCAGCGATTTTCTTTTTAATCTTCTCTATGATATCCTCACGGGCTTTCTTGTCACGATCTGCCCTTGACTTCGACCAGGTGATAATACACCGGTCTTCCCGGAACCTGGTCTCGTAAACGGCCAGCTCGTCATTGATCCAGGTAAAATTCCCGATATCGTAAAAACCCTCTTGTATTTCTTTTTCCAGGGATCCCATCTTCAAGCCCACGATAAACTCTCCCTGGTTGTCGCGGATATGATCAAGGTTAGCGAACGAGAACAATCCCCGGTCAGCGATGAAGATAAATCGTCGAATGGAGAACTTCTTCTCTATCTTCTCCACGATGCCCTTGAGCGTGTTGCCCTCAAAGGTGTTTCCAGGATGAACCTCGAAGCATAGTGGGATCCCGTTCGTGTCAGTCAATAATCCCAGGACGATTTGTGTACAGTCGGTCCGCATCTCCTTGCTGTAGCCAAACCGCCGATGTTCATCCAGGTCCTCACGGGTACTCTCGAAGCGAAGCGTGGTAAGATCGTAAAGCACCACGTCCACGTCGAGGGTGAACAGGTCCTTGTCCCACTGGTACAAGAACCGCTCTATCTCTTCCTTGTGCTTTGCCAACAGGTCTAAACCGCGGTAAATGTGCTGCAACTCAATGTCGTGGTCGATCATCCCCGGGTACATCCGTTCCAGCCAGTTGTCATAAAGTGCCAGCTTCGATACCGGCTTTATGAACCGGGAACATACCTGGGTGAAAACAACCTTCTCAAAATCAAACTGCAGTTTCTTGTGATCCCTGGATAGCTTTTTTAATACTTCTGCAATGCCCAGCTGAACCATCATGCGCTCCAGTACCAGCAACGGGCCCAGGATATACGTTTTCTCAATATCGATCTCCCTGGCCAGGTTGAAGATGTTGGCCGTCTCGAGATGCTTGTTGATTGCTTCCGCGAGCTCTTCCAACTTATTCTCCTCTACACGGCCCAATGAGAGTAGTACCCGCTGCTTCACTTTCCCTTCCTGGCGGTAGGACTCTACCAGGTGGTAGTAAGCATGACCCCGCTGGTTTTTGGTGACTCGGATATACATCTGTGAAGTTTAACTACACAAGTATATGATATATCCAATTAAAATCAATGCTTTGTTGAAAGATTGTTCACTACACTTTTGAAAATCGAGACCCTGACCTCAGTGTTTATGCGGGTTACAGAGGGGGGAACCCGCATCAACTGTCAAACTCGGGACTGTCCTTATGAATATCACATCAAAATGGAGTTGCGAGAGAAGCTTCCAAACGCTTTTTTTCATAGTGCTGTATGCGATGATAGCATTGTTGGCTATGACCCTCAAAGTGGTGCTGTTATCTATGATCTATTGAAAGCTTCACAACGCTTGAAGAGGTGTGTTGATACTGATAATCCAGCATACGCTGATACTATATACGCAATAGGTTATTTATTATGCCAACTTGAAAAATCTGGATTTGATGGTGAAGCGCCCCCTGTATATATAGTACCACCATATTTTATCAACTATGGAAACGACCCACGGGATTCTATCTGTTATTCAAAAAATGGATTGCCACTATTCGATTTCAATGGTTTGAAAGAGCATTATCGGAAGGCTCTAAAGGATAGTATAGATTGTTTTGAAACGGCGTTGCACGATCAAGAGGCCCGA
>CAYSMO010000329.1:0-2640 GCA_964432125.1 uncultured Bacteroidaceae bacterium | reverse complement strand
GGATCTGTTCAGGGATCAGAGGGGTGGTCCGCATGCGACGGCAGGTGCAGGAGTATATTTGATTTACAACAAGGACAATATTATCTCGGTGAACTATGGGTTTTCGCTGGATCCTCAACTGGGGACAAAAGGGCTGTATATCGGATCGGGATTTTTGTTTTAGTGTTTTTGGGCTTTGTTTGGTAAGGTTGCTTTATTTTAGCGACTGCTGTTATAACTTGCAATAAATTTTACAACGATGCAGAACAGTTTTATTTATGTCATATTTGGCGCTTCGGGTGATCTGACCAAAAGAAAGCTTGTCCCGGCCATTTACTCATTGTATGTGCAGGGTTCACTTCCGGAGAACTTCACACTTCTGGGAGTTGCCAGAACCGATTATTCTGATGAAGAATTCAGGCAGAGCATGGTGAAGGCGCTTGGGCAGCACAACGAAACGGATAACAGTGAAAAGGTAGAGGAGTTTGCAGGAAAGTTGTTTTATTCATCGCTGCAATACGATGATGCCCGATCGTATGAAATTTTGAAAGAGCGGCTGGCAGCATTGCAAAAATCGTTGAATGTCTCTGAAAATACCATCTTTTATCTGTCTACTCCACCGGAGTTGTATGGAGTAATTCCCCAAAGACTTGCATCGGTTGGACTCAACAATCAGAAAAATGGCTGGAAAAGGGTAATTATTGAGAAGCCATTTGGATATGACCTCGACTCGGCCCTTCAACTTAAAGATGCGTTGCTAAAGGATTGGGAGGAGGAGCAGATTTACAGGATCGATCATTACCTGGGAAAGGAGACGGTTCAGAATCTAATGGTAACCAGGTTCTCCAATGGAATCTTTGAACCGCTCTGGAACCGCCGGTATATTCATCATGTGGAGGTAACCTCCTCTGAAAGTCTTGGCGTAGAGGGACGGGGCGGCTATTATGAACGTTCGGGGGCCTTGCGCGATATGGTGCAGAATCATCTGCTACAGGTGGTGGGATTAACGGCCATGGAGCCTCCGGCGACCTTGCAACCTGATTCTATCAGGAATGAAATTTTGAAGGTGTTTCAGTCGTTGCGACCCATTCGAAAAGATGAGGTTAAAGATGTTGCGCTGCGAGGACAGTATATGGCTTCAACCATTAAGGAGCTCACCGTAGATGGTTATCGTGATGAAGAGGGGGTGGACAAGGATTCCACAACAGAAACTTTTGCGGCGCTGAAATTCTATATTGATAACTGGCGATGGGGAGGGGTGCCCTTCTACATTCGCACCGGTAAACGGCTGCCTACGCGGGTCACGGAAGTGGTGATCCATTTTAAACCAACGCCCCATTCCCTGTTCGCGGGACAGGCAGATTGCAGTTCATGTAACCAGTTGGTATTGAGGATTCAGCCAGATGAAGGGATCTTATTAAAATTTGGAATGAAAATTCCCGGGGCCGGATTTGAGGTACAAACGGTGAATATGGACTTTCATTATGATGATTTGGAGCATCAACGGATACCTTCAGCTTATGAACGTCTCATTTTTGATTCTATCAAGGGAGATTTAACGTTGTTTGCTCGTACTGAAGAGGTTATTGAGGCATGGAAATTTGTGATGCCTGTATTGGAAGCGTGGAAAAATGATCCGGAGATTCCGCTGCATGGCTATCCTGCCGGAACGTGGGGACCGGAAAAAGCCGATGAGCTTATTGATGACCCGGGAATGACATGGCGTTATCCCTGTAAAAATTTGACTGAGGACGGGACACACTGTGAGTTGTAAAGTACTACATTTTGATAATCCATGATATCTGATTTGCTCATAGAGTGTTATTCTATGCAGAATTCACGAGCTCTCAAGCTTGCTTAGAATTCATCTAATGCACTTTATGAATAAGCTCGAATTATATCGTAGAGCCTTTTTTACAGCGGTTCAAATGGTAATTATTTGTTAAAATGTGCATGCATTGTCAGGCTGCGCATCTTCTGCTACTTATTACCTGTAACCAAAAAAAAACAAATAACCATGAAAACAAAAATGTCATTTATTTTCAGTCTTGCGATGATCCTGTTTCTTTCTGTTTCTGCAATGGCTCAGTCGGATTCCAAAGTAATCGCAGTAATTAACCATGCAGAATGGTGCTCTGTATGTCAGAATAACGGTGAGCGCGCACACGCAGCCTTTATGGAGAGCAATAAGGACGGGGCCATACAGTTTATCGCCAATGACCTTACGGATGACGCATCGAAAAGAAAATCGGCTGCAGCTTTGAAAGAAGTTGGTCTGGACAAGGTGATGGCGGAGAACAAAGGAACCGGCACGGCCTATTTCTTTGATGCTGAAACCAAGAAGCTGATCACCAAGATAAGCGTAGCAAAATCTGATCAGGAACTTGCTGATGCAGTGGCAACAGCAAAAAAGGGAGTATAATACTATTTGCCGGCACTATTCTAAGCCGTACGCAACCTTTTTATGCGGGGAGTGCGGTTTCAAATCAAGGGTTAGTACTTGTTAAGGGGGAGATTACCATATTTGGGTCTTCCCTTTTTTATAAACCGGTAATGTTTTTTGATATAAGAGATTGAAGCAATGAGAGATATAGCGATAACTAGTACCAATTTGCCAAGGGTCGTTATCATTGGTGCCGGTTTTGCCGGAATGAACCTTGT
>CAYSMO010000328.1:0-2662 GCA_964432125.1 uncultured Bacteroidaceae bacterium | reverse complement strand
CGGTTTTCAGCATATTCACGAAAATGATCCGGCATAACCCGCGGTTGAACGGGCGGAGAGATCGTCATTCGCGGTGAGAATGTAATGAAGGGATACTGGAAAAATGCGGAAGCGACTGCAGAAACCATTCAAAACGATTGGCTTTTTACTGGGGATATGGGGTATATGGACAAAGATGGTTTTCTCCACGTATTGGGAAGATACAAAAGCCTTTTAATCGCAGACGATGGTGAAAAATACAGCCCCGAAGGGATTGAAGAGACATTGACCGATCAGTCAGAATATATTGAACAATGCATCCTTCACAACAACCAAAACCCATTTACCATTTGCCTGTTGCATCCAAATGCTGAGGCGCTAAAACGGTATCTCCGTGACAAGGGGGTTGATCCCACCAGTGATGAGGGTGTTGAAGCAGCCATCGGAATTATCGACGCAGAGATCAGGGAGTACAGGAGCAAAGGGAAATATGGTGATATGTACCCGCAGCGATGGATCCCTGCAACCTCCGGTATTTTGGCAGAGGGATTTACCATCGAGAACAAACTGATGAACCCTACCTATAAAATCATCAGGCCAAAGGTTACTGAACATTACGCAGAACTGCTCGGATACCTCTATACACCCGAAGCAAAAAATATCCTGAACGCCCGGAACAGGGAGCAGATGAAGATCCTGCTGGGCTGAACGCAGATGTTACCGGTGTAGCATCTCAGTTATGCCTGTCGAATGATTATTCTTTCAGTCGAATTTTTCTCGGTTATTTTTAATTTGGATGTCATGATCGTGACCCATTTACGAACCACTCAGAGATAATAAATCCGCAAACGGGAACAAAAGTCCGGGATATTTGTCCTAAATTCCGTATTATTAAGTATATTTTTAACAAAACCCTTTATGAAAAAGATTATTAGTATTCTCGCAATTACCATGATACTGGGCCAAATATTTAGCCAGGAAACAGCCGATACCCTATGGAAATTCAATGGTGTAACAACGGTCAATTTTTCCCAAATGTCTCTAAGCAACTGGGCTGCAGGAGGTGAAAATTCTCTTGCAGGAAACGCCATAATTAATCTGAACGCAAACTATACAAGCAGGGATGGCAATGCAAGCTGGACCAATGAACTGAACCTTGGATACGGACTGATCAAACAGGGTGATACTCCCTTACGAAAAAGCGACGACAAAATTGATATGGCTTCAAAACTCGGCTACAAGGCGAGCAAACTATGGAGCTACACAGGACTTCTCAGTTTCAAAACGCAGTTTACAGAAGGATATGCCAATCCGGGCGACCTGGAAAACAGAACAAAAATATCCAATTTCCTGGCCCCAGGATACCTCAACCTCTCCTTCGGTATGGACTACAAACCAAACGACAAATTCACAGTTTTCATCGCACCTGTAACCGGTAAGATGACAATTGTGACGGATGAAGACCTGGCCGGATCGTTCGGTGTGGAAGCTGACAAGATGGTAAGAAGTGAGTTCGGGGGATATGTGAAGATTGCTTTCACAAGTTCGATTATGGAAAATATCAAGCTGAATACCAAGATCGATCTCTTCTCCAATTACCTGGAAAATCCGCAGTATATTGACGTCAACTTCGACCTGCTGCTAAGCATGAAGGTAAATGATTATATCTCCGCATCACTCATCACCCAAATGATCTATGATTATGATATCAGATTTGATCTCCTGGATGATTCAGGGGTGCCTACCGATGAGACAGAATCCCGTATCCAGCTAAAACAGCTGTTTGGTGTCGGGCTAACCTATAGCTTTTAACACAGAAGCAAACCCGGATGAAATAAGGCCCGCCTGCCTTAGTGCCTAAGTACGGCGGACAAGGCGTGTGCAGTTATTGGACATTATAGACAAACAATAGCTAAAAAATATTTCTATGAAGAGTCTAAATTATTTTTACATTAGACTTTTGATACATAGGTTTTTACAGTTTAAAATCAAAATAGTATTGTTAAAAATACTTTTTCCAGTTTGCAAGATAATGTTCTTCAGCATATATTTGCACCATCAATTCAAAACGGACTTTTCCGTGCGAGTTATTGAGAACGGGGTAAGAGATTAGGCTCTGAGATCCCCTGGCAACCCACCGGACTCAAAACCGGCGAAGGTGCCAAAACCTAACCTGTTGAAACAGGAAATAATAACTAAAAAAGATTAAATGAGACAGTTTACATTACAACAATGGGACAAAGCTTATGACCCAACTGCATGGAACAATTTTACCATGCCGCTGTTGCCTATGTCCATGCGTAACACGGAGCTTCGTTGAGCGTTTTGCACTCCCTGCAATCCAGAAGTTTCGATCATTCCCATTTGTTGCTAATTACAGCCATACCATATGTATGGCTTCAACCTAAAAACAGTTCATCTCAATATAACATTTAATAATATCAACCATGAGTACAAAATACAAACATTTCGAAACAGCACAGATACATGCAGGTCATGAACCCGACAGCGATACACATTCTCGTGCCGTACCCATTTACCAAACCACATCATATACATTTAAAAATTCTGAACACGCGGCAAATCTTTTCGCTTTGAAGGAATTCGGAAACATCTATACCCGGATCATGAATCCTACTAACGATGTTTTCGAAAAAAGGATCACAGAACTGGAAGGAGGTGC
>CAYSMO010000327.1:0-2677 GCA_964432125.1 uncultured Bacteroidaceae bacterium | reverse complement strand
GTTCTCCCTTCTCTGTTTCGACGCGGGGTATGCAGCCACCCAGGGGTCCTTCGAGCGGTGTCCATTTACATTTATAATAGGTGTTCTTGTGCGATACGGTCCATTCCCAGTCAGGATCGATCAGCACCAGATCGGCTTTGTACCCCGGGCGGATAAACCCGCGGTCCTTCACATTATATAATACAGCCGGTGCATGGCACATTTTCTCCACCACCTTTTCGACAGTCATTTTTCCCTGGTGTACAAATTCCAGCATGGCGGTGAGAGCGTGCTGCACCATCGGTCCGCCCGATGGGGAGTCAAAATAGCGGCTCTGTTTTTCCTCAATCGTATGCGGGGCATGGTCCGTTGCAACGATATCAATTCTGTCGTCGAGCATGGCCTGAAAGAGGGCTTTCCTATCGCTTTCCTTTTTCACGGCCGGGTTCCATTTTATCAGAGAACCTTTTGTCTCGTAGTCCTCATCGTTGAACCACATATGATGAATACACACCTCTGCGGTGATCTTCTTCCCACTCATGTAATCCCCCTTTCCGAACAGCTCCAGTTCCTTTTCAGTGCTAATATGTAGCACATGCAGGCGGGTATTGTGTTTCTTTGCCATATCCACGGCCAGAGAGGAGGATATGTAGCAGGCCTCTTCGGACCTGATCAACGGGTGTGCGCTCACAGGTACCATATCGCCGTATTGCTCCCTGAAATGAGCGGTGTTTTTCTGAATAGTCGCTTCATCCTCGCAGTGTGTTGCCACCAGGGTAGGGGATTGTGCGAATATTTTTTCAAGCGCCTCCCTGTTGTCCACCAGCATATTTCCGGTGGAGGAGCCCATGAACACCTTCACTCCGCAGTTTTTCGTCGGATCCAGTTTTTTGATCTCTTCGATATTGTCGTTGGTGGCACCCAGGTAGAAAGAGTAGTTGGCGAAGGATTTCTCTTCAGCCAGCCGGTATTTCTTTTCCAGTTCTTCGATTGTAGTTGCCTGTGGCTTCGTGTTCGGCATCTCCATGAAGGAGGTAATCCCTCCCGAAACAGCTGCTTTTGATTCGGTAAAGATATCGGCTTTGTGGGTTAGTCCCGGCTCACGAAAATGCACCTGGTCGTCGATCACCCCCGGAATGAGGAACTGGCCTTCAGCATCAATTTCAATAGCGTAGTCTGATTCAACTTCGGGCGATCCTTCGCCAACGGCCTGTATAATTCCATGGCGTACCACCACATACCCATGGGTGATCGCGCCTTCGTTCACGATACGTACATTTTTAATAAGATAGTTGTTCATGCCAGGTAGATTATTTTGATGCAAGATACAAAAAACATACCGCTACCGGTTATATTTCGTGAACCAGCTGGTGATCTTCAGCCGAATCACCCCCCAGATCGCTTCGCTGACGATCCCGCCGCTCATCTTGGAGCTGCCTTCACGGCGTTCGGTAAATATGATAGGAATCTCTGCCAGGTTGAATTTGTACTTCCAGGCGGTAAATTTCATTTCGATCTGGAAGGCATAGCCCTTGAAACGAATCTGGTCGAGCTTGATGGTCTCAAGTACTTCGCGGCGGTAGCAGACGAAACCTGCTGTAGCGTCCCGTATCTTCATGCGGGTGATCAGGCGGACGTACACTGAGGCAAAGTAAGAGATGAGTACACGGCCCATGGGCCAGTTCACAACATTGACACCTGAGATATACCTGGACCCGATGGTCATGTCGGCGCCCTCTTTTTCGCAGGAATTAAAAAGTCGCGGCAGGTCATTCGGATCGTGTGAGAAATCGGCATCCATTTCACATATATAGTGGTACCCTTTATCGAGGGCCCATTTAAATCCCATAATATAGGCGGTACCAAGGCCGAGCTTTCCTGATCGCTCCAGCAGGTGCAGGCGGTTATTGAAACCGGCTTGCAGCTCTTTCACGATCCCTGCCGTTCCATCAGGTGAATTATCATCAATAACCAACAAATCGGTTTGGATATCAAGATCCATCACTGCCTGGATTATTTTCCCGACATTCTCCTTTTCGTTGTAGGTAGGTATGATGACCAGCTTTTCGCTCATGGAATTCAATTCGTCAGAATTACAAAAGTAGCATTTATTTTTTCCGGGCAGGTCAATTGAGAATCTTTTCCGGCATTTTGTTTGCGGGTATCAGAAAAGCATCTATATTTGCGCTCCGTTTCAGAAATGCAACGGTCGTTCATTGTAAGATGGCAAAGTATAAATTGAGACCAGGGATGTTCTATGAGTTAGTAATGGCAAAGAGTAGAAACATTTTGAAAATTATAAAATACTGGTTATCAAACAGAAGAAAAAAAGTTTAAGTTTTTTTTCAAAAACATTTGGAGAATAGAAAATTTAAAGCTTATCTTTGCATCCGCTTTCGGGGAATATGTGAATAACCAAAGCGAGTTTTTTGAAAGTTTTTTTGGGACGAATCAGATAATTTATTATCTTTGCCATCCCTAAAATATAAGAAGAAGTTCTTTGAAAGTATTGAAGTAAGAAATAGGTAAGAAAAGCAACCGAAAATTCAATTTTTTGGAGTGAAGAATCTTGAGTAGAAATTTAACTTTTTAATTACAATGAAGAGTTTGATCCTGGCTCAGGATGAACGCTAGCGGCAGGCTTAACACATGCAAGTCGAGGGGTAACGATGGCTTCGGCCAGGCGACGACCGGCGCA
>CAYSMO010000326.1:0-2690 GCA_964432125.1 uncultured Bacteroidaceae bacterium | reverse complement strand
TTTTTTTTGTTTTTGATTTTTTAACTTCCTATGTCATCAATGACATCACAGCGAAAATGGCTCTGGGAGAAGGTGATGTATTTAACTGGAACGGTCGTATTTGCAGCATCCCGGAAGATTTTCATACACCTCATCTTTTGCTTTGTGCATAGGGGTGTCATGTCCAGCAGCGGCAATGGCTTTCTGAATGGCATCCACAGAGGTTGTTTCTTCATCAAATACAACCTCCAGGATCGTTGTCTCCTGGTCCCATTCAGCATATCCAACACCTTCAACCGTTAGTGCGGTCTCCTCTATGCGTGTTTTGCACATGCCGCAAAGCCCTTTCACTTCAAAACTTTCTCTCTTCCTTTTCACCTCTTCTCCGGATGAGCTGTGTCCGCTTTGTCCGTGTCCAGTATGCCCACCATGGTCATGTCCCGTCATGACAGGTCCGCCTCCCGGACTCATCATGCTGGGTTTTCCGGCGAGCTGCGCTGCGGCGTCGATGCTGAAGGTACCGCTGATGGCAATCTCTTCGCCCTCGTGCAATCCCTCTTCTATGATATAACTGTCGCCCAGTGCCGGTCCCAATGTCACCTCACGGTTTATAAAAGAGACACCCTGATCGGTGTCTGCCTTTACGTAAACCAGCGACCGATTGCCGGTCCACATCACGGCCGATTTGGGAACCACGATGCTGGCAGAACGATCGGAAAGTGCTGCTTCGAGGGTCCCTGTGACGAACATTTCAGGTTTCAGTTTCAGGGAGCTGTTGTTGTACTCCACCCTGGCACTGGCTACCCTGGTTCGCGGGTCGATCACCGGGTCGATCCAGGTAATCTTACCTTCAAAGTTTTCTCCGGGAAGGGAGCCTACTGAAAAGTCGACAGGGTCGCCTTTTTTGACCCACAGCAGATCAGATTCATACAGATCGAAAAGCACCCAGACCCTTGAGAGGTCAGCAATTTCATAAAGCGCTTCCCCTGTTCGGATATAGTCACCACGGTTTACCTTTTTCTGTACCACATATCCCGACACATCGGCATGAATATCGAACTCCTCCTGCACCGTTCCCTCCTGCAGCAGCTGATCAACCTGAGCTTCTGTCAGCTTCCAGTTTTTCAGCTTCTCTTTTGCGGCACTGAAAAGCTGTGGCTGTGTTTCCATTGTTTTCTGCGCCACAAAAAGCTCCTCCTGTGCTGTAGCCAGCTCAGGCGAGTAAACCGATGCGATCGGATCACCCTTTCTTACATACGCACCCGTGAAGGCCACTTTCAGCTGCTCGATCCTTCCCGGGATGTGTGACGATTGTGAATAAACCAACCGCTCGTCTGACTGCACCTTACCGGTCAGGCGGATGCTCTTCACCGGCTCGGTCGTACTCACCATTATCGTGCTCACACCCGCCAGTTTCATAGCAGTGGCCGACATGCGTATCGCCATCGGATCCGCCTCCCCTTCATCCTTTTCCAAAGGTATCAGATCCATACCGCAGAGGGGACAGTCGCCCGGTTCCTCCTGACGTATCTGCGGATGCATGGAGCAGGTCCAGGTTGTTTCACTTTCAACAGCAACTTCCTGGCTGTTGTCATCAGCAGAGGAGCTGTCAGCACCCCCGAAGATCAGCCATCCAAGCAGCAGTCCGGCTGCCAGTGTAAAGGCAGCTATAATGGTAGTTTTTCTATTGGTTTTCATATTGAATAAGTTTAATTTTTATCACTTTTGAGTCCCATTCCAATAAAATCAAGTTCGCTAAGGCATGGGTATTTTAGCTGTATAAATACTTGATAAATAATAATATCAATTTCCAATGGAGAGGGGTTCATCCTGTAAGTTTTTTGCAGTTAGATAATTGATCCTGGCCAGGGCAACCTGGTATTTTGCTTCAGCAGATGCTGCTAGTTTTTCATATTTCAGCAGCTGCTGTTGCATCCTCAGTACCTCTTCAAATTCTTTTCCTGAATTCCCATATGCAGAGAACAGCAGGTTGAGTGACTGCTCAGAATGTTGCACCTGCTGTTTGTATAGCTCCAGCAGCTGTTGTTGTTGCTCCAGTTCGAATGTGGCCATGTCGTATTCCGCCTCCAGGGTATTGGAATATTCTTCCATCTGCAGGGAAAACTTCTCCTGGTTCAGCTGCGCCTCCCTGACAGCAGCCCTCTGTTTTCCCCTGAAAATAGGGATCGTAACAGAAACCATGGGCATCAATACGTCCTTGCCGTTGTCGGCAACGTTCAGCGGACCCTCACCCACGATCACATAATCCAGTCCTGCACCTATCTTTGGCAGTCCCTGTTTTACTGCAGCCACTTCTGCAGCCCGGGTTGCCTCCACATTGAGTTCCAGGGCGCTCAGGGCGGGGTGATCGGCAAGCAGAGAATCCTTTCGGTAATTCCCGGGAAGCGCTTCCATGTCGACAGAACCAGCCACTTCAACAGGTACCCCGGGATCGCGGTTCAGCAACGTATTGAACGATGTTGTCAGGGGCTTCTGCTTTTCCCGGAGGATATTCAAGTTTGTCCGGGCATCCTCCAGCATCATCTCAACCCTGAGCAGGTCGACCATGGGACTGTTGCCATTTTCATACTTCGAATTGGCGATTGTCCTGTATGATTCGAGGATCTCCATATTCTTCTCTTCGATGGTAATCACCTTTTCCAGTTCATACAGCGGATAGTATGCTGCTGCAACCCTGTAATACAGCTTGT
>CAYSMO010000325.1:0-2693 GCA_964432125.1 uncultured Bacteroidaceae bacterium | reverse complement strand
TTGGTTATAATGATGTCTTAAGCTGGACACAATCTGCTGATGCAGATAACTACGATGTCTATTTCGGCACAGATTCAACTCCGGATTCAGGCGAATTCCAGGGTAACCAGGATTCCAATAGCTTTGATCCAGGCACCCTTGTGCCGGGTACGACCTACTATTGGAGAATCGATCCGAATAACCAGTATGGCACTACTACCGGTGAGGTCTGGAGCTTCACTGCAAAGAACTTGTACACCGAGGCTTACGAAACCATCTACGCAGGAACTACCGGCTCATGGACAGAACTCGATCTCAGCAGCTATGGTGTAGAATCCGGCGATGTAGTCGAGATAGGCCTTAGTAATTGGCGCCCATATAATGAAAGATGGACAGGTGTTAGAGAAGTCGGCTCATCACTCGACAGAAGAATCCAGCTGCACGAGGCTGAAGCCGGCGGACAGGATTCCGCAACAATGCACGTAAAAGCAGATGCCGACGGCAAAATTGAAATCTATGCAGAACATTCCAGCAACAACAAGTTCTATCTTGTAAGCATCTGGAAAAAAGGCGATTACACCGAGGCATTCGACAGCTTCTCTGCAGGTTCCACAGGAAGCTGGTGTGATGTCGACCTTAGTGGATATGGCGTCGGTGCCAATGAAATCGTGGAAATTATGATCGTCAACAACTCCTCAGGAAGTGAATACCAGGGCGGCGTACGTGCAAACGGCTCTGCTCTTGACAGGAAAGTTGACATCCACGAAGCAGAAGCTGGCGGAGACGACGTATGCGTAATGTTTGCACAGGCAGATGCCGATGGCAAAATTGAAGTCTATGCTGAAAATGCTAACATAGATTTCATACTGCTCGGTTACTGGACAACTGCTCCGGGAACATATACCGAGGCATTTACTGATATAGGCAAACCATCGACCGATGCAACATGGGGCGATAAAGACCTCAGTAGCTATGGTATCAGCGCATATTCTGTTTGCGAAATATTGATGTGCAATGGCCAGACCGGTGATGAAAACGAGATGGGTATTCGCAGCAACGGCTCATCCGACCAAAGGATTTTTGACCTCCAGGAATCCGAGGCAGGCGGCAGGGACTGCGGCAGGATGCATGTTATCGCTGATGCTGACAGCAAGATAGAAACCTATATGGAAGATGTCAGTGATACCGCTGAATTCTATCTGCTCGGTTACTGGGAATAAGCCCTAAAAGAGGATTATAATTCTATAATGTCCTGCAAGCGCTGCGGCTTTAACGCTGCAGCGCTTTTTTATTCTGCCGGTTTTACCTTAATTAAATCTAATCTTAATTGTTTCGCAATTGTGCTCAAAAAATTTTAAAAAATTATTCTTTTTTTGTTTCTTTTTCTAAAATAATCTTGCAACTCTAAAAACAAATATGGTAAAGAGATATTAGCTCAACGGAAAAGAGTCTGATAATGGGTTTGGCTTTTGCCGGCCCGGCCATAAAGGAGTAAGTAAGGCGATGGTCACAGACTCGAATAAAACTTGTTTGTCTTCTTTAGAAAAGAGAAACTGCTTTTCTGCTTTCCAAAAGCATACCTTAATAACTACGGCCTCTTGCGTACACAATCCTGTACACAATTTCAAGGCTCTGTATATATGCATTAAAATCGCACAAAACTGCATTTTTGAGCTTTATTAGGCTAAAAGGAGTAAGGACAATATTTGGCAGTTCGGTAATTCAAAGGAGGTGGTTTATGACTTAAACTGAAAAAGTACCAAATTTACCATCAGGATTCAGGCAACTTTGGTAAGAAAGTATGGCTGGTATTTTGTTGCAGGGTTTGTTATCCGGCACCAATATCAGCAAATAGTATGAAAGTTTTTGAAAGGAAAAGTAAAAATGAAAAAGTATTGTTTATTATTGTTATTTGCGATGGCGATTCTTGTCCATGTCCAGGTATCTTTCGCTCTTGATGACGACGACTGGGATACCGTCAACGCAAAACTGAGAACTGCAAGAAATTCCGCAGGTTCGGATGCAGCACTGAACACCCAATGCAGTGCAGCGGCTGTATGCCTCGAAGTGGCAAACTGGAAAAAAGAATATGGCCAGGAACCTGACTATCGTGCAGACCTTATCACTGAGGCAAATGAAATCCTGGACATTTCAGGTTTCAGCACCAATCCTTATGTGATACATGATGCGAATTATAACACAACCATTCTCGCAACTGAAGATATGGCTTATCTGTTCCGTCATATGGATTCCAACTATGTATTCCTTGAAAGCGTGTATTACTATGATGAATCTCTGGGCGGTTCGGACTCAAACCACATGGAACGTCAGAGGCTGTTTATAGCTCCGGCGGGTTCTGATGGGGCATATCGCGACCTTTGGGAGGTCATCTGTGCAACCGCTGATGGTGTAACCGACACCTCAACCCTCGACAGCTCCGATGCAACCAATATGTCAACTACTACCGGCGGAACCGATGGTACTGATGCATGGGTCAAATTCACATGGAACGACCTGACTATGCCGGGACAGAACAGGCATATAAAGGTCGAAGCAAAAGTGGCTGTCTATACAGGTACACAAAGCATTGATGGAATATCCGTTGCAGACAGCACCCACGGTGCATGGTGGATTGATGTGAATCATGTCTCCGGCAGTGACGTGCATATCTGGTCGGTCGAATACCCAATCGCAGAAAAACTTATGAAGTACAT
>CAYSMO010000324.1:0-2709 GCA_964432125.1 uncultured Bacteroidaceae bacterium | reverse complement strand
GTTTAACCTGGCGCTCGGATTCACTGTTTTTTTCCTGGCGAGGGTGCTCGGACTGCTCTATTTCATGAATACGATCGACCATGAGGTGATTATCGCGCGTACGAAGCGACAGCTGTTGATCAATGCTGTTCCGTTCGTGGTGTTTTTCCTCACCTTTGCCATCTGGCTGATGCTGAGGGACGGATTTGCCGTTAATCCGCAGTCAGGAGTGGTGTCGATGGAGGCCTTCAAATATTGGCACAACCTGGTACAGATGCCGCTCGTGTTCGCATTGTTCCTTGTGGGTGTGCTGCTTGTGCTTGGCGGTATTGGATGGTCGCTTTTGCGGACCACTTCGAATGGTATCTGGTTGTCGGGTCCCGGGACGGTCCTGGTGGTGCTCTGCCTCTTTTTCCTGGCAGGGTTCAACAACACAGCCTTCTACCCGTCAACTTACGACTTGCAGAGTTCGCTGACCATACAGAACAGTTCGTCGAGCGAGTTTACCCTTACGGTGATGAGCTATGTCTCGCTGGTGGTGCCCTTTGTGCTTGCATACATTGCCTGGGCCTGGCGGGCGATCAACAACAAGAAGATATCTGAGGAGGAGATGACAGCAGGGGATGATACACATATTTACTAACAGGGTTCAGGAATAGATTTGTTGCGGGTGTGCAAAGGTCAGATGCTACAGCAAATTTAGACAGGAAGAGGCCCTTACTATGCAACGAATAAAAGAATACATAAATGTATATATCAGCAATTATAGGATACCTGATGTGGCCGGTGATAATCTGGTTCAGCTTCAAGATGGTGCGTTGGGCACTGAGAAGGTTTGAGAAAGTCAACGGCGAACGCATCTCATGAAAAAACATATCCCCAATATTATTACACTTTTGAACCTAATTTCAGGATCCGTAGCATTGTACATGGTATTGATGGGGAAGCCAGAGCCGGCAATGCTGTTTTTTACCGCTGCAGTGGTATTTGATTTTGCCGACGGACTGGCGGCAAGGCTGCTGAATGCCACTTCGGAAATGGGCAAGCAGCTCGACTCCCTGGCAGATCTGGTCAGCTTCGGACTTGTGCCTGCGGCGATGGTTTTGACGCTCCTGCAGTTAAGTAGCGATCACCCGGGAATTGGTTTTGGTGAAATGGCGTTTATGGAGAAGGCGATGCTGGTTTCGGTACTGATTGTTCCGGCAATGGCAGCGCTCCGGCTGGCGAGATTCAACCTGATGCCACCTTCGGAATTTTTCATGGGACTGCCGGCACCGGCCTTTGCACTTTTCTGGACAGGGATCTATTATGAGGTTATCTTTAGTGGATCGCTTTTTGGTCAGGCAGTCGGGGCCTGGTTTATCTGGGCGTTGATGGTCGTGATGTCGGTGCTGATGGTGGTTCCGCTGCCGCTGCTCTCGCTTAAATTCAAAAGTTTCGGGGTGCGCGCCAATTCTTCCAGGTACCTGTTGCTACTGTTCGCTGTGATGGTCCTTGTATTTATGGGCATTGCAGGGCTTCCGTTGGTAATTTTGACATATATTATACTCTCCCTGTTAAGGATTTTGTTAACATAACGGCACTTTTTGTGTTAACATAGGAGTAGTTCATCTGATTAAACGAAATATTGAATGAGTGACCTTAAAACATTTTCAAAACATCTGAGTGCGATGAACCAGGGATTTTGCATGGAGGCTCCCTCCATGGTGAAGACCCATCAGTTTGTTGACAACCTTGTACATATACTTTTCCCCATTAAGCTCAATTGTAAGGTTGACGAAAATGAGATCCGCTTCGAGCTGGAGCGCTGTTCGCTGGAGCTGAAGGACCTGCTTTTTTCGATCAGGAACGCTATTTCCGATACACCCGAGAATATTTCGGAACAGTTTATGGCACAGCTGCCGGAAGCATATGAGGCCATGATCGACGATGCGGTATCTATTGCCCGTTTCGATCCTGCTTCGAGCTGTGTCGAGGAGGTGATCCTGGCCTACCCGGGGTTCTACTGTATCTCGGTGTACCGGATGGCACATATCCTTTATAAGTTGAAGGTGCCGCTGCTGCCGAGGGTGATGATGGAGTATGTGCACGGTCAGACAGGGATCGACATCAACCCCGGGGCCACCATCGCCACACCCTTTTTTATCGACCACGGTACAGGGATCGTGATTGGTGAGACGGCAGAGATTGGAAAGAATGTAAAGATTTATCAGGGCGTTACGCTTGGAGCCCTCACCGTTGAGAAGGATATGGCGCGCACCAAACGTCATCCCACCATTGAGGACAATGTGGTAATCTACGCCGGAAGCACGATCCTTGGCGGCAAAACAGTGATCGGTCATGATACCGTTGTGGGCGGCAACACCTGGATCACCGAGAGCGTATTACCCCATTCGGTGGTGTATCGTCAGCACCGCGTTGTCGTACGCGACAGCAAGGATTTCAAGCCCCCGTTGGATTATGTGATTTAGCTGACAGTCTGCATGTTCACTTGCGAACTGAAAAAAACAGTTGATTACTTATTGAACAGTTGCATCAATAGAAGCGTTTAAAGGTAATTGATCAGGATGCTTTCCCGGATGCTCCATAGTTATGCGAAATATAAAAAACTGATAAATAACAGACTGGCAATATTTACAGTTATTTATACAAAAATAGAAACCTATTATTATGAAATACAATAACATTCTTGAAACAATAGGGGACTCCCCCATGTAAGGCTCAGCAAAC
>CAYSMO010000323.1:0-2716 GCA_964432125.1 uncultured Bacteroidaceae bacterium | reverse complement strand
GGATGGGTAGCTATGATTCGCTTGAATATTCCTTTATATGCTTCTTCTACCGTATTTGGATCGCCAGGATCCTTGCCCATATCCCTTAACCTATCCTGCAACTCCACGGGTATACCACGCACCCAGCTGTCATAACCGTCGTTTTCCACCCCCAGAGGCAATTCTGTCCCCAGGGCCGTTTTAACCCCAATGTTTTGGGCATGTGTAAAAGCGGTATTAAACATGGCTCCTGTGCGATTAAATACCGCATTACTGGCAGCTATATCACCATCCTGGGGAGGATTTTCCCCCATTACATCGGAACCCCATCCATCAGTTGGAAACAAATCTTTGGCACCGGCGTGGTAGTTGCCTGTATTGTATTTATCGAATCCCCAAATCCAGTTGGGCCTTTGCGAATGTGCATAGTAAGCCGGGAAAGACCAGTTTACTTCACCTGTGCTTGCATTAAAATCTTCTTCTATGCCGATCCAGACACTTGGTTCAGGGCCCCGGTTATGGCCACCATCCTTATCCCAAAGTGAATTATACCGTGTATATGTATGGACCCCGATAAAATTCATACCCAGTTTTGGCAGTTGAGAGATAAAATGAAGATAATCTTCTGTACTCCATAAGTCTGGTCCTGAAGGGAAATCATGAAAAGGTTGGATGCCAGTAGTTCTAAAATTGGGAATTCCTGCCTCGTCAATGCCTGTAATATCAAGGGATATTTTGGTATCGGGAATAACATCTTCAGCCAGATCAAAGAAAACCCCCAGATGTTCAGCATACCGGTAGGCCGCATGCAATGTTGCAGCATCATTATTTCCGGTAATAACCAAAATATCTCTTCCACTTTCGCTTACAGTCTTAATAATAATCCCTCCATCAGCAGTTGTGTGGTTTAATAAACCACGCAAGCCTTCTACCATTGAATTGGTATCGTTCGCAACCAGCATTATGTCACCACTTCCGGGAAGGCTTGTATTGCCCTGAAGGTTTAAAAGCTGATCGGTCCGTAAATAAATGTATCGCCTGACTTCTTTGGCTGCAAGCATCTCCAGGTCAGAACCATCGTCCGGATAAATAATGGTTTGACCCAACAATTGCACAGGAAACAAAAAAAACAAAGCAAGTGAAAGGTTTAAGGGAAACTCTTTTAATCTGTAGATAACGCTCTTCAAAATTTTATTCATTCTGGTCATTTTATAGCTCCCTTCTTCTTTACGATACTCAATTAATTTTCCTTCCAAATTGATTTCAACTCATAAACTTCCAGATTATTTATCTTGATATCATTTATTTCTGACCCCCAATCGCCCGAATCAAATCTCATCCCTTTTTTTTCCGGATTTAGCTTCCTTGGTAATATCATGGTAAATCTTCCATGATCAACAAATACTTCAAGACTTGTTCTATCTACGATAAATTCATAGAACGTTGTTTTACTGTCTAACTCAGGTAAATACTTAATCTTAAATGACTCAGATCCTTCAACATCAAGGTTGTAGTAAAAGATGTTGGGCTTGAGGGTATAATAAAGAGAATCCTCGTCAAACATAATACTGTAAGCAATGGAATTTATGTTCTCAATTTCACATTTTACATGAAGCAGGTCAGAATTGATGGTTGAAAGTTTTTTATTTGCTTCTTCAATATCCAGGTTTTCCCATTTATATGCTTTTTTATGAAGATTTTCAATCTCATCTACCGGTTCATTAAACATCCTTATACCGTTTGCTGTGGTTCTAAGGGTAAGTTCTGTAGGAAAGCTCATCAAGCCATTAAACGGGGGATTAGGTTCAGGGACTTCTACCCATCCCGGGATCTCGACATACCCAGTCTGTATGCGACGTCCATCGCTTTTTGGAACATTATTGAAGGTTTGGGCAGCAAAGAATTTTCCCTGCAGGTAATTAAACATCCCCGCTTCGGGCTTAAATTCCCTGCCGTTAAAGTCACCGATCAGGTAATCACCAGAAACTCCGTATATTACCCATTTCTTATTGTTTGGGTCTCCGTCCACAGGCAATTCAAAAAGTTCCGGACATTCCCAAAAGGTATTAATATGACTTTGATATTCCCAGTTTTTAAGGTTATCTGATGTAAAGAACGAGTGACCAATAGCCTCATAAACAACCATCACCCATTTTTGAGTGGGTTCATGCCAGATTACTTTTGGATCCCTGGCATTGTCTGTTTTCCAAACATCGAATCGATCGCCTATGACAGGATTATTCTCATAATCAGTAAAGGTTCTTCCTCTATCGTTAGAATAGGCAATATTCTGGGTCGGTGCGTGTCTTCCATTAATCAACCTGGTAGTTGTGTAAAAAGCGACAATCACATCCTCATCACCACTTTTAAATCCGGATGAGTTACTGTAATCGACTACCGAACTACCAGAGTAAATCCCACCTGATTCATTCCTTAAAATGACATCAGGCAATTGCTCCCAATGCAATAAATCTTTGCTAACCGCATGTCCCCAATGCGGCTGCCCCCAATAATACCCAAAAGGATAGTGCTGGAAATACAGATGATATTCCCCCTCATAATAAACCAATCCATTTGGATCATTAATCCATCCTCTGACGGTCGAAAAATGGAGTTGAGGACGGTGCTTTTCCGTATAAACATCATCAAGATAATCTCTCTCATCAGATTGATAAACCAGGTCGAGCCCCTTCTTTCTTTCTCCATCTACAGTCTTCAACAAAGCCTTTTCGCCTTG
>CAYSMO010000322.1:0-2747 GCA_964432125.1 uncultured Bacteroidaceae bacterium | reverse complement strand
TGTAAAAATAACAAAAAAGCACGGCAGAGTTGAAAAGAGATCCTACAATAATAATCTTTTTACTAATTTTGACGTTTACAGGAGAAGACACGCAATCAGAATAAACAAGGTGAGAATACATATATATATAGTCTCCGCAATACTCTTCCTCACAGTGGGTATGATAAACTTGAATGCCCAGGTAAGTCACGGGGGAAAGCCTCTCATGAACGAAGCCGATTTTAGTGCGGCGAAGGTGCTCTACCTGCTGCCGCCGGAGGATCCGGTGCTGCTCGACGGCATGCGGAAGTCGGCACACAACAGCTATAAAAAGGCGCTGGAATATGCCACTGAACGGGCTGTGGATATCTCTCCCAAGCAGAACGGTGAATGGGTCATTAACGGGGGAACGCATGTCTGGCGGGCACACCTTATCTCACCGGATGCTTACTCACTGGGCGTGCTCTTCTCTGAATTCGCCCTTGAAAGCGGTGCGAAACTGTTCGTGTATGATCCTTCAGGCAGACATATTAAAGGGGCATTCACCAAGGAAAATAATAAGGATTTCGGTCAGTTCTATGTTGGACATGTTCCCGGTGAGGAGGTGGTTATCGAACTGCAGACCAACGATCCCGGAAGAGACTACGGCAGCTTGCGGATCGGTGCGATTTCCCATGCTTTTCTGCCGGTATACGCAGAGAAAAGTATCGCCAATACCGGCCTGGGTACCTCACAGGCTTGCGAGATCGATATTAATTGCGAGGAGGGAGATGAATGGCAGATACTCAAGCGGTCGGTGGTGCATATCAATACCACAACGCAGTTGTGTTCAGGTGCACTTGTAAATAACACTGCTTATGACGGAAAAGCATACATACTAACGGCGGAGCATTGTATCAACAAAGATTCCCGCGCTGAAAGCAGCGTCTTCTATTTCGGCTACGAGAACAGCGAATGTTTTGTAAACGACGGTCAGAGAAACCAGTCAGTAAGTGGCTCTACCCTCATTGCAACAGGCGATTCGATCGATTTTACCCTGCTGAAACTCTCTGAAAAACCTCCCGGGGAGTACAATGTCTATTACGCTGGATGGGATGTGCGCAAGCAGGGACATGGTAGCTCTGTTACCTTGCATCACCCCAATGCCGATGCCATGAAGATCAGTTATGACAAGGATCCGACCATTGAACCGACCTCCCTGCCGGGCGATCTGACCGATTACCTGCTTGCATCGAACTACCTGATCGCCAAATGGGACATAGGAACCACGGAGGGTGGATCTTCTGGTGGTCCGTTGTTTAATTCATCAAAAAAAATGATCGGCGTTCTGTCGGGCGGACTCGCCTCCTGCGGTGATTCCATCGGGTACAACGTGGAAACTGAAAGGGTAATATTTTCGCTGAATGGAAACGAGAACGACTACTATTCCAAACTGCATTTTGCATGGGACCATTACCCTGACAACAGCAAGCAGCTGAAGCACTGGCTGGATCCGTCAGGCAGCGGACAATTGGTTATTGGCGGGTTGAACTCCACAACCCTCGATGCGAATGACCGATTCACGGCAAGAGGGATCCTGCAGCTGTATCCGAATCCGGTCCGCGCTGTGTTCACGATCGAGCTTCCCCAATACACCGGCAAGAAGATTGGTATCGAGATGTACGACATGACAGGCAGGAGGGTCTATTCGCAGATCCATGCATCGGTATTTCCTGTTTCTGTGTCTGTAGAGGGACTGTCTGCCGGAATCTATATGATCAGGATTCGCGGAGAGGAGCGCAATCTCACAGGAAGGGTCGTGGTGGAGCGATGAAAATATTTCTCTACTATATCCTTCCGGCTCTTTTTGTGCTGCCGGCCTGCAAAACGAACCCAGCTGAAAAGCCTGTTTTTGAAAAGCCTGTTTTTGAAACGGACCCTGCCAGCACTTTTTCCATAGAAGATGCCCGGGGGATCGAAGCTAATTCAAAGATCCGCTACGCTGAAAAATTCTCTATCGGGAAGCGGGGCGAATTCAGCCTGATCAGCGTTCATACGCCATGGCAGCGGGCCTCTGAAACGACCTTCAGCTATCTTACAGGAAAAAGCAGTGCCGGCATTCCCGATTCGCTGTCGGGTTACCAATTCATACGAACCCCTGTCGAGCGTGCAGTGATCATGTCGACCACCTTTATCTCGTTCCTTGATACGCTTGGGGCCCTTCAGACGGTACATGGTATTTCAGGCGGATCAAACATTTATCACCCCGGATTGGAACAACGATTTCAGTCGGGCGATATCCGTGAGGTGGGATTTGATCAGAGCCTGAACTACGAGGTGCTGGTCGACCTGCAGCCCGATGTGGTATTTATGTTCGGCGTGCAGTCGGGTATCTTGCAGACCATCAAAAAGCTTGAGGAGATCGGTATTACGGTGGTGATTTGTGCCGATTATCTTGAGCCCCATCCGCTGGGGCGAAGCGAATGGCTGAAGTTCTTCGCGCAGTTTTACGAAAAGGAACCGTTGGCCGATTCAATTTTTAACGGCATAGTCACCCGCTACAATAAAATTACCCGCGAAACTGCGGCGCGATCGGGCGATCCCCGGGTATTGTTGGGCTTGCCATGGAAGGATGCCTGGTATGTGGCCGGGGGGAAATCATTTGCAGCCAAGCTGATTAGCGATGCGGGCGGACGCTATATTTTTGACGACGAGAACCATGCTGAAGCGAGGCCGATGGGTATTGAACGGGTGGTCTCCTGGATCTGTAGGCTGGAACATGTTCGAGA
>CAYSMO010000321.1:0-2756 GCA_964432125.1 uncultured Bacteroidaceae bacterium | reverse complement strand
TCACAACGTCTTTTCACTGGCCTATCGCAGATTCCGGGATATTGAAAAGGCTGAAACTCAGGCCAGGGAAGCGCAGATAGAAGCAGCATTGGAGCGCGTGCGCTCAGCCTCAATGGCTATGCACAAAACCTCTGAATTACGTGAAGTGATCAGTATCGTGTTCGGCCAACTAAAAGTGTTGAATGTGTCGTTGGATGCCTGCTACATCGACATTTTTGAACCTGATAACTGGGGTCTTAATATCTGGGTCGGTACTGAGACAAATACTTATCCGGAAAAGCTAACCGTATCGTATCTCGATCATCCGCTATTCAACAAGACCAAACAAGCCCGTTTGGAGAAAGAGGCTTTTTTTACATTGAAGATCGACAAGGAGACCAAAAACACCTTCGTCCGACATCTGGCATCCGAAAATGATGTTGCTCAGGAGAGGTTGGATTTCATGCTTCAACTAGATGGTCTTGATATGTCAGTTGCCCTTTCAGAACATGCGGCACTCAATGTGTATAATTATCGGGGAACAACGTACTTGGAAGAGCAGAATGAGATTATTAAACGTTTTTCACGGGTATTTGAGCAGGCCTATACCCGGTTTCTGGATTTGAAAAAGGCGGAAGCGCAGGCACGCGAATCAGAGATTCAATTAGCCCTGGAAAGAGTCAGAGCCAAAAGCATGGCTATGCATAATAGTGATGAGCTGGCGGATCTTTCCCTTGAACTGGTAAAGCAGGTGCATGCTTTGGGCATAGATACCTGGTATTGTGCGTTTAATATATATGATGACCATCCGGAAGGATCATTGGAATGGGGCAGTAATGGCCAGGGTGCCTTTCCTCAATACAGAACTCCAAGAAAAGGAATATTTTTACGCTATTACGAAGACGGACAACGAGGAGAAACATTCTTGATAAATGAGATTGGCGAAAAAGAGTGTCCAGCCCATTACGATTACTTGTGCAGTTTGCCGGGTGTAGGAGAACAACTTCTGAAGATGAACGATGAAGGAATTCCCTTTCCAACGTCGCAAATTGATCATGTTGCCTATTTCGAATATGGATATATCATATTCATAACCTTTGAACCGGCCCCTGAAGCACATGATATATTCAAACGATTCGCCAGAATATTTGAGCAGACCTATACCCGATTTCTGGATCTTAAAAAAGCTGAAGACCAAACACGGGAAGCCAAGATCGAAGCTTCCCTTGAAAAAGTACGCTCCCGAACCATGGGCATGCAATCCAGCGAGGAACTGCCGGAGGTGGCCAATCTGATGTTTTTGGAGGTACATGCTTTGGGCATTCCGGCATGGAGCTCTGGCTATTGTATTCTATTGGAAGACCGTAAGTCGAGTACCTGCATTATGAGCAGTGAAGGGTCCCTCCAGAAGCCGTTTTTGCTGCCGCATTCAGGAGAAGCTTCGTTTATAGAATGGGACAAATTTGTACAGGGAGAGCAAACTTTTTTTACCCAGGAATTGGGAGGGAAAGCCATTGAAAGTCATTACGAATTCATGAAATCCTTACCGCAACTGGGTCCGGTTTTTAAGGACCTCGAGGAAGCCGGGCTAACCTTGCCAACCTACCAGATCAACCATCTATGCAAATTCACCCATGGGTTTCTGCTGTTTATCACCTACGAAAAAGTTGAAGGATCGCATGACATTTTCAAACGATTTACAACCGTTTTTGACCAAACCTACACCCGCTTTATGGATCTCCAAAAAGCAGAAGCGCAAGCTATCGAAGCAACCAAACAAGCTTCATTAGACCGGGTGCGCGGAGAAATCGCCAGTATGAGATTTGCTGAAGATCTTAGGATTATCACTCCGTTGGTTTGGCGCGAACTCACTACCCTGGGCATTCCCGTTATTCGGTGCGGGGTGTTTATTGTTCACGAAAAGGAAGAACAGGTAGAGGTCCACCTCTCCAAACCTGACGGTACATCGCTGGCGGTGATGCACCTCCCGTTCGGCGCCAGCGACCTGGCCATTAAAACCGTAAATGCATGGCAACAGGGTAGTGTCTATACCCAGCACTGGACCCAGGAAGACTTTTTGGGTTGGGGCCGTTCTATGGTGGAGCAAGGACAAATCCCGGATATGGAAACCTACCGTGGCGCCGAAAAAGCACCTGAATCTCTCCACCTGCATTTTATTCCCTTTAACCAGGGAATGCTCTATGTGGGTGCAACCGAACCGCTCAGCGACGATGAAATCGCCCTTTCGGCATCCCTGGCGGAAGCATTTTCCATCGCTTATGCCAGGTACGAGGATTTTGTAAAACTGGAAAAAGCCAAATCAGGTATTGAAGAGGCCCTCGCCGAACTCAAGGCTACCCAGACCCAGCTGGTTCAGCAAGAAAAACTAGCCTCCCTCGGCCAGCTCACCGCCGGCATCGCCCACGAAATCAAAAACCCGCTCAATTTTGTGAACAACTTCTCAGAGGTTTCTATCGAATTGATCGAAGAGGCCCTGGAAGAAATCCGGCAAATTGAAGCGGTTGGTCACGCCAAGGGAACAGCAGAAATCCTGATCGATATTAAGAATAACCTGGGTAAAATCCACGAGCATGGTACTCGTGCCAATAGTATCGTCACGTCAATGTTGCAGCACTCGCGCGGTGGAGACGGCAAACCGGAGCCAACCCCTCTTAATCCTCTCATTAAGGAGTACGTGAACCTGGCCTTCCATGGCATGCGAGCGGGTAAAAATCCAATTAATGTGGATATTGTTTTGCAACTGGACGAATCGATTG
>CAYSMO010000320.1:0-2759 GCA_964432125.1 uncultured Bacteroidaceae bacterium | reverse complement strand
TGCCAATTGGTTGGGTTCAAAATAATACCTTTGTTGTCTCACCCCCACCTATTGTGACTCCTGCCTATATGATACGACTGCATTTTTGTACGAATAATTGCATGAATGGTTACGAAGACTTGATGAAAGTAGGATAATAATTGATTGCTGTTGAAATGCGTTACTTTTTTCCCGATGCAGAGATTACGATAATAGCTCCTGTAAGCACGGTCAATGCACCTGTAATGCTCAAGACGGAAAAGGATTCCGGTTCAATCCACGAAACCTCCATTCTCGTGAGAATAGCCATCGAAACAAAAGTAATAATCGGATTCAGTATAATAATCACACTCACCTTATTGGCTTCGGTGAATTTTATAGCAAGTGCCAGTGAACCATAGGCAATTACAGTATTTATTCCCAAAAATATGAGTAGAATCCATTCCTCTCCTAATAGATCCGGGAATTTCTCAAACTGGGCAAACGCGAGGAAACCGAGGCTGCAAAAACCATATATAAAGAGATTCAGCTGGTTGGGAGTATATGTTTTGACCAATTTTTTTTGAAGGGATGCAAATATGGTCCATGACAGTCCCCCTCCAAAGATTAAAAGCATCCCTTTCGTAAATCGATGATCGGTCTCTGCCAACGCTTCAATCTGTTCAGTGTAAAAAAGAAGGATTCCCAGTATCACTACTGTAAAACCAGTTATATGTTTCCAGTTCACATGCTCCTTGAAGATCACTATTCCGGCCAGTGCGAATGTGACCGGTCCGACCATAATAAAAACCTGCGATGAAGACGGACTTACATAATTAATCCCGGAAATAAACCCGAGGTAATTGAATCCAAGGAAAAATGCAGCGAGGAATAATGCCACAGCTGGCCGATTAAAAATATCAAAATCACTCCTTCTGAACGCCAGGGTAAGCAGCGCCAGTATAATGAATGCCGTAGTAAAGCGGAACCAAACCACTGTAACCGGGGACAGATCCGATACTGCTATTTTAAGTGCAATGGCCAAAAAACCCCATAGTGATGCGGTAATGGCTGCATATAGAATTCCCTTTGTATTATCGGTCATGGTTCAGAAACAATCGCCAAATATAGGGAAAAGTTTGATGCAGTTGGGGACTGATGAGAGTTTGCTGTTACCTTGAAGCGGACAGCCTGTCTGAAATTAAAATTGCAGGTAAAGATGACATCCCGAATGACATAGGAAATATCCTTGAATTGGAAACTTCTGATACGGCTCTGAAGAAATATATAACAAAGGATAATTTCAGACTACGGGTAAATACCGTAACGAAAAAAATGATTGGATCTGGTCACCATGTTGATATTTACTCCATGTTTTTTGTTGATGCAAAGATTCTGGGACTCTGAAAGCCGATTGAAATACCTGTCTGGTCAATTGCTGATATAGAAATCCTGAAAATACTGCTGAATCAGCTGATAATTAAGCCTGTAAAATCAGTTAATCTGCACAGAAATCCCTGCGAGCATACGGATCCCCGGCATGGGATAACCTAAATAGGTCTGGTAACTGCTGTTCAGGAGGTTTTTTCCGGCAATATATACCTGAAGTTCTTTCAGTATCTGATAAGAAACCTTCGCATCCAGCAGCAAATAAGATTCCAGTAGATCATTTTCCGGAAACTCCTGATCAATATCGGCATAAAGTCCGCTTACCGACTTCAAATTACTGGAAAACCTAAAACCGGCAACCTTGTACATGGCACCTGCATAGAACTGATGCTTTGGCGCAAAATAAAACCTTGTATCGGTATTCAGATAGCTATAGTTCAGGTCAACAGATAAATCTTTTACCGGGCGAAAAGTGCTTTCCAGTTCAATTCCCCAGTTTGAAAAGTTTCCGCTGTTAGTGCGAATCTCCCGGGGAAAACCCGGATTGGGATTGGGTACTTTGACAATCAGGTTTGAACCCTCAATCATATAGACCGATGCATTGAAGATACCGGCTTGTCCGAGTTGCTGCATCAGGGAAATCTCATAGTTCCACAACCGTTCCGGCCCGAGGTCAGCACTGGGAGCAAACAGATACATCTCCATGATCGTCGGACTCCTTAATCCTTTGGAAACAAGCCCTTTAACAGTTGTTCCACTCATCGGTTTTACAGTAACACCAAATTGTGGGACTACCTCGCCTCCAAAATTGGAATGCTGCTCATACCTGGCTCCTGCGGAAAGCCTAAGAACCTGTCCGAACGCCTGCTCGGCCACCATATATCCTGCGGTCTCGTTTACTGTCAGAAATGAATCGGCATAAAATCCGGATGACCCTTTTCCACCGTAGTTTTTCAGATCCAGTCCAGCCGTTACCGTTCCGCCCTTCCACGTATCTACTGCCTGAAAAACATTGATCCCCTTGTTCACATCATTGGACAGCCATCCGCCAGAAAAATCGTGATCACCTGAGTTGTAAAACGCATAGATTCCTCCACGGGAATGGTCATAATTGTTATTTACAGAGAGGGTGAACATCCGCCTGGTAATATCCCCCAAAGAAGCATAATCAGCTGGATTCTGGTCAGAACCTGGGTCTTCAAACGAATAATCTGCCAGGGTAAAACCTGTTTTTACCGACCAGTTATCATTGAATTTATAACCGGCATAAGCATGTATGTTTGAAATAATAAAAGCTGAGGTATCACGATGACCGTCGGTCTGGTTATGGTTCACCCTGATCCCGGCTGTAAATCCTTTTTTGGCATATCCGGCTGAAATTCCAGATTTCAACGTATTGAATGAGCCATAAG
>CAYSMO010000319.1:0-2814 GCA_964432125.1 uncultured Bacteroidaceae bacterium | reverse complement strand
GTTTTTCCTGAACGGTTGCAAAGGTAAAGATGTATCTTCGAACAGCGAAAAAATAGGGAGTCTTTTTCATTTTTTGTATATTAGCTTTCCGCTTACATAATATCACCGGCCCAAAGCTTTTGAAGGAAAATATTCCATGGAAGAACCAGTATTTCTCCCATTTGCCGTGGGAATGGATCGTTCGTTACCAATATTTGTTTTTTTACCGTATATTCTTCCGTGAAACTTTGCACCAGGAAACCGGATCATGCCTCTGAACAGCTCAAAGAAGGGCGGAGATATTGACCTCTTTATTCAAGGTATGTTTTTGACCTGAAAGTAAAAACGTCCGATTCAGTGCGGGCATTTTTCATTAAATCTGTCAGCTCCTTAACAATCTCCGGATTTGATTCGGCCACGTTGTTTTGTTCGCCAGGATCGGTTGCGATGTTATACAGTTCAACGGTGGTTTTTTTAGGGTCCAATACATGATAATTTACCAATTTCCAGTCGCCTTTGCGCAAGGCTCTTCTGCCTCCGCGCTCATGAAATTCCCAGTATAAATATTCGTGTTTCGTCTGCTTGTCCTCGTTTCCGAGAAGTGTCTGCAAAAATGAAATACCGTCAATATTATCTGGAGTTTCGGCGTTGGTTATTTCCGAAAATGTAGGATATACATCCCAGAAAGCTGAAAGGTGGTCGGTTTGCGTTCCGGGAGCAATTTTCCCTTCCCAGACAGCAATCATCGGCACCCGGATTCCGCCCTCATACAGATCGCGTTTGTAGCCCCTGAGCGGTCCATTGCTATCGAAATAATCGGGATTAGCGCCACCTTCCAGATGAGGTCCGTTATCAGAAGAAAAAATAATGAGTGTATTATCGTAAATTCCAAGTTCCTTAAGTTTTTTTACAATTTCGCCGACCTGATTGTCGAGCAAATCAATCATGGCTGCTGTTGCAGCATGTGATTCAGGTTGGGAGCCATACGGGCCCTTCCGGTATTCTTCCCCACTGTCGACACCCTGATAACTATTTTCGGGTTCAAATTTCCCCCGGTATTTTTCCATATATTCTTCAGGCGCAAACATTTCGGCATGAGGAATCAGCGAAGGGTAAAACATAAAAAACGGTTTGTCCCTATTATTATCCAGAAAACCCATTGCTTTCTCGTGAATTACATCCGGCCCATACTGAGCTGTGTTAAATCCTTCATTGCCTTCAAGCACTGTTTTCTCCTGGTTGTACCACAGGTAATATGGATAGTAGTGGTGGGCCAGGCGCTGACAGTTGTAGCCAAAAAACTCATCGAACCCCTGGTTATTGGGGTCGCCTTCAGAGCCGGGAAATCCAAGGCCCCACTTGCCAAAGGCGCCGGTAACATAACCAGCATCCTGTAATGATTCGGCCAATGTGTATACCTCCGCTGCCAATGGATGTTGTCCTTCAGGCCTCACCTCTTTATTCCCGCGAATAAAAGTGTGTCCGGTGTGCTGTCCGGTTAAGAGCGATGACCGCGAAGGAGCACAAACGGTAGAGCCTGAATAATGCTGCGTAAACTTGATGCCATCATTTGCCAGTTTATCGATATTTGGGGTTTTAAAATGGGTTTGTCCATAGCAGCTTAAATCACCGTAGCCCAAATCGTCAGCTAAAATGTAAACAATATTAGGTTTCTGTGCTTTAGCATCCTGCTTTTGTTGGTTTTGACAAGCGGTAAGCAGAAAAAATGCAGTTAAGATGATGGCTGTTTTATTCATAGTGTAATTTTGGTACAATGATAAAGAAAAAATTAATTCGCCCTCACAAACATTGAACTTAAATCAGTATCAGGCAAACGAGTTGCATAGTCTATTTCTTTATTGCCAGCTCAGTGTAGATCGATTCTATCTGCTCTGCCATGGGACAGTTTATTCTTGTTTAAAGCGACTTTTATTATTAATTTGCGGACCATTGTGATGATGAATGGGCGTTGTTTTACTATTTAATACTATTGAACATGATAAAAAAAACATTACTATTTACTGCAGTTGTGCTGCTGGCAGCAAGCTGTTCGACAAGGGATGAAGTGACTTCTCCCGTTCCGAATATCCTGATCATCTATGCCGATGATGTTGGTCTGGGGGATATCAGCTGCTATGGTCCCGGATTGATCAACACACCGAATATTGACGCCATTGCCGAAAACGGAATCCGTTTCACCAACGCCTATGCCACCTCGGGCATGTGCACCCCCAGCCGCTTCTCCCTGCTTACTGGGATTTACGCATTCCGGTTACCCGGATCGGGAATTTTATCGGCCGAGGACCCGTTGTGTATTGAGCCGGGTAGTTTTACCTTGCCGGAGATGCTGAGGCAGAATGGATACCGGACAAGCATTGTTGGAAAGTGGCACCTCGGATTGGGGGAGTCGTTCGGCAGTGTCGACTGGAACGCAGATATAAAGCCTGGTCCGCTGGAAGTAGGTTTTGATGAATCGTACCTGTTGCCTGTTACGAACGACAGGGTTCCAACAGTGTACGTTGATGGCCACCGTGTGGATAACCTGGATCCGGGCGATCCCCTGTTGGTGAAGTACCCGGATGAGGCGCACCACGCTTACCAGGAGCAGGAGTTTGGACAGTATGGTGCCGGACAAAGTGATGCGTTGGTGGGGGACCTGCCAACAGGTTTGAGTAATCCTGAGATGTTGCGATACAGTGCAGACGTACAGCACTCCGGGACGATTGTGAACGGTGTGAGCAGGATCGGTCATATGGCCGGTGGGAAGTCAGCCTGGTGGGATGATGAAACGATGACGGAGCTGTTTGCATCGAAGGCGAAGGATTTTATTACCCG
>CAYSMO010000318.1:0-2819 GCA_964432125.1 uncultured Bacteroidaceae bacterium | reverse complement strand
AATACTTTCCGCTACCGGAATATGTTATCTAGTATCCAGCCCTCTTTCTAGTCTGTAACTAAAGACAGTGGCTGAACAGACGCTGCTAGTTTCTGCCGGCAAACCGTGACAGTAGTCTCAGAAACTCAATATAGAGCCAGATCAGCGTAACCAGGAGTCCGAAAGCACCATACCACTCCATGTATTTCGGGGCCGACATCTGGGAACCCTTCTCGATAAAGTCGAAATCGAGGATCAGGTTCATCGCTGCTACAGCAATAATTACCAGGCTGATGAGTATGCCGATCGGCCCGGAGCTGTGCATAAAGCCGAGGTTGAGTCCGAACAGGCTAAATAGAAAACTGATGATATAGGCAAAGAAAACAGCACCTGTGGCCATCATAACGCCCCGCCTGAATTTCGGTGTTGCCCGGATATATCCTGAACGGTAAAGGAACAGCATGGTGAACAGCGTACCAATGGTGAGCAGTACTGCCTGAAACGGGATGCCCTGGTACTGCTGGTTGATCATGGCGCTGATACCGCCGAGGAAGAGTCCCTCGAGGATTGCATAGATCGGGGCAGAGATTGCTGCCGACCGTGGCCTGAAGATCGTTATCAATGCAGCGATCAGTCCGCCGATCGCGCCAACGATGATATAGGTCTGCGCCCCTGCCGGATCCTGCCCGGTAACCATGTTCCACGTGTAGGCCGCTCCCGCGATCACCAGTAACAGCATAATACCGATCTTGTTGATTGTACCGTTGATCGTCATGGCACCGGTCTGCTCGCTGGCAGCGGCTGCTTTTTCAAATATACTTCCCGTCATGGCGGGGTTGGAGGATCTCATCATTCTCATTACAGTTTTTTTTGTTCTTATAATCAAACAGTATGCCAAATGGTTTTGTTGTGGGGCGACTGCCATTTTTGCAGAAAATAGCTACTTTTGGTCATGCGAAGGAAATTGAGATCACTTTACAGCAGCGAATTTTTCCGGAATGTGGCAACGCTGATGACCGGTTCTACGATTGCGCAGCTGATTGCGCTGGCGATCTACCCGGTGCTGACAAAGATCTACACACCCGATGAGCATGGGTTGTTCTCATTGTATATGGGTATTATCGCGATCACGGGGATTATTTCGACAGGCAGGTACCAGCTGGCGATATTGATGCCTGCAGAGGACAAAAAGGCAGTGAACCTGGCGGCGCTTGGGTTGTTGTTGTCGATCGGTGTGGGGCTGATCCTGCTGGTTGTAGTTGCCCTTTTTAGGGAGCAGATCGCGGGTATGTTCAAGGTGCCGGGTATTGAGAAGTGGCTCTGGTTTGTGCCCTTGTCGACTGTGCTGATCGGTTTTTTCCAGGTGTCGATCTACTGGCACAACCGGCACAAGCAATTTCGGCGCACTGCTATTGGCAACTTGTCACAGTCGATCGTTAATTCCGGGGTGAAGCTGTCCACGTCAGGAACAGTACCGGCCGGTGGGGGAATGGTCCTCGGTGCGATTGCCGGACAGGTGGCCGGGGCAGGGTATTTTTTATTTAGCTGGTTGCGAAAATTCAGGATGCATTTCACAGACATCTCCCGGGCGGGGATGAAAGAGGTTGCAGCGATCTACTATCGCTTTCCAGGATTCAACCTGCCCAACAATTTGGTGAACAGCATCTCCAACTCCATGCCGGTATTTCTGATAGGGGCCTATTTTGGCGCGGCCGATCTGGGTTTGTACAGCCTGGGATTTACGATGATTTTCAGGCCGATGAATCTGGTGACCAATTCGATGGAGCAGGTTTTTTCGCAACGGGTTATCAAGAAGTATACTGAACGGATCTCCATCAGGAGGGATGTGATAACGCTGATAAAACGGTCCTTTCAGATCGGCATCATTCCTTTTTTACTTGCTGGGATTTTCGGACCGCTGATCTTCCGGACCATCTTTGGAGCAGAGTGGGAGGTGTCGGGGCGGTACATGCAGCTGCTGATTCCCTGGTTTTTCACAGCTTTTATGGCCAACCAGCTTACTTTTATACCCGATCTTTTTTCGCTTCAGAAGACGGCTTTTCTGCTGAATATTATCAGGCTGGTGCTTCGAATTGGCGGAATGGTTATCGGGATCTGGCAGCAGGATATCCTGCTGGCACTCGGATTGTTCAGTGCAGCAAGCTTCCTGGTGGTGGTTGTTACGCTGTTTTGGTATATCCAGCTGGTGCGGGCTTTTGAGAGAGATACCATTCAGGCGGCCAACCCTGCTGACGATCTCAACTAATCCTTCCGGCGATCTATAGCAGGTATTTATGGTATTTAGCCGGTCCTTATGATATGTAATATGCCCATCGGATATACAGCATGCCCATAGCATATGTAGCCGGACCTTATGATATGTAGTATGCTCATAAAATATGCAGCATGCCCTAAATACCTGTTTCAGGCCCTCTAAAATTTACCTGGTATTTTTTTCAGGTAGATGATTCTAACTTAGAAAATTATTGTTTAAATTTGCATTCCCGAAAACGAAGGTTCTTGAAATTGTTGAACGGAAGCACGGCCTGAGAGACTTTTGGGAGTTCAGCAGGATGTGTTGGTTTGTAAAGATTTATGGTGGTTGTAGCTCAGTTGGTTAGAGCGCTGGATTGTGGTTCCAGAGGTCGCCGGTTCGAACCCGGTCTCCCACCCCAAAACCTCTGAATTTCCTACACAGCAGGAATTTTAGAGGTTTTTTTGATTGTAATACTCCCAGGATTCTCGGAGTATTAAATTACATGTTTTGCTCCTTTCAAACTGTCTTTCCAAGAGTCATCCGAGTTATTCATCTGTATAAATTCTATATTTAACTAATTGAT
>CAYSMO010000317.1:0-2827 GCA_964432125.1 uncultured Bacteroidaceae bacterium | reverse complement strand
AATCGGGTTGGGTAAAAACCTCAATATATCAATAGGGTAACACTGCCAATGCAGTAGGGTGATCGCCAATTTATGACAACCAATCATAACGCTTTACCGCGGGATCGCCCCCCATCACCGCAGCATCATCAAATGGCACCCGGAGGTGGTATGCAACCGCCTGCTACAGACATGTCGCCCCGCTGGGGCTGGGGTCTTTCTTTACCGACATTCGTGCTACAGACATGGCGCTCCTACGGAGCTACAATTGCTACGATAAAGATAATTCCTAACACATTAACAAGTGTTATGGAAAATAAAAATCAGGAATATGCTATCCGGGAAACGCTTGTTACTAGCAAGATTTATGTCGTACGCAATAAGAAAATAATGCTTGACAGGGATTTGGCGGAGCTATATGAAGTTGAAACCAGAGTGTTGAACCAGGCTGTTAGTAGAAATATCGAACGTTTTCCTGAAGAGTTCATGTTTCAATTGACTAGTGATGAGTTCGAAATCTTGATGTCACAAATTGTGATATCAAGTTGGGGCGGCACCAGGAAAATGCCATTTGCTTTCACTGGTGTGGCCATGCTATCCAGTGTATTCATAGCAAAAGAGCTATTCAGGTAAATATTCAAATCATGCTGGTATTTTCTAAGAGCAGAGAGATGCTATTGGATACACTTAGCATGAAACTTGATATTGTCTTCTCCTACCTCGATGAACTTATTATCGCGCAGCCCCTGGAGAAGGTTTTCATCGATTGAGTAATCCATGGCGGGGTTTTTTAAATATAATAATTTTTTGTTAATGAAATAATGCACAAAGCCCGACCGGATTGAACTCCTTACCGCGGGATCGCAGGATTGTACCGCCCGATCGCCCCCCCATCCCCGCAGCACCACCACCACATAGTCCCCAAAAAAAAGACCCCAAGAAAACTTGAGGTCCTTTATGTTTTTATATTGCCAATTAAAATGCTCAAACGTCAAATGAATTATCCATTGTTGACGTTTTCAAAGAGCATTGGGATACAAAAGTACTAATATTTTTTCCTATATTTGCAATACAGATTTAAAATTAAAAAACATGGAAGAGAAGCAAATACAATTATTAAAGGCATTAGCTAAAAAGATTAAATCTGAGAAGAAAGAAAGAACTCTCGTTATTGCTTCCCTTCAATCTGCTAAGATTCTTACTAAAGGAGAGAATTTTACAGGACACCTAAAAAATCTGGATAGAGTATTCTCTACTGCTGAATAATGTATCGAAAAAGACCAAATTTAACAATCGGATTTCATGGTTGTGACCTTTCCGTAAGAAATGATTTGGTTTCTAATCCCGATAGAGTAAAAAAGAGTCAAGAGAAATTTGACTGGTTAGGTAACGGATTCTACGTTTGGGAAAATAATTACACAAGAGCTTTTAAATGGGCTGAGGATAAGCAAAAAAGAAGCGGGATTGAAACACCTTCTGTTGTTGGAGTTGTTTACCAACTTGATTTTTGTTTGGATTTTACAGATTCCGAATCTATCGAATTACTTCCAATGTACTATGAGTTAATGAAGTCCGACTTATCTTTGGCAAACAAGAAAATTCCTGTTAATAAAGACCTTCCCAAAGATGAACACCATGATTTGATTTTTCGGGAATTAGACTGTGCAGTCATTGAATACATGCATCAAAAGATTAATGAACAGATAAAATCTGATATAAAACAAAAAGGATTTAGTGAATATAGACATTTTGATACTGCAAGAGGTATTTTTACGGAAGGAGGACCGATTTTTGAAGGAGCTGGTATTCAATCGAAAAATCACATACAAGTTTGTATTCGGAATCTAAATTGTATCAAGGGATTCTTTATTCCAAGAAAAGAAAGTAAATTTCCATAATGGCCACCCCGCAGTTAACCTGCACCCAACCAATCATAACGCTTTACAACAGGATCGCCACGTTATACCACCCGATCGCCCCCCCATCCCCGCAGCACGAATGTCGCAACAATCCCACAAAAAAAAATATCCCAATTTGGGAAATGTATATTTTTTTTTCATATATTTGCATATGAGAATTATTGCATTTAGAACGCTTAGAGCATTCTTTGAAAAACCAGAATACGCAGATTCCGAAGTTTCGTTGAGAGCCTGGTATCACGATGCAAAATCAGCTGAATGGAAAAACTCAAATGATTTGAAAAGGCAATACAAAAATGCAAGTGTTGTCGGAGATGGAAGAGTGGTTTTCAACATTAAAGGCAACGATTACAGGTTAGTTGTTGCAATTGATTATGAATTTCAAGCGATTTTCATAAGATTCATCGGAACACATAAGCAATATGATAAAATTGATGCTAAAACGATTTGATTATGATTATTCAACCAATTAAAACAGAGCAGGATTATAACAATTCCATTCACAGGATTGAAGTATTATGGGGGGCAAAAAAAGATACCCCTGAAGGTGACGAATTAGATGTATTGGTAACCTTGGTCGAAGCATACGAGATGAAGCATTATCCCATTGCCCCACCCGACCCCATTGATGCCATTAAGTTTCGCATGGAGCAAATGGGAATGACCAAAGCCGATATGGTAAAATACCTTGGCAGTCAAAGCAGGGTAAGCGAGATTCTTAACCGAAAGAGAAATCTGACTTTAGGTATGATAAAATCACTCTACAAAGGATTAAAAATACCCGCAGAGATATTACTGGGTTAGGGGCCTTACCGCAGGATCGCAGGAATGTACCGCGGGATCGCCACGTTGCACCGCCCGATCGCCCCCCATCACCGCAGCACCCCCACACTGGAACTTTTAAAACCAATTCAATCTATCCCTGAGTT
>CAYSMO010000316.1:0-2844 GCA_964432125.1 uncultured Bacteroidaceae bacterium | reverse complement strand
GGAAGAGTAACAACACCACGCACCATCTGGTTGGCTTTTCTCGGATCTACGCCCAGTCTGACATTCAGATCGAGAGAGGAGTCAAATTTTGTCGAGGAAATTTCCTTGACTAATTTAGCAGCTTCTGCGAGTGTATATTGCTTGTCCTTGTCTAACTTCTCTAAAGCTAACTTCCTGTTTTTAGTAAGTTTACCCATTTTCTTTCTAATTAATTGTTAGACGGGAATTTTCCCTGAACAGTAATTCCCATACTCCTGGCGGTTCCGGCCACCATTTTCATTGCAGATTCTACAGTAAAAGCATTCAGGTCCGGCATCTTGGCTTCAGCGATCTTTTGTACCTGGGCCCATGAAACGGAAGCTACTTTTATCCTATTGGATTCAGCTGATCCGCCCTTGAGTTTTGCCATCTCCAGCAGTTGTACTGCCACAGGTGGTGTTTTAACGATGAAGTCAAACGACTTATCCTTATAAACGGTTATGATCACTGGCAAGAGCTTTCCGGCCTGATCCTGGGTTCTACCATTAAATTGCTTGCAGAACTCCATGATATTTACACCCTTGGCACCCAAAGCGGGCCCCACGGGAGGGGACGGATTAGCAGCTCCTCCCCTGATCTGTAACTTAATTAAGCCTTCTACTTCTTTTGCCATTTCTAATTTATATTTACATATGGAGTTTAATTACAAACCGCAATGATATATGTACAGGAAGCATTTATTGGACATACAATAATCTGGTTTGCAATACTTTAATTCTATCCTTCTTTTTCTACCTGCATAAAGCTGAGTTCAAGGGGGGTTTTTCTTCCGAAGATCTTAACCATCACCTTCAGCTTCTTTTTCTCCTCGTTAACCTCTTCAATTATGCCAGTAAAACTATTAAACGGTCCGTCGATTACCTTGACAGATTCACCCACAAAATAGGGTACACTGATCTCCTCATCTCCAGCTGTCAGCTCATCCACCTTACCAAGTATCCGGTTTACCTCCGAATCTCGAAGGGGAACGGGTTCCTGCTCTCCCTGGGTGCCTAAAAAACCTATAATATTAGGGATACCTCTCAGTATATGCGGAATTTCCCCTGTCAAAACAGCTTCAATTAGGACATAACCGGGAAAGTAGTTCCTCTCCTTACTGATCTTTTTACCATTTCTGATTTGGTAAATCTTCTCAGTCGGTATAAGAACCTGGGATACATAATCCTGAAGATTCAATCGTGCAATTTCACTTTCGATATATTCCTTCGCTTTCTTCTCCTTGCCACCAATCGCTCTGAGAACATACCATTTTTTTGCTAAATCACTCATTCTACAATCAGACTAATTTATAGATGCCTTCCAGTATTGTTTGAAACGAGATGTCCATTACAAAAACGATCAGGGCAAAAATCAACGAAGCAATCATTACAACAATAGCACTGTTTTGCAATTCTTTCCATGTTGGCCAGGTCACTTTATGTACCAGTTCATTATAGGAATCTTTCAGGTAACTAATTATTTTTCTCATTTCCAATAGATAAATAAGCACGGGAGGAGCGACTCGAACGCCCGACACCTGGTTTTGGAGACCAGTGCTCTACCAACTGAGCTACACCCGTTTATGCCTAAACAATCAAAAAGAGGCCGGTCCTGAACAGTATTCGGACCGATCTCTTCTAAAAAAGTTCAATATCAATGTATTACTCAGTGATATCAATCACCTGACCAGCTCCAACCGTTCTTCCGCCTTCACGAATTGCAAAACGGAGTCCTTTGTTGATTGCAACCGGAGTGATCAACTTAACAGTTATTGTTACGTTATCACCGGGCATTACCATCTCTGTTCCTTCGGGAAGTTGGATCTCACCAGTAACATCAAGCGTTCTCAGGTAGAACTGAGGACGGTAGTTATTGTGGAAAGGAGTGTGACGTCCACCTTCTTCTTTCTTCAATACATATACCTCAGCTTTAAACTCTGTATGTGGCGTAATTGATCCCGGCTTGGCTAAAACCATTCCTCTTTTGATCTCCTTTTTATCAACCCCTCTGAGCAACAGTCCAACATTATCTCCGGCCTCTCCTGTATCGAGAATCTTACGGAACATCTCAACACCAGTACAAACTGTCTTACGACCTTCAGCTCCAAGTCCGATCATTGCCAGTTCATCACCTGTGTTAACAACACCAGTTTCGATTCTACCGGTAGCAACAGTACCACGACCCGTAATTGAGAACACGTCTTCAACCGGCATCAGGAATGGTTTTTCCCTTTCACGCGGAGGAATAGGTATATACTCATCAACTGCGTCCATCAGCTCCATGACCTTCTCTTCCCATTTCTCTTCTCCATTAAGGGCACCTAATGCGGAACCGTGAATAACAGGTGCATTGTCTCCATCAAATTCATAAAAGTCAAGCAGTTCGCGAACCTCCATTTCAACAAGCTCAAGCAACTCAGGGTCATCAACCAGGTCAACTTTATTCAGAAAACAAACTATCTTAGGTACGTTTACCTGACGGGCCAGCAGGATATGCTCCCTGGTTTGTGGCATAGGTCCGTCTGTACCTGCAACAACAATAATCGCTCCATCCATCTGTGCAGCACCCGTTACCATGTTCTTCACGTAGTCGGCGTGTCCCGGACAGTCTACGTGTGCATAGTGACGATTTGCTGTCTGATACTCAACGTGAGCGGTATTAATCGTAATACCTCTTTCTTTCTCTTCTGGTGCGTTGTCAATGGAGTCAAAATCCCTGATTTCAGAGAGTCCTCTTTTTGCCAGAACCATAGTGATAGCAGCGGTCAATGTGGTTTTACCGTGGTCTACGTGACCGATGGTACCAATATTTACGTGCGGTTTTGAA
>CAYSMO010000315.1:0-2849 GCA_964432125.1 uncultured Bacteroidaceae bacterium | reverse complement strand
GCAATGCACAAGTAGACCAATATATCCCCAATTAATGAGTATGCTGTTGTGATACCCTTAGCTGGCAATTGGGAAATCATAATTTTATTATTGATATCGAAACTACTCATTTGAGAAGCCATTTTCCCGTAGGGATTGATTGCAGCAGAAAGACCTAATCTTGTTGACCTTAGCACAGAATGTCCTTGTTCAATAGCCCTGAATGCAGCCATTTTAGTATGAAGTGGGTCAATTCCTCTCCAATCCGATGAAGGAACAGCAACGATATCAGCTTTCAGATTCCCATACTCCTTTGCCAAATATGGAAAGTCATAATCATAACAAATAACCCCTCCAAGATTCGTCCCCTCAACATTGAATGTTTGCAAAGGCTCTGTCCCTTTAATAGCTGGCTCGCCGGGTACAGGCTGGTGTTTAAGGTAGGTATTAAGGACATGCCCTTTCGAATCAATAAGTAAATACTTATTCTCATACATAAAGGGAGATTCGGAAATCAAAAGAACGTAAGAAGCAACCAGCGTTACCTCTGTGTTTTGCGCAAGCTGTTTTATTGAGTCTATCCACGATTCTTCATTAATAGCCTTGAGATAGAACGCCCCTTCATTCCAGACAACTATTTCTGCTCCAAAATCTGTTGCCATTTTAGTTCTTTTGAATATTTCTTCAATGTCTTTTTCGTTATTGTCCCAGGTAGGCAAGGGTATTCCTCCTACTTCAGAATCAGTCCCTACTGCCGCCAGGGTGATGGTATCAACTCCTTTAAAATTACTTTTTTCATAACGTAAGGCCCCAAATAAAATAAGCAAACTAAGAGAAGCTATCGGCAATATACATGTGATGAATGATCGTTCCTTTTTTACGAGAATATTTGCAATAGATATGTTTACCCAATAAATCATAAAACTCAATCCAGCCATTCCGAAAATGGAAATAGATTGCAGAACATAAATGCTTTCTTTTTGTGTATATGCTGCCACTCCCCAACTGGCCAGTGGAGTAAAAGTGTACTGAATCCATTCCAATACAACCATCATTGCCGGGAAGAGTAAAACCGAATACCTCCGGTCCTTGTATTTTGCCCAGATCAAATATGCAGGAAGGTGAAAAAGGCTAATAGGGATGGAATACATAAAGATAAGCATGTAAGGAATAGGAGGAGAAATAATCTTCATCACTATTATTGACCATGCTGCTATTAGGGCTAATACAAACAGGAGCCTCGATTTCAATCCTCGTGTAATGCTTAGATATATTAAAAAAGGCACCATTGAAACCCATCCAAGGATATCAATACTGATCGTCATGTGTGACAATGCCATTGTAAGTATGCCTGTCAGCAGAAACCAATGAGCCTTGATATTTTTAATATCAATCTTTAGGTTATGTCTGGTAAATTTTAAGCTTTTCATCATCTCTTGTTATTGATTACAATGCAAAGTTGAGGCATCTCAACATGCATTCCATTAACAAATGATAAAAAGCAGAGATCCTATTTCACTAATTCTTTTCTTAGTCGGCTCAGTGAAATGTTCGTGATTCCCAGATAAGATGATATGACGGAGTGGGGAATGGTATTTTCAAGTAAGGGGTATTGTTCCCTGAATTTCAGAAGACGTTCTTTTGCAGTCTGGGAAGCCATCCCTATTTCCTTTTCTACTTTATTTTTGAGTTCAATCCTTAAAACCCTATTCCCAAATTCTCTTATCTCCAGATTTTCAATCATAAAACCTTCAAACCTGTCCGCATCCATCGCTCCCAGTTTGAGTGTTGTTAACGCCTGGAAATTTAACGTGGATAGTCCATTGGCGGTCCGGGTGGTATAGGGAGATATAATGGAGTTTTCTGTAAAAAATGAAATCGTTATCTCCTCGCCTTCCGGACTGTAGAGAAAACTCCTGCATACTCCTTTTAATACAAAGTATTCACTATTATTTCGTTTGCCTTTTCTAAGGAATACCTCATCTTTCTGATAGTCAAAGATTTCAACTATATCAGTTATTGTCCCCAATGATTTATCAGACATTAGACTAATTTCTTGAATAATATCTCTAATCATATCTTATAGATAAACGTGATATTCAAAAAAGGCGAATTCATTTTATGCCAAAAATAAGCATTTCACTTCAACGAGTCATTACTATAAAGGGGGAAGCTCTGTACTCTTAATGATCAGCCCCCTCCTTCATTTTCTTCAGGTTGTAATCACTAAATCAAAGATTTCCACCACATCCTTCATCATAACGAGGTTAGATATTTCACTCACATAGTCTACTACCCCCGCTACTAAGAAGGACTCCTCATCAGATTTGATGGGGAGTTTTTATTTGATGGGGAGTTTTTAATTACCAATTAAACGTTAGCCACCTCGGCCCAACCTATATTCATTATTCCGTCTTCCAGTTCTTGATTTTCAGTGCTCTGATTAATTAGTATTCCACCTTTTATTCTAAACAATCTCTGAAACCACTTCAGGTTCTTAAGGTCCGATCTTCTTTTTTGTGCGGATGATTTTATCTCCACCGGAATCAGGTTGCCATCTTTTTCTAAAACTATATCAACTTCATTTCCGGCACTGTCCCGCAAGTAATACATATCGCCATATTGATTTTTATTAAAGCGGTTTTTCTTTATCTCCGAAATGACCAGATTTTCAAAGATTGCACCGTACATATTGCTGTTTTTTATCGCTCGTTCGCTGTTTAGACCTAATATATTGCACAGCAAGCCAACATCGTAAAAATATAATTTCGGTGATTTGATAACTCGTTTATTAAAACTATTATAATATGGTTGCAGACGATAAACAATGTAACTGCTCTCAAGAACACTAATCCATGCGCTAATGGTCT
>CAYSMO010000314.1:0-2862 GCA_964432125.1 uncultured Bacteroidaceae bacterium | reverse complement strand
GATTTAAGATTTTTGCAGCAATGCAGCTATCGGACTTTATGGACAGACACTAGTTATACTCATTTTGTTAAACAGGAGACTCCCGTATGCTGCTCAGAGTCCCTTTTATTACCAACTGGCTTTATTTGTTATAATTCTATCAAATTAATATTGTCTTTATCAATCTCAAGCAAAAAAAAGTTGAGTTTTGAATCTAATTTTTGAATTGCTCCAATATTAGCATCAAAAATCTATATTAATTCTTGATTTGATATGTTTCCTAAACTAACCTTAATTAGTTTTTTAGGTGTTTGTTTAACGAAAAACGAATCTCTAAAATCGGAGTCTTTGGAAATAATTACATAATTATTTTGATCTGCATATTTACATAAGTCTGAATCTTTTGACTCTGATTTATCTAATATCTGGTTTACATGAACCGCCTCAAAACCCAAATAAATCAAGTGGTTAGTCAATTTATAAGAAATATGGACATCGCAGAGAAATTTCATTAGGCAACATCCTTAATTGTATGACCTGATAAATATAACTTTGCAAAATTTAAACTTGCCAAAACATCCTCTTTTTCTAATTCCTTGTGATCATCAAGAATTTGGTCAATAGTCATCCCAGAACCTAACATGTCAATGATTACTTCGACAGGCCATCTCATCCCTCTAATACATGGTTTGCCATGACAAATTTCAGGATTGATCGTAATTCTATTTATCAACTTTTCCATGTCACCAAATTTTACCCAAAGTAAATAATATTTAACCTATTCTTTTTGTTATCAGTCATTTTTTTGGCTTGTTGGCAACGTTCTTATACACAATCTGCTCCACCGGCAGCTCCTTCTGCGCATCAAACGCGAGCATGGCGTTGATCAGTTTGAATGACCTGCAATAACCCAGTTCGTCTGCCATGATATCGGCTTCGGCAAGCACTCCCTCATGCACCAGCCGGTTCCTACAGGTCCCTGCCAGTAGTGGATAGAGCGGGGTGACCCACCGCTCGCCGTTAAACAACGCGATATTGGTATAGGAGGTGTCCGTAACCCTGCCGTTCCGCACGATCAGGATATCGTCACAGTCACCCCGCTGCTTCAACAACTCCTCCAGCGCAAACCTGTCGGTATACTTCATCGAGTATGCCAGGTGATCGCCGGTCACCAGCCGCAGCGTCTTTATCTTCCGGGGCGTATACGCCGAAAACTCCGTCGTCCAGCTTGTCCGCCCATACAAAAACCGGCACTTCACAATCCCGCTTCCAAACTCCTCCGGCACCTGAAGCACCGTCTTCAGCAAAGGCGCTCCAGTACGGCCGAAATAGCGCAGAAAAGATTCATCCATCCTGGACTGATGCCACTCCAGATGCTGCGGCACCCCCTCCAAAATCTTTATGGTCTCAAATAGTGGGAACATATACTTTCAGTGTTATGCGAATTAATAATAGCCTCCATGAACCGTGTTTTTGGGTCCGGCAAAGCAAAAAATGCGACAGATGCGGTACATTAAATTACAGAACAGTCATCGATGATAAACTAACCTCGCTGAAAACTGTCAATGCTTTCCACTGGCCGTAAAAACCTTATTCATATCCTTATAATCGGCACGTACACCTTCTCAATCATCTCCCGGTACTCCGCCTCAGCCTCACTGTGACCGGTAATTCCACCTCCGCTCCTGAATTGCAATCTCCCGATCGCTTTACCCCCCTTTGCCTTGCTCCCACCAGTCTGCTTTCCGATTGTCTGCTTACTTACTGTCTGCTTACCAGAACTATTCTGGACATCATTCCCGACATCATTCCCGACATCATTCTGGACATCATTCCCGACATCATACCCGACATCACCATGAACATCATTCCCAACAGAATTCCCGACATCCCGTCCAACATCCTTCCCAGCATCTACCCGCTCAATATACCGGATCATCACCGCACTGTCGACCGCCTCTCCGTCAAATATACCAAAAATCCCGGTAAAAAACCCGCGCGGCTCCCCTTCCGCCTCCGCGATGATCTCCACCGTTTTCCGCTTCGGCGCACCGCTGATCGATCCGGCCGGCAGCATCCGCAGCAACAGCTCCCCGAGCCCCGACCCCCAACCATCGCCGAGCCGACCCTCAATCTCCGAGCTCACCTGCAGCAGCTCCCCGCGGTGCGTCCTGATCCGGTCGATGTACCTGAACCGCGCCACCCTTACATCGGCTGCCACCATTGACAGATCGTTGCGGATCAGATCCACAATCGTGTTGTGCTCCCACAGCTCCTTCTCGTTCTCCAGCAACCACCGCTCGGCATCCGGCAACGCAGCATCAATCGTCCCCTTCATCGGAAACGACCGGATGGTATTCCCTCCAATCGTCACAAACGTCTCCGGCGAAAAAACCACAAACCGGTCACCAAACAACAGCCTGTACGGCGCCGCACTCCCATGAAAGATCTGCTCCAGACCCAGGTCCGTCTCTACCGGCGTCGGAAAAGTGAGGTTCAATAAAAAGGAGTTCCCATGCAAAATATGCCTTTTCACCAGGCTGAACGCCTTTTCATACCGGGGGAACGCCATAGGAACCGCCTCAAATTGGAAATTCGGCGTTGCAGTAGCCCGGAACCCGGTAAGTGCATCATTTGTAATGCCGGGGACATTGGTCTTTCCCCTTACATCATAGAAAATGCCCTGTCTGGCGGCTTCCTCCGGACGAAAAATCAGGAACTGCTCCAGCTCATAATCAATGATGAACAGGAAAGGGGTTCCCGCCTCCGCCCACGCATTACATTTTTCAATAAACTGTGACCGCTGCATCCAACAAAGATAGAAATTCCTGCAGTATCTATTTTTTCTGTAAGTTTGCAGCGGCAAAAAAGAGCATGTTTCAG
>CAYSMO010000313.1:0-2862 GCA_964432125.1 uncultured Bacteroidaceae bacterium | reverse complement strand
TTATAAGTGGGCCCAGCTGGGCACGATCCAGCGACCCCCTGATTATGAGTCAGGTGCCATCAAAATGCAGATTAAAACAACAGGTGAAATCCTCTATCTTTTCTCGAAAATTTGTATAAATCAGCTTTATAAAATTTATAAAATCAAATCTGTTGAATACATATGAAGTCCCTGAATATTGAAATGTGCTCTTCCTCTTCTGTTTTATTCAATGCTTCAATATATTCTGCTCTGCCCTCAGTGAATATTTTAATCAATGGTTCCTGATTCTACATTTATATATTATTCATATTATTGCTTTTACATACTCGTATATTTATTATTTTTTTACTTTTTTAGATGTCTTTTTGTTCTTTTATTGGTAATAGATTTAGAATTTTTCTCATTTTTGACTTTTATATAAGCGTTTTTATTATTATTTTTGACTTACTGATAAGTTTTTATTATGAATAAACTCTATGATATATCGGACAGAAGGTTATCGACTGTTACCAATAATTTCAAAAGGTTCCTGTTTCATAAGCTTCCTGAAAATGAGAAAATGATTGGTATAAAAGGAGCGCGGGGAACAGGAAAAACCACCCTGATGCTCCAGGTTATGAAGACCAAAGAGTTGCGTAAGAGCCTTTATGTCAGTCTCGATCATCTCTATTTCTCTCAAAATACGCTTGTCGACACGGCAGACCGGTTTGTGCGGGAAGGTGGCCTGTTTCTCTATCTGGACGAGGTACACAAGTATCCTGACTGGTCGAGGGAGTTAAAAAATATCTATGACAATCATCCCGAACTAAAGGTGATGTTTACCTCTTCTTCGGCACTTGAAATTCATAAAGGGAAACATGACCTTAGCAGGCGTGCATTGGTCTATGAGTTACCGGGGCTCTCTTTTCGCGAATATATCAACCTGAGCAGTAATACTGATTTTAAAAAAATAAAATTGGAAGAGATCATTGAGGGGAATAACAGTGCCTACAATGAAGTTTTACAGAGGATACGGCCCTATGAATTTCTCGATCAGTACCTGAAGCATGGGTATTACCCCTTTTTTATGGAGGGAACAGAAACCTATGCCATCCGGATGCAGGAAATTATTAATCATGTGATCGAAACAGACCTTCCTGCCATTGAACGGATCGACCTGATGTCAGTTCAAAAAATAAAGAAACTGGTTTACATTCTTGGTTCCATGTCCCCCTACACCCCCAATATCAGCAAACTGGCACAGCAACTGCATTCCACCCGCGACAGTGTGCTTAAATATCTCCATTCCTTGCATAGGGCCCACATCCTTACCTGGCTTACCCAGGATGCATGGGGAATAAATTTTCTGAATAAACCAGACAAACTCTATCTTGAAAATAGCAATATTGCATATTCACTGGTGCCAGGACACATCAACAAGGGAACCCTGCGTGAAACTTTTTTCCTTAACCAGTTATCGCAGTCCCACCAAATAAGACTGCCCAAAAAAGGTGATTTCCTTGTGAATGACAGATACACTTTTGAAGTAGGTGGAAAAAACAAAACGGCCAAACAGATCGCCGGCATTCCCGACGGTTACATTGTCTCAGACTCACTCGAATACGGGCACGGGAAAAAATTACCCTTGTGGATTTTTGGCTTTCTATACTAGAAACCTGATTTCTTCTCTCCTCCGTTTATAAAGTGTTTTCTCTGGTTAGAGCAGACACTGCATTTCTAATGTCTCCATGATCTGCAAGTGTTACAATCTTCGCAGCAGAAAAAAACGGATCACTTTGGCTAACCAAACCTATTCCTTCTCCTTCGAAGCTTTGATCTCCTTCTCCTTCACCTCCAAAAACAGTTCATCCAGCTGCTCTTGTGAAATCGTAGAGGGTGTATCGATCATCACATCCCGTCCGGCATTGTTCTTCGGGAACGCGATGGTATCCCTGATCGAGTCGAGTCCCGCAAAGAGCGCCACCCACCTGTCGAACCCAAAGGCGATCCCGCCGTGCGGCGGCGCACCGTACCTGAAGGCGCCCATCAAAAACCCGAACTGCTTTGCTGCCTCCTCCCGGGTGAAACCCAGGTTGTCGAACATCTGCTGCTGCAGCTCCTCGTTGTGGATCCTGATCGATCCGCCACCGATCTCAACGCCGTTAATCACCAGGTCGTAAGCAACGGCACGCACCTTCCCCGGATCGCTTTTGAACAGCTCCAGGTCCTCTTTATACGGACTGGTAAACGGATGGTGCATGGCATGGAACCGCGATGTCTCCTCGTCCCACTCCAGCAGCGGAAAATCGACAACCCACAACGGCTTGAACACATTTGGATCCATCAGCTCCAGTCTTCTGCCCATCTCCAAACGCAGCTCGCTAAGTGCCTTTCTCATTAACTCTGTCTCCCCTGCCAAAATCAGCATCAGATCGCCCGGCACCGCTCCCATCGCATCGGCCCATTGTTGCAGATTGTCGGGCGTATAAAACTTGTCGACCGACGACTTAAAAGTACCCGCCTCATTGTACTTCACATACACCAAACCCTTCGCCCCCAGCTGCGGACGCTTCACAAAATCGGTGAGCTCATCGAGCTGCTTGCGGGAGTACTCTGCGCAGCCCTTCAGGCAGATGCCGCTTACATATTCAGCGGCATCAAAGACCTGGAACCCTTTTCCGGCTGTCAATTCCTTTATATCGGTGAGCTCCATGCCAAACCGCGTATCGGGCTTGTCATTGCCAAACCTCCGCATCGCTTCAGAGTAGGGAATTTTTGGATACTTCTCCGTGATCTCCACCCCTTTGATAGCTTTAAACAGGTGGTTTGAAAGCCCCTCAAACGCATCCAGCACATCGTCGCGCTCCACGAACGACATTTCGCAGTCGATCTGTGTGAACT
>CAYSMO010000312.1:0-2889 GCA_964432125.1 uncultured Bacteroidaceae bacterium | reverse complement strand
GGAAAGGACCAAAGGAGATAATAAAGGGACCGGGAGAGTTAATGAAGGGACAGGAAGAGTTAATGAAGGTACAGGAGGGGAAAATAAAGGTACAGGAAGAGTTAAAGAAGGGACCTGAGGGGAAAATGAAGGGACCAAAAGAGCGGGCGGAAGATTTAGCGAAGGGGTCGGAGGATTTAGCGAAGGGAGCGAATGTTTTGGCGAAGGGGGCGGAAGATATAGCGAAGGATCCGGAACAGGACCTGCAGGTACTCAGAGATACGATTATTGCTATCAGGCAAAGTAAACTGCCCGATCCGGAGCAGACTGGGAACGCTGGCAGTTTCTTTAAAAACCCGGTGATCGCCCGGGAACTGCTCATCGATATAGAGAAAGAGTACGGCGTGGTTCCCAACTACCCGGTCGGTCCCGTGGGACAGGGTGCCGCGGACAAAATAAAGGTGCCCGCCGCATGGCTTATCGAGAAGTCAGGATGGAAAGGGATTCGCGAAGGGGATGTCGGCACCTGGCCGCTTCAGCCGCTGGTGATTGTCAATTATGGCTCGGCAAACGGAAAAGAGATCTATGCCTTTTCCGAAAAGATCCGACAAAGCGTTGCCGAAAAATTCAATATTGAACTTGAACGGGAGGTAACCGTTATTGGGGCCTAGACATGTCGCACCTAGCGGAGCTGAAATGGCTCCGTTAGAAGCCTAATGTCTGTAAGTGCTACCTGTAAATCTTTCTTCTATCCAACTCCCGCTGGTACTCCGCAGCATTCCTGTTATGCTGCGCCAAATTCCTTGCAAACGCATGCCGACCACTGAAATCCGCTTTCGCAGCCATATACAAATAATTATGATCCTCATAATTCAACACCCCATCAATCGCCGAAACGGAGGGTATAATAATCGGTCCGGGTGGCAGTCCCCGGTACTTATAGGTGTTGTATGGCGATTCAACCTGCTTGTATTCATGCAAAATCCGTGTAATGGTAAAATCACTCATGGCAAATTTTAACGTCGGACAAGCCTGCAGCGGCATGCCCTGCCGAATCCGGTTCATATACACCCCCGCTACCCGCTCATTCTCATCATCGATCAAAGTCTCCTCATCCACAATCGAGGCGAGCGTCGACACCTCCTCGCGTGTCATGCCCAGCCGGCTCAACTTCTTATCCCGGCTCTTCCAGAATTTTTCATACTCACGCGCCATCCGGTCGGTGAAATCCTCCGGCGTAGCGGTCCAGTACATTTCATAGGTATTGGGAACAAACATCGCCATGAAGGTCTCAGGCGTAAAACCATATTTCGCAGGCACTGTCGGATCAATCAAATGTGTCAGCAGCTCCAGCGAATCGGACGCAATATAGCGCGACACCTTGCCGGCCAGCGCACCAAACGTACGCAGGTTATTGAAAATCACCATCACCGGCGTCTGGGTTCCCGACCGCAGCAGGTTCACCAGCTCATTATTGCTCATCCCATCCTCAATCCTGTAGCGGCCCGGCTTTAGATTCGATGGGTACTCCTTGCGTTCAGCCACCCAACCAAACGATTTTTCATCTGTCAATATACCCTGGTCAGCCAAATTTTCATACACCTCCTCATAGCTGCTCCCCGGCTGAACATAAAAAAAGAGATGTCCCTCTTCGATCGCAACATTCTCATTGAACACACTCTGGTACTTGTTGAAAACCACGATCACACTGATCATCAGCCCAACAAAAACCACCATCAAAGACAACCGTACGTACTTACCCGCACCCCTTGTTCTTTTTCTTTCAAGCATCACTTAACAATTTATTCACACACAAAAATAATATTATTAATACACATAACTTCCCTCAATTGTTTAATTAGAACTACTTTTGCAAGCGCAAAAACATTACAACCAAACCGTACCAAAAACCTTTAAACCATGAATACCATCAAGAAAATAGCACTCGTAGCACACGACAACAGGAAAGAGGACCTCAAACAATGGGTGGAATATAACTGGTCGAAACTGCACCACCACGAGCTCTACTGCACCGGTACCACCGGAAAAATGATCGAAGAGGCACTCCTGAAAAAGACCGACCTTCCACTCAATATCACCAAGCTCAAGTCGGGACCGCTTGGTGGCGACCAGCAGATGGGGGCAATGGTCGCCGAGGGCAATGTCGATATCATGATTTTCTTCTGGGACCCCATGCAGCCCCAGGCGCACGACGTGGATGTAAAAGCGCTGCTCAGAATTACAGTGCTCTACAACGTACCCACCGCCTGCAACCGCTCAAGCGCCGACTTCATGATCGATTCGGTCCATTTTCAGCAGGAGTACAAGCCCATTCTAAAGGATTACAGCCAGTATATCAACAGGAACGTTTAACCCTATTTCAACGCTGCCAGCGACTTCTTCAACCGATCCATCGCCTTCTCCAAATTTGCATCAGAATTAGCATAGGAGATCCTTACGCACCCCTCGGCCCCAAAGGCCGATCCGGGTACAGTGGCAATATGGCCCTCCTCCAGCAAATAGATACAGAGGTCCATCGAATTTTCAATCTTCCGGTCGCCAATAGTTTTTCCAAAGTAGTGACTGAAGTCAGGAAAAACGTAAAAAGCACCACCGGGGGTCGCACACTTCACCCCCTCAATCTCAGCGACGTGTGCGAGCACGAGGTCACGCCTCCTCCTGAAGGCCGTGTTCATCTCGCCCAGGCAAGATTGGTCACCGTTAAGTGCAGCAATGGCAGCCTGCATGGCCACGGAGTTGGCCCCGGAGGTAACCTGACCCTGCAGCTTGGCACAAGCCTTCGCCAACCATTCCGGTCCGGCCATATATCCAATCCGGTAACCGGTCATCGCATATGCCTTAGAAACACCATTAATAACCACCACCCTGTCGCGAATATGCTCAAACTGG
>CAYSMO010000311.1:0-2892 GCA_964432125.1 uncultured Bacteroidaceae bacterium | reverse complement strand
CAGCAATGAACATAGTTCTTTTAATTTTTTCATGGCTGTTGAATGCTAAGTTCAAAAGTTACCATTCATTGTTGAGTTGTCTTAAGAACGTCGATCGTTAAATCCAATAATAACCGTTGATCGATCAGCTTTATCTCGATTGTTAATCATTCATCTTTTTTATCCGCTGAAGCAGTTGTTCCGCATCTGCATTGGCAGCATGAACCACATTCTGTTGAGGAACATTCCACCTGTCCCTGACTTCCCGGAGGATCCGGTCACGCACCACCCACAACTGCGGAATATCGTAATTTTTCGCCAGTTTTTCGATGATACCGCTCCATCCCTCACCTGCCAGTTCCATCGGTCCCAGTTCGTCGAGCACGAGCAGATCGGCTCCACGTTCCAGTCCGCCGCTCAATATCTCTTCCCCTGCCCTGAAGGCTTCCGGATTGAAATAGAAGTCACGGTATCTGCTCCACCCCTCCTTTTCAGATCTTCCACCAAGGATGGTTTTTTCTTCCGTTTCAATATCGTGGAGAATGAAACTTTCGCGTTTACTGTTTTTGAAAGTGCCCTCCGCAATGAACCCTGCTATGTTGAGATTCTGTTGTTTGCATAATTGTATGAAGCTGTTAATGAAGGTAGATTTGCCACTTTGCACTTTCCCGGTTACCAGGAAAATATTTTCGTGGGGTACCATCTCTTTTTCCATCGTGATAACAAGCTCTTCTGCGAGTTGTAGAATGGTGTGCAAAACATTTTTACGTTGGCGAAAGAGGTTGTTCTTTTTCGGGATTCTCTCGATGATGCCGGGAAGAACGGAGAAAGCCATGGTTATTGATTTGTAGAGGTTGGAAAATCCGTTCCTGTAGAGGAGGCTTCTTACGAGCGGATTTCTCAGCTCGACACTGATGGCCGAGAAGCTGAGGATGATCAGCAGCGCCCTGAAATTGATCTCCAGGCCGACGATCAGGCCTTCCCGCGATAAAAACCTGCCGGTACTGAAATATTCCCAGAGCAGTGAGGCCAGCAGGGTGATGATAAGCAGCTGGATCCAGAGGGAGGGTTTTTTCAGGTAGCGGACCGCGCGTTTGTAGCGGATCAGTACCCCGGTGATGAGGGCGGTACCGGTGAGCAGGGCAGGGAGGTAGATTTTGGAGTTCAGCAAGTACAAAGATACCGCCAGGAGGGAGAGGATGAGCAGCAGGTTCACCGCCGCGTATTTCTGTTTTTCGGGATGGGTGCCGAAGGGTGATTTTTTTGTGGGATCGGGTTGTTGTATGTTTTCGGGGTTGGGTGGTTTTTTCTGAAGCTGCCTGAACGAGAGGTAGCCGGCAAGGGAGGCAGTGGTGCCGGCTATGAGGTAGATGGCGGCCACAAGGAGTAGCAGGTAGAGCGGACTGAGCCCTTCCAGTCCGGTGCTTTTGACGAGGAAGAGGTAGAGGGCCTCGGCGATTTTTACCAGGTCGAAGCCGTAGAGGATCAGCAGGGAGAGGATTTTTTGCATCAGGGCCCAGGAGACCGCCAGCATGCCGCCGATGATGAAGCCGGGGAGGTTTCTGCCGATGAGGAACAGTATGGCTTCGAGGATCACTGCCTCCATGATGATGCCCACCATGGGACCGAGGATCACAGCGCTCGGGGAGATCGATTTCATCACCGCAGCGATCAGTCCGGCGCGGATGATAATGCCCGGTTCTTTCCACTGCATGGCGAATGCCACGAGAATATAGACTGCGGCCATGGCGAGCATGGTACCAGAGAATGGAATCCTGAGGTTGTGCAGGAAGCTGCCTGCGACGATCTCGATAGCGGCCCAGATGCTGCCGATGGCGGCGGCCTTGATCCATTTCGGACTAAGTGAGAGGTTTATGGTTGCAGCGGGATTGTTCATTGTTCAGCAAAGGTGTGATTCAATAATAAACCACACTCCAACAAGTGCAAAAGACCAGGATGTTTACTGACCCTATTGAGCCCATCAGAATTGCTTATTCTATTTCAATTCCATTCCTTTTAATCTCATCCAGAAATCCAGATTTATCGTGATTCTTGTCAATTAAAATTGGTTCAATTCTATCATCAACCTGTCTTCTTAGTTTCCAGAGTAGCGGGTTTACTTCGAAATAGTCGCCCGAAATATTATTTACAACAACTGCTACATCGATATCGCTATCTTCTCTGCTTGTTTCACTAGCAAACGAGCCAAACAGGTAAACTGATTCAAGGTCAAAATGATTCCCAAGCAGCAATTTATATTGCATGACTTTCTTTATAACTTCTCTTTTATCCATTGCTGCAATACTTTTGTTCGTTCAATGATTTCAAGGCATTTTTCATAAGTCAGACTTCTCAATAATCTTTCTTTGTGTGAAGGATATCTTGCTTCAATATTAAGAGGTTCTATCTGGTCAATAAAGTCTTTTTGGTCTTCAGTGAATTCTTCATAAAATTCTCCTTTTTTTGCCAAATAGGATAAGCTATGTGAATAGGGCGCAGTTTCTGCTTTTAGGGATGTGTAGAAAGATTTAAATATTTTCTCGATAGTCTGGTGACACATGAAGCCAACATATAAATATCTCTTGCTATTTAGCATTGCCAATGCAGTTTCCAGGTCATAATCTGAGAGTTCAAGCCAATATTTAACTTTATCATCCATGGATAGAAGAATTTAAACCAAAGATAACATGTTTTTTTCTATTGCCAGAGGTTAAGAGTTGTGATATACAATTCATCCAGTGAACCAATTTCAGATATTAATATTGGAAAATAAAACAGATAATCTGGTTGGTGACAACATGAAAAAACGACAAATGGCAATAAAATATGACTAAATGTCGTATATTTGTAAGAAAAAAATATGAATGCGATGAATATGACCTATCAATCATTGGACAATAATGAGATATTCGA
>CAYSMO010000310.1:0-2900 GCA_964432125.1 uncultured Bacteroidaceae bacterium | reverse complement strand
GAATGTGTAGCATGCCATACAGCCGAAAATCATCAGATTCTGGGCAGGCTCTATTCAGTTTCTACTGAAAACACAAACAGGGCAACCTGTGAACAGTGCCACACCAACAAACCTCATTTGGATAATGTTTTAAACCGGCATAATTCAAAAGTTGCCTGTCAGACCTGTCATATCCCCGAATATGCAAAGGTGAATGCTACAAAGATGGCCTGGTACTGGTCCGAAGCTGGAAAACTGAAGGATGGGGAGCCTTATATTGAAACCGATTCTGCGGGAAATATTACGTATATGTCAAAGAAAGGCTCTTTTGTGTGGGAGAAAAATGTCGTTCCCGACTATCGTTGGTTCAATGGGACCGCCGATCTTTATCTCCTTGGAGATACCATATCTGAAAGACCAGTAAATATGAACACCCTTTTTGGTTCCTACGACGACGAGGATTCAAAGATTATCCCGGTGAAGATCAATGTTGGAGACCAGATCTATGATAAGGTTTACAATCAATTCATTCAACCAAAATTATATGGCGACCAGAAAGGAGACAGTGCCTACTGGATGGACTTTGACTGGGCTGCTGCTGCTGAGTCAGGGATGAGAACCATTGGCATTCCGTACAGTGGTGAATATGGATTTATTGAAACTGTTATGCACTGGCCGGTAAATCATATGGTTGCGCCTAAAGAAAACTCTGTAGGCTGCGCTGAATGTCATACAAGAGAAGATGGCCGACTGGCCGAGTTAAATGATTTTTATCTTCCCGGCAGAGACAGGAATGTCTTGCTCAGCACAGCAGGGAGCTGGTTATTTATCCTTTCTCTTATTGGTGTCTTTGCCCATGGAGCACTGAGGATTGGCTCTAATATTGTCAAGAACAGATACGAGAAAGATGTGATCAATAAAGACAAGCAGTAATAATTATCAGCAAACTAAACTATAATTCATCATTTGCAAAAAGGATTGAATAAATCAAATAAAAATGAACCGAGCCATGACATTATTATTGACACACACGATCATGATTATTTTATGTATAGCGTAACTATTTATCATATAGCGTAATGGCGAGCTCCATCTGACCATTGCAAATAAATTATTAACAGATGAAAAAGGTTTACATTTATACCGGTTTTGAAAGATTCTGGCACTGGACACAAGCTTCTCTGATTATATTTTTAGCTGTTACCGGATTTGAGATCCATGGGTCACTGAGTATTTTTGGATTTGAAAAAGCCGTCTTTTTCCACCGCTTTGCCTCCTGGATGCTAATAGGACTTATTGCTTTTACAATTTTCTGGCACCTTACAACAGGAGAATGGAGGCAATACATTCCAACCCGTAAAAACCTGCGCGCCCAGATTGATTATTATCTCTCGGGAGTTTTCAAAGGAGAACCTCATCCGACAGAAAAAACACAGGTAAGTAAGCTGAATCCTTTGCAAAGAATTGTTTACCTGAGTTTCAAACTTATTCTTGTCCCGATTACCATAATATCGGGTCTGTTCTATATGTTCTTTAAGACGTTTAATGCCAATGATGTAATTGTTATCAGGGACATTCCGCTGGGTACAATCGCATTCTGGCATACACTTGGTGGATTCCTGCTCATGATATTTTTGGTAATTCATGTGTATATGACTACAACAGGTAGTACCCCTACGTCGAATATCAAGGCAATGATGACAGGTTATGAAGAGCTGGAAGATGAAGAGGAGGAAAGGAATATGAACAGGGACGAAGCCTAAGGAAACCTTGCAACCAGAGTTGCCATCTGAATCATCATTTTTATGAAAACAATTAATACACATACCTATGAAACCTAAACCATACATGAATCCTTACCTGGCCGGCGTTTTTCTGGGCCTGATTTTACTGGGGACCATTTATGTTACCGGACGAGGACTCGGAGCCAGTGGAGCTGTTAAAAGTTTAGTTGCGAATGGTATTGCCGAAGTGGCTCCTGAATACACCCGGCAGAATTCATTTATCAGTTCCTATATAAACGATCGTCCCAATGGCCCTCTGCAGGATTGGCTGGTGATCCAGGTTGTAGGAGTGATTATTGGAGCTTTTATATCCGGCGTACTCTCGAACAGGCTCAAACTTAAATTGGAACGGGGGCCGAGGATTACCAACAATACCAGGATAGTTGCAGCCATTATTGGCGGACTCCTGTTTGGGTTTGGCTCTCAACTTGGGCGTGGTTGCACCAGCGGATCAGCGCTTAGCGGAATGGCCGTGATGTCTTTTGGCGGAATTATCACCATGCTCGCAATATTTGGCTCAGGATACGGATTAGCATATTTTTTTAAAAAACTGTGGTTAAAATAATGAATTATGGGACCTTTAGTACCTTATATTATATCTGAAGAATTTAATCTGGTTGTTGCACTGATTGCAGGAATCGGATTCGGATTCATACTTGAACAGGCTGGTTTTTCATCAACCAAAAAACTGGTTGGCCTATTCTATGGTTATGATTTTACCGTATTAAAAGTATTCTTTACTGCCGGCGTAACAGCCATGATCGGAGTACTCCTGTTTGGCCATATCGGCATTCTTGATTTGAGTGTAATTTACATCAATCCCACCTTTCTGACTTCAGCAATTGTAGGTGGTGTTATTATGGGTGCAGGCTTTATCATCGGAGGTTTTTGTCCGGGAACAAGCATTGTGGCTGCTTCTGTAGGCAAGCTCGATGGCCTTGCTTTTGTTTTTGGGGGCTTTCTGGGGGTACTGGCTTTCTCATTTGGATTCCCCTATCTGGAGGAGTTGTATTATGCAAATGCACAGGGACCTGTACTAATTTCCGATAAACTTGGCATCTCAAAAATGCTCTTTGCATTTGCTTTAACAGCAGTTGCATTTGCTGCATTCTATTTTACCGGTAAGATTGAAGATCG
>CAYSMO010000309.1:0-2909 GCA_964432125.1 uncultured Bacteroidaceae bacterium | reverse complement strand
AGACGATGAAATATTTTAAGATATATCTTCGGATGATAGTGGATTGATTGATCAGCGGTGAAAAGACATCTGCAGGCAGGCAGTCAGGAATGCAGGAAGTCAGGCAGGCAGGAATGCAGGCAGGCAGGAATGCAGGCAGGCAGGAAGAAAGGGAAGGCAGGAAGAAAGGGAAGGCAGGAAGGAAGGAAGGAAGGAAGGAAAGGATATTTATATTATAATTTAGTGAGTATTCAAATAAAGACTTTTTAAAAATGACCCCTAGAATTACAGTCTTAGAAGAGCTCAAAAAATCGAACCAATTCGATGTAGTCGTTATCGGTGGCGGTGCATCGGGAATCGGTGCTGCATTAGAGTCTGCGCTGCGGGGATACAGGACCCTTCTGCTCGAGAAACACGATTTCACCAAGGGCACCTCCAGCCGGAGCACGAAGCTAATTCATGGTGGCGTGAGGTACATGGCGCAGGGTGATCTGAAGATGGTGAGGGAGGCGCTGAAGGAGCGTGGTTACCTGCTTCGGAACGCCCCGCACCTGGTGCATGACCAGCCCTTTATTATTCCGAATTACCGGTGGTGGGAAGGGATTTTTTATACGGTCGGACTGAAATTTTATGATTTGCTGGCCGGGAGATTTAGCCTGGGCAGATCGGTTCATTTAAACAGGGAGCGGGTGTTGGAGATGTTGCCGGGAATCTCGTCGAAGGGATTGCGTGGCGGGGTGTTGTATCACGACGGACAGTTCGATGATTCGAGGCTGGCGGTGGATCTCTTGCATGCGCTGTTTGCAAATGGCGGACTGGCACTGAACTATGCGGAGGTGATGGCGCTTGAGAAGGAGGACGAACGGGTTTCGGGGGTTGTATTCAGGGATGTTGAAGCAAATGTATCGGGAAATGTTGTATCAGAAGGGTCTTCGATAAATAATTATGTTGTAAAGGCAAAGGTTTTGATTAACGCAACCGGCGTATGGGTGGATGAGATTATGAAGATGGACCGGCCCGGTCACCGAAAGACGATCCGGCCGAGTCAGGGCGTTCACCTGGTACTTGACAAATCCTTTCTGCCGGGCGACCATGCATTGATGATTCCGAAGACCAGTGATGGCAGGGTGCTGTTTGCTGTCCCGTGGCACGACCACCTCGTTGTGGGCACCACCGACACACCCATCGACAGCAGTAGCGAGGAGCCTGTGGCACTGGAGGAGGAGATCCGCTTTATCCTGGACACGGCGACAGAATACTTGGAGAGGCCCGTGGAGCGCGAGAATGTTTTGTCAGTTTTCGCGGGTTTACGGCCCTTGGCAGCACCGAAGGACGGAAGCTCCAAAACAAAGGAGATTAGTCGGAATCACAAAATTATTGTGTCTGACAGTAAGCTGATTACAGTGATTGGAGGAAAATGGACCACCTATAGGAGGATGGGACAGGATATGATGGATACGGCGGTCCGGCAGGGACTTCTGAGCAGCTCTGAGAGTCGGACGAAAAGCTTCCGGATCCTGAATTCCGGTATGCATGAAATTGATAATAGTAAACCTGGTACAGGGTTGCGTTACGCTAGTGAAAGAGGGAATGGTGACCGTGCTGATGTTGATCATGGCAATGTTGATCATGGTAACGGTGATCATGGTACCGGTGATCATGGTAGCGGTGCGGGTGATAAAGTGAGTCGCTTTTCCCAATATGGAGCTCATGCCGGCGAGATCGCTGCGCTGGTGGAAAATGAACCTGCGATGGGCGTTGCGATCCACCGTGACCTGCCATATACCTGGGCGGAGGTGGAGTGGATCTGCAGGAATGAGATGGTGGTGCACCTGGAGGATTTGCTGGCCAGAAGGCTAAGGGCGCTTTTCCTGAACGCAAAGGCATCTCAGGAGGTAGCCGGGGAGGTTGGGGAGCATGTGGCACCGCTGCTTGACTGGTCGGCCGACCGGACGAAGTATGAAATTGAAGCTTTCAGAAAGGTTGTGGGGAATTATCGGTTATAGCAGTTTTCGATATGCGGATCTATAGCGCTCGATCCGTCGAGATTGGATTAGATCTGCATCAACTCCTGACTCTCTTCGATGAGTTTTTTTGCCGGCTGGTATTACCTGCCGGTTTTTTTTGATCAGATTTTGGTGTAAATTTGATTAAATCAATACCTCAGTGACATGAAAAAAGAACAAAAAATCATTTTGCAGGCTGAGTTCAATGAGCGTATCCGGAAATATATATTCTGGGTGGTCACATTCTACCTCTTTATCTCTGTCGCCGGGATCCCACTTATTCTGATCTGGATTGCGGGAATGGGACAGGTGATCAGCCGGAGGTATTATGAGCGGCTGGAGTGCCGGTTAACGGAGACCCACCTGGAATATAAGAAGGGGGTAATGTTCCGGGTTGAGAAAACCATCCCACTGGAGAATATCCAGGACCTGACCTTCCTGGATAATCCCTTTCTCAGGTGGTTCGATCTGCGGATACTGAAGATCGAAACAGCAGGTGGAAGCAATCCACAGGGCAGTGATATGAAGCTTGTGGGCATCATTGACACCCCTGCATTTAAAGAGGCTGTACTGGAACAAAGAACGATCATCCGCAACAAGAACATGTCGGAGGGTACAAGCACCGCTCAAAGTTTTGATACCGGTGCTACAGAATTGCTCACAGAGATTCGTGACCTTCTGAGGGAAGTGAAGAACAGGATAAGGTAGTGAGGATCAGGACCCCGATTCATGGAATCCTACTGATCAATCCACGGAAAAAGATATGAACCCCTCATCATTGGGAATAGATTTTTTAGCAGTTCAAAGACAAAAGGACATGGGCTGAGGATCAGGCTGACTTGTAGAGGGCCTCCAGGAGCTCCGGTTCTTTTTTCAGTGCTAATCTTGCTGCACCGTAGAAAACACTCATCCAATCTGTGAGCT
>CAYSMO010000308.1:0-2915 GCA_964432125.1 uncultured Bacteroidaceae bacterium | reverse complement strand
CAGGCGACCGGGGCCTGACGATCTGACTGGTAATGGAGGCGGATTCGTGTATGATTGCAGGTTTCTGTCCAATCCCGGCAGGTGTGATGAGATGCGTATGCTGAACGGATTTGACTCGGAGGTGATCAGGTTTCTGGAGGAGGATCCTGCGGTGTTTGAATTTATTGAAACTATCAAATTGCAGTTACAGCGGACCATGGCACGGTACAGGGAGATGGATTATCGAAATCTGATGGTGTCGTTTGGTTGTACCGGGGGAAGGCACAGGTCGGTGTATGTGGCGCACGCGATGGCCGAATGGTGCAGGAGTCGGCCCGGCGTGCGGGTTTTTGAGTTTCACAGGGAGATGGAGATAGAATTGTGACAACAATTTGTTGTACGGGTTGTTTTAATGCAAAAAGCCTTAATGAGCAAAAAGATATGCAGTGATCAAATCGCCATAGACAGGCGATCAGCTGGGAAGACACCCTTGTATTATTGTAAAAAATGTGGTGGGAAAGTTGTGAAAGAGAAATGGGCATGTAAACCAAAAAAACTAAAATAGCCTTGCTGATTTAGTCGCCTTTGTCGCCACCGCATAATTAGTCTATGAAGGGAAATTGCAAATTTTTATTATCGACTAATTAACTATTCATGATATAATATAATATTACCGCTCATGCCGCCCATTGCAATGATACTGGCAGCAGGCGTTGGCTCCCGCCTTCAGCCGCTAACCGATAAAACGCCCAAGGCACTGCTTCATTTTCGCGGGAAAACGATGTTGGAGCAGGTGATTGAGAAGTTGAAGTTGCATGGGATTACTGAGGTGGTGATCAATATTCATCACCATGCGGAGCAGGTCGTTGAATTTGTTCGTAAGCATGATGAATTCGGGATAAAGATCTCTTTTTCCGATGAGCAGGAACAGCTGATGGATACAGGTGGGGCCATTTTGAAGGCCAGGGAGTTACTGGAAGGGCGCGGTCCGTTTTTCGTGCACAATGTTGATATCTTTACCGATTTGGATCTGAATGCTTTATATCATTTGCATATGGATGGTCGGGCATTGGCTACCCTGGCTGTGCGTGAGCGGGAGACGAGCAGAAATTTACTGGTGGATCGGAGTGGAAGGCTTTGTGGATGGAGGGACAACAAGAGCGGGAAGACGGTAATGGTGGAAGGATGGAAAAACCGGTACGGGTTTGTGAACGGGCATCCAGAGAGCGGTATGCCGGATGATGCTCTTGCTGAGACAAACCTGAAACCTGTAGCCTTTTCTGGTATTCATGTAATTGCTCCGGAGATTTTTGAGGTACTTGACAGCAAGGACCCATTTGACAGCAAGGAGTCATTTTCGATAATTGAGGCATACCTGCATCTGGCTGGCGATCATAAGATTATGGCTTACGACCACTCTTCGGGCCATTGGATCGACATGGCCAGAAAAGAGAACTTTCCCGTGTTGATTGGAACCTAAGCTCCATTAGGAACCAAATGTCCAGCCCCACCGGGGCCCAATGTCTGTAGAACATGATGCCTACATGGAACCCTAAGCTCCGTTAGGACCGGAATGTCCAGCCCCGCTAGGACCTACCCAGCCCCCTGCTAAGGGCGCAATGTCTGTAGCAGAAACGTCCAACCGAAGCAATCAGCTCCAGCGGAGCGACATGTTCAGCCCCAGCGATGGCGAAAAGTCTGTAGAACATGATGCCCACATGGAACGCTAAGCTCCGTTAGGTGCGACATGTCTAGCCCCGCTAGGGGCCCAATGTCTGTAGCAGAATGTCCAACCGAAGCACCTTAGCCCCGCTAGGGGCGGAATGTCTGTAGAAGAAATGTATCCAAACTGTCCAACCTGAGCTATAAGCTCCGAAGCGCAACATCTATAATTAAATGATTGTATATTTGTACAGAAATTTGGTGATATGGAATTGAATAAAGATTTACAAGAGCAGATAAAATCGTGGAACGAAACATTCGCGAGGAAAGATCCCTTAGAATTTTTAAACTATTTTTTGAGTGAATTTAAGGGTCGTATCGCACTGGCCACCAGTTTGGGAGCAGAGGATCAGGTGATTACGGATATGATCGCAACCATTGATAAGTCTTCAAAGATATTTACACTGGATACCGGCAGGTTATTCCCGGAAACCTATACGCTGATTGATGAGACCAATAAAAAGTATGATATAAAGATTGATATTTACTTTCCCGATAGTGGTAAGGTTGAGGCGATGGTGAGGGAGCGGGGGATCAATCTGTTTTATGACAGTGTTGAGAACAGGAAAATGTGTTGTGGCATCCGCAAGGTAGAGCCGTTGCAGCGCGCTTTCAGTGACCTGGATGTATGGATTTGTGGTTTGCGGAAGGACCAGACAGTGAGCCGTTTTTTATCACAGCTGGTAGAGTGGGACAAGGTGAACGGGTTGATTAAGATTAACCCATTGATTAATTGGACGGAGAAGGATGTGTGGACCTACATACGCGAAAAAAACGTACCCTTTAACCCATTGCATGAACGAGGTTTTGCCAGTATCGGTTGTCAGCCCTGCACCCGGGCTCTTAAACCGGGCGAAGACTTTAAGGCCGGCCGATGGTGGTGGGAAGGACAGGAGCAGAAGGAATGCGGACTGCATAAAAGGTAAAGGATTACGGAAGGGATACCGTGGTACAGCTCCGTTGGGAGCGGCATGTCTGTAGCAGGTTATTGATTGATTACCCCGGAACCGATCAATTCACCATTATCATACCAGGCTGCGAACTGCCCGGCAGCAACGCCACGCTGCGGCTTTTCAAAAATTACATACATCCCATCTTCGCTCATTAACAGTGTGGCCCGTTCCAGTTCCTGCCGGTATCTGATCCTCACCATATAATCACGTTTTTCACCAGGCTGCATTACCAAATCGGGCCGGACCCAATGAATTTCATCT
>CAYSMO010000307.1:1313-2917 GCA_964432125.1 uncultured Bacteroidaceae bacterium | reverse complement strand
ACCTCCGATTCGCGTTCAGCCTGCAAAAAATTACTGATGGCAATATGATCTGATAGTACTTCATGGTTATGCTCCAGGGTCTCTGCCTTGCTGTGAGAATCCTTCATATGTATTAATTCTTTATTAATCATGAACTATATTTTGGCAGTATATTGCTATTGCTGCCGTATTATTGAGATATGCATCGGCGAAAAAACTACTCTTTTGCAAACTTTGGTTTGCAGGGCTGGCTTGCTGCGGTTTATTGCACTTGCATACAAAAGAAAAACACTTAGTTTTTTTTCAGGCACTTCTATGATGCTCAACTGTCTCCGGAACCCCAGTTTCATAAGGGTTCTCCGGATCACTGCTCCATTCGAACCAGCCTCCATCATACACCGATACTTTCGGCCAACCCATCAGCCAGGCGTTGAACCATGCTTCACTGCCCCGCCAGCCCGTTCCGCAATAAAACGCCAGGTGCTTGTCGGGCGTGATGCCATTGGCGCTCCATATTTCAGCGATCTCATGAAATTCCCGCGTAGTATGATCATTGTTCCGGTAATTCTCCATATGGTAGGCATCCGATCCGCAATCGGCAAATACCGCCCCCGGAATCCGTCCTTTGGGCTCAATGTAGTTGTATCCGCTCACCTCCCCGATGTACTCCTTGTAGCTCCTCACACAGACAATTTCAGCTTCCGGCGAAGCGATCATCTTTTTCGCTTCCGGCGTATCCACTGCCAGTCCGGGCTTTGCCGGAATAGCGGCACCAAACTCCTTCACCGCCTGTTTGGGCTCATCCGTATACGAGATATCATATCCGGCATCTTCCCACGACTGAAACCCTCCATTTAAAATTCTTACATCCTTTACCCCTGCATAGAGCATGATAAAGGCGTTCCTGATCGCCCCGATATCGCCTGCCGCACTTCCCGGAAATTCATGGGCATTGTCGGGAAACATAAATTTTCCATACAGTACCACGGTAGTATTGGCAGTAATACCATGCTGTTCGAGCGCTTTCTTTATCTCCCCGGGTGATCGCCGGTTCCACGTTTCCGGCGCTTCAAGGGCCAGGGTATCCATATCAATCGCCCCGGGAATATGTCCGCTCAGGTAGGCATCGCGGTTGCGGTAGTGGGCATGAACGATGATAAAACGATCGTTGTCGTAATGTTTCGGTGTTCTGCCCTGATTAAGATCATTGACCCATCCGGCCGAAACCAGGTGTTTGTAGCGCTCCAGTTTATCCATCGGTTTCTGTGGATCTGCCGACCACTCTTCGATAAACCGATGGTACACAGATACCTTTTCATAGCCGGATCTTCGGAACCGATCGGCTACACTTTCCGTCTGCTCCCTGTCATACCCGTACACAATGATCCGGTGCTCCGGCCTGATCTCCTTAAAACGAACCACCTCGATCCAGTCGATGTAGGCGGTCCACTTAAACGGAAGGCTTTTTGCGTTCCGGATGTGCCCTCCCCGCGGTTCATCTTGCAAACGCCAGCCGTTATAGGCCTCCACGGACCTGATATCAATAATTATCAGATCGGGTTCGTCAAGCATCGAAAGAAGTTGCGAACCCGTGATCTCTTGTTGGGACTGTTTCATAAAAAAAT
>CAYSMO010000307.1:0-1213 GCA_964432125.1 uncultured Bacteroidaceae bacterium | reverse complement strand
ATTGGACTTTATAGACAAACACAGATTATTCAGTGATCTCTACACCTTTCCAGAAAGCCACCATTCCTTTGATCTCCTTTGCTGCATCTTTTGGCTCCGGGTAATACCAGGCCGCATCTTTATTGGTCTCTCCGTCTACGACAATATCGTAATAGGACGCTGTTCCTTTCCATGGACAGACCGTTTGGTGCTGACTTGATTTCAGATACCCGTTGTTGACCGAATCCGCCGGAAAATAGCTGTTACCTTCCAGCTGGACAGTGGCATCGCTCTCTGCAATGACCATATTGTTCCAAATAGCTTTCATAAAATTTCAGATTTCAATGTATGTAAAATTATTCCTACAGCAAAACTTTTGAGATAAACAAAACTTTATGTTTAGCCCGAATACATCAGACTCGCATACTATTCCGGAATATTATCCAGGATCTGCTGTACGGATGACCTGTTCTTGTAATTAGGGTCAAATTGTCGCCAGGCGATCATCCCGTCGTTACCAATAATATAGGTAGCCGGAATCGGCAATCGCTGAGATTCATCCGACTGTGATTTTTTTAGTTTGGCATTCAAGACTGTATTGTACACCACCAGCTCCCTTTTCTCCGGAGTAAAAGTTACATCGTAGGCATCGGCAATCGCATACCCCTCGTCGTACAGCAACCTGAATTTGGCACCAGACTTTTCCTCCATCTTATTCAGATACTCAGGATTCTGAGGCGAGACGGCAATCACCGTAGCACCCCGATCCTGGATCAACTGCAAACTATCCTGAATCACCCCAAGGTGCTTGTTGCACAACGGACACCAGTGTCCCCGGTAAAAGATCATTACAACCGGACCGTCCTTCAGCGCTGAAGCAAGTTCAAATTGCTTTCCATCTGCATCGATCGCCTGGAAATCAGGAGCATCTGCTCCAACAGGCAATCCGCTGGCCTCGTCGGCGCTTCGGGTCTGTTGTGCGTTTATATTCATCATACTAAGTATTATTGTGAGTGTTACAACGATCTTTTTCATAGTTATTTAAATATTTATTGCCTGAATATTTGTTATTTAATTATATGAGAACGAACCGGTTGCATTCGTTCTCATCTGTACTTATAATTTACAAATCTTTTAACCGCTCTTTTTGTGGAGTTTCTATTTTCTAATTTTTATGCCATTTTTTAGTGGGGCTGATATTTCCTTGTTTTTTAGTTTAGAGATTTTTTCCAAA
>CAYSMO010000306.1:0-2990 GCA_964432125.1 uncultured Bacteroidaceae bacterium | reverse complement strand
AACGGTCCCGGCCGGGACGGCGCGGTGAACCCAATGACATATAGCCTGATGGAACTACATTATTTTTGATAAAAAACCTCACAAGTTCCTGTTGCTGAAATAAAGGATGGAGTTCCATTTGATTGTATACGGGACGATTAAAATCATTGGTGTCTCTTAACAGAAGTTCCATAGTTTTCTGCGTCTGATTGGAGGTGCCAATGTTTTTTACCTTACCACTCTTCTTAAGCTCTGTCATCTTTTCCCACACCTGCATAAATTCATCGTGGATATACGGTACTGCACCATCGTTTACAGAATCGCCGGATGCCCCGGGGGTATGATAATTCGGCCATGGCCAGTGCACTACATAAAGATCCAGGGTTTCCAGACCCAGCATACGCAATGAATCCTCACATGCAGGAATGACTTCTGAAGGATGCATGTGCTTGTTCCATAACTTTGAAAGCACAAATAACTCCTCTCTTTTTACCAATCCTGTATTAATTGCTCTGGCAATTGCTCTTCCTACAACCTCTTCATTCTGGTAGGCAGTGGCACAATCAATATGCCTGTAGCCCAAACGGATGGCTTCAATAATAATATCTTCCATTCTTTCCATCAGGTCAGGATTGTCGGAATGAAAGGTTCCCATGGCAGCCTGGGGCATCAGCGTACCATCAGGTAATTCTAATTTGGTGACCTGTTCAGGATCGATGGGGTCTGTTTGCTTATTAATATCTTCCATTTATAAGGCTATTTAAGTATTTGGATCTCATTGTATTCAGGCATTGCACCGTCCTGCGTGCAAACAAATGCAGAGATGTCAACTGCTTTTTGATGGAGTTCATTGAGTGATTCACCTTTTGCAAAGCTTATGATCATGGCGGCGGTGAATGAATCTCCTGCGCCTACCGTATCTTTTACCTGTACTCTGGGTGTAGGTAAATAGCTTTTTTCAAAAGGAGTCATGAGCAAACTTCCTTCTTGTCCAAGAGTTAAAGCCAATAATTGTATGTTGTAATGATCCATAAGATCAATTAACTGTGCTTCTTCGCTCTTCCCGGTAAGGCCAATCAATCCGGTAAGAACCTGCAACTCCTGACCATTTAATTTCAGAACATGACATGATTGCAGTGAGTTTTCAATAATTTCTTTATTGAAATAATGCTGCCGCAGGTTAATATCAAAGACGATACGTGTGTCCGGACCAGCAGACTTAAGCACCTGGACAATACTTTCATGGGAAATTTTATTCCGTTGTGCCAGGCTTCCGAAACAGATAATATCCGCCTCCGATATGCTTTGTTGAAACGCGTTATCCAATCGGATAAAATCCCAGGCCACATTTTCATGTATGATATATTCAGGAACACCCTGGTCATTAAGCTTCACTTCAACGGTGCCTGTTGGTTTCTCATTCACCTGGATCAATTGCGTAGAGATATTTTTCTTATTTAGTACCTCTAATAGATCTCTGCCGTTTTCATCATTCCCAACTGCACTGACTGCTAATGCATTCCCGCCTAACTTATTGGCATGGTAAACAAAATTACATGGAGCACCCCCCACTTGCTTCCCTTCAGGAAACACATCCCAGAGTACTTCACCTATGCCAATAATATGCAATCCGTCACTCATTTTTTTACTATAGATCAATGATGACCTTCATGTTTCTATCCCCTTTATCCTCTATGTATTGATATGCATCCAGGTAGTTTTGGAAAGGAAAGTGCTTTGAGATCAATGGATCGAGTTTAATTTCACCTTTTGCGATCATCGCAACAGCTGCTTCGTAATCTTCATGCCTGTACATCATCGATCCAAAAACATTCAGTTCATGCTCGCCCAGGTAAAACATATTAACCGTCGGGTTTTTGGCATAAACACCAAGGATGACAATATCGCCTCCTTTTTCAACATTGGCCATCAGTGCGTCAAGAGACTCCTGCACACCGGCTGCCTCCAGTCCAACCTGAAATCCGTCGGCACCGAAACAGTCTCTGGCCCCTTTTTCAAAGGGTGTTTCCCTGACATTCAGCATATGTTCAATACCGCATTTTTTCGCGATCTCTAACCTGTAATTACTGACATCGGTGATAAGCACCTTTTGCGCGCCACGGGCCCGGGCAAACTGCGCAACGAGGTTTCCAATGGTACCTGCACCTGAAACCACCACATTTTTACCTTCAATTCCTGTTGTGCGGCTTGTGGAATGAGCACCAACTGCAGCTGGTTCAACCAGTGCACCCTGCTCAAGAGTGAGTGAATCGGGCAAGACTACCAGACGGTCTTCCGGTACAATGAAATAATCCTGCGCAACACCAGGAGCCTGGAAGCCCTGGACCTTTAAATTCTGACAGGCATTATACTGACCTCTTTTGCAGGGGCCACATTCTCCACAAACCAACTGGGGTCTGGCTGTTGCTTTCATCCCTGGTTTTGCCTTGGTAACATTTTCACCCACCGCTTCAATAATGGCTGAATACTCATGTCCCTGAACCACTGGATAAGGAGTGGCAGGATGCTCTCCGTGAAAGACATGTACATCACTTCCACAGATCCCGATTCTCTGAATTCTTAATAATACTTCATTCGGACCAGGTTTTAACAGATCTGGGAGTTCTTTAAATTCAATGATTCCAGGGGATGTCATTATTGCTTGTCTCATCTTTGCCTTTTTTTAACAGATTTCCGGGATTTTGCCACCATCCCGGAAATCTGAATGGGATTAAACAACCCAACCTAAACTAAACTACTACTAACCAAAATTCTATCTAATGGTACTTTTAGAACCTATGAAAAGGCTATATATAATGCTATCATCAGAATTATTAAAATCATCACCCAGACCCTTACATCCTTGTAGCCTGTAATCTTACCTCGTATGGATGCGAGCGGGTGAACCCATGTGTACTGTTCAATTTGCTCCTTATCGGGTCTTGGTGTTAATTTACTTGTAACCAGATAGATCACTGTACAAATACAGAACAGGAAAAATGCCTGCATCA
>CAYSMO010000305.1:0-2992 GCA_964432125.1 uncultured Bacteroidaceae bacterium | reverse complement strand
TACTGTAATCAGCAAGCAACAATGCGCAGAAAATGGCAAATAAGAGTGCACAGTTTTTGGCAACAAGAGTGCACAATCGGGCTAAAGATAAAGCGGTTAAATTTCCTGTTCAAAAAAAGATTTCCGATTCTTCATTCTGTAGCTTTTTCCGGTCAGTTTAATGATCTCACATTTATAGAGCAAGCGGTCCAATAAGGCGGTAGCCAGCACTTCGTCATCCAGCATTTTCGCCCAATCAGCGGGCATTTTATTGGTAGTGATGATGAAGGAGGTGCTCTCATATACCTGGTTGATAAAATTGAACAGGCTGACGGCCTGATTTTTTTCTACAGGAAAAAGCATAATGTCATCGATAACGATGAGATTGGCCTTGGTCAACCGCTTATAATCGGCCATTGCTGTCCGGGTATATTCTTTCATTTTAAGCATGTTCACCAGTTCTTCCATTGTCCTGAAGAAGGCCTTATAGCCTTTCTTTACTGCATCGGCACAGATTCCGGCAGCGAGGTATGTTTTACCGGTTCCGGAAGGCCCCATCAACATGATATTGTACCCCTGATCCAACCAGTTAAGTTCACGAAGCTGGTTGAGCTGGTTTTCTTTGATGCCATTTTCAGCAGTGTGATCATAGGCGTCAAGGTTGCTGTTTGGTGGTAGCCGGGCCGTTTTAAGTCTTCTTGTCACCTCGTTGATGTGCCTGTTATCGGCTTCTGCCTTTAACAGGGATAAGGTGAACTCCATGAAGCCTGTTTGCTTGCTTTCGGCTTTTCTGATAAGTTCAGGTAGTCTCTGACCAATACCTGCAATCCTGAACTGCTTGCAGTAGGTGGTGATCTGTTGTTTGGTATCCATGCTTCTTATTGTTTGTTTTTAAGAATAGATTCATAATCATGAATTGAGGAGGTATCGGGCTTGACCTGGCTTGCTGCAGGTATATTTCCGCTCAGGGGATTGAGGTGTACGACCCTGGTTTGGGGTTTTTCCGTTTCCTGCCTTTTCAGGATGCTGTTAAAATCCGTAGCATTGGTGATGTTGTTGGAAACACAGTAGACCAAGGCTTTGCTTACCTGCTCGGTATCTCTTTGGGTAACCGACTCCCTGATCATGATAAGCTGATCACGGATATAGCGCGGCTTATCAGCCCGTATCATCTCGAGCCATTCTTTAGCCTTGGCGGCATCGGAGAACAAGGCACAGACTTGTAAGATCATTTCCTGGATAACTGTCGATTTATCCCTCTTATGGTCTGTATTGGTCACTTTGATGCCTTTGCCCAGGGCAACCCGGTGACGGCAGATCTCTTGTTTTCCCCGCTCATCAGAGATGATCAGATAACCCTTTTCAATAACTACTGCCACCAGTGTGCTTTTCCCCCGGTAGGTACCCATGGGCAGGGAATAGAAATTACCCTTGTAGGAGATGGTATTGTCCTTTCTGACCGCATAAGGAGATATGGGCAGAGCATCGGCTGCATATGCCTGGTAGGGTCTCAGAAATGATTGTTCGATGATCCACTCGCTGTAAGGGTCTTTCCTGGTGAAGGCGTGTGGCAGGGCATTGGCTGTGCGTCCCAGCCATCCCATGGCTTCATCATTGAGGGTCTCGATATTGTAGAAGCTGCGGTTGTACAGAAAATTCTGCTTTACATACTTGACCACATTTTCCACCTTCCCTTTGCTTTCCGGGTCTGCTTTTCGGCAAAAGTGAAGGCCAAAGGATTGTCCGCGCGTATAGGCTCGAAAGGCATCGGTAAGGATTATATCTCCATGGTTTTCACTGACTATAAATGCCTTATCCTGATCATAGACGATCTCATCGGGGATGCCTTTGATATACTCAAAGGCCTTCTCATGGGCCTCGATGGCCAGTATAGCTGTAAAATGGGTGTCTGTAAACCAGACATACTTGAAACGTGATCTGGACAACACCATAGCAAAAAAGAATACCTTAACCCTGCCCCCCGTGCTGGTACGCATGTTGTAGACTCCAAAATCCACCTGCGCCTGTTTGCCATAAGGAAGTTCTTCAACCAATTGATATTGCCTTTCTGCCTTAACCACCGGAAGACGGTACTTCTCCCGTACCCAGCAAACAAAATTGAATACGGTCTTTGGTGACACGACAGGAAAATCAGCAAAGCGCTCCTTGAGCCAATCATGTATCTGGGCTGCAGAAGTATCCCTGAATACCTCCAGGCGTTCTTTGACAAAATCTTCGTAAGGGAGCAATATCCTTTTGCGATCTGAGAGCCTGTCAAAAAAGGCTTCGTACTCCTGTTCACTCATCGACAGGTACTTGCTTACCGTACGCCTGTTGAGTACCAGGTATTGGCTGATCTGTGAGATGGAATGCCCTTGTCGGTGCATTCGGTGAATTTCAAAATACATCAATAATTTGGCTAAGTGTACATTCATTTCTTCGTCGGTTTTTTAGTGCCGACGAATCTAATTCTAAAACATTCCGGAACGTTTCCCGGATTGCTTTACCTGTGCACTCTTGTTGCCATTTTCTGTGTATTCTTATTTACCGAAAACTGTGCAGTGTTATTTACCGATTACAGTTTACCATTTGTTATTTTGTTAATTGATAATTATTAACCAAAACAGAAGCGGAAATTTGAAGTATTCGTTCCAATTCACGAATCATTTCAACAGTTAAGCGTTTTTTTCGGTTTAGTATTTCTGATACTCTACTTTTTCCTCCAATCACTCCAACTAAATCTTTTTGACGCATATTTAACTCCTCCATCCGTATTTTAATCGCTTCGATCGGATCTGGTGCCTCAATTGCGTAATGTTCGTTTTCGTAATTCTCGATTAACAAGGACAAAATTTCAGCTTCGTCACCTTCTTGTGTATTAATTGGTGCATCAAAAATTAGTTCGAGACGTTCGAGTGCATTTTGGTAATCTTTTTCTGATTTAATCGGTTTTAATTTCATAATTATTTTTTAAATCGTATCAGCATCAATTTTGTCATATGCTGCATGGGTA
>CAYSMO010000304.1:0-3001 GCA_964432125.1 uncultured Bacteroidaceae bacterium | reverse complement strand
GCCAGGTCTTCACACGCCTCATAATGCACGGTAAGTATATCTGCACCCGATTTCAAGTACCGCTCCAAATACTTTTCCGGCTCGACGGTCATCAGGTGCACATCCAGCGGCTTATTTGCAACGGCATTGATCTGACTGATTATCGGAAATCCAAAGGAGAGGTTGGGGACAAAAACCCCGTCCATAATATCCAGGTGAATTAGGTCCGCTTCACTGTTATTCAACATAGTGATAACTTCCGAAAGCTTCAGGAAATCCGCGTTTAGTATCGAGGGCGCAATCTGGTGACTCATTGAAAATATTTTTTACAAAAATAATCTTCTTACTGTATTATGCAGTAATTTCACGTCGGTTTTTTATCAATCTGTAATATGTACATGTCACCGGCAAAACAAAGTACGCTGCATTATTGTTGTACGCTTAATCACCAAATTATTGATTGCGAGGCAACGAATTTGACTGTTGATGCATCATTAAAGAATATCCGGCGTACCAGTTGAACCATTCAAACTAAACCAACAAATGCAAAGAATTATTCCCGTTCTGTTGTTATTGCTGATCGCTATGCAGGCGCAGGGTCAGCGCTTCACCATCAGTGGATATGTCGAAGACATGGCCACGGGCGAAAAACTGATTGGTGCCTCGGTGTACGACTCCAATTCCGGCCTGGGGACGATTGCCAACGAATATGGCTTTTACAGCCTTACCCTTCCCTCCGATGAAGTTTCACTGGCCGTATCCTATGTGGGCTATACTACCTATTTTGAAGAGTTTACACTCGACCGGAACTACGAACTTGATATTCAGCTCGACCCCAGCCTGGAGATCGAAGAGGTGACCATCACAACCGACCGTCCACAGGATGTGGTGAGGAGCTCCCAGATGAGCTCCATCAAGCTTTCCCCGAAACAGATCAAGGCAATGCCCTCTTTTCTTGGAGAATCGGATGTGCTGAAGGCGCTTCAGCTGATGCCGGGCGTACAGTCGGGTACGGAAGGTTCCAGTGGTATGTACGTTAGGGGGGGAGGCCCCGACCAGAACCTGATCCTGCTGGATGGCGTTCCTATCTACAATGCCGACCACCTGTTTGGCTTCTTCTCGGTGTTCAATCCCGATGCAATATCAAATGTAACCCTCATCAAGGGCGGCTTTCCAGCCCATTACGGTGGCAGGCTCTCATCGGTGATCGATATCAGACTGAAGGAGGGCAATATGAAGGAGTTCAAAGGCAGTGGCTCCGTCGGACTGATATCTTCGCGACTCATGCTGGAGGGGCCCATCATCACTGACAAAACTTCCTTTATGTTTTCCGGTCGGAGGACCTATGCCGATATCCTGGCCAGACCCCTGATCAGACTTATCAATAACCAGACAGGTAACAAAGGTACTGCCGGCTACTATTTCTACGATGCCAACCTGAAGATCAATCACAAGTTTTCGAACAAGGACCGCATCTACCTGAGCGCATACAGTGGGCAGGATAAGCTGATGGTAAAAAATGAATACGATTACCTGCAGGATGATACGCTTAGGACCGATAAGTCGGATTACGGACTCTACTGGGGGAACCTTACCTCGGTGCTGCGGTGGAACCACAAGTATGGCAATAAATTCTTCAGTAACCTGTCTGTACTCTACAGCAACTATAAATTCGATGTGTACGAGAACTACGAGACCCTGAAGGGCAAAAAAATGATCTCCAACTACCAGTTCGACTATTTCTCGGGGATTGAAGATGTAGGTGCCATTCTTGACTTTGATTATCACCCTGATCCGCGACATGCCATAAAATTTGGAGGGAAATATCTGTACCATCGATTCAAACCGGGCGTTTTAGCATATAAATCGACCGAGGAACTCGACTCCCTCGATCTGGAGTTTGGCAATGAGATTATCGATGCACAGGAGTTCTATCTCTACGCTGAGGATAAGATCAATATCGGCAACAGGCTATTGGTCAACCTGGGTTTACACTATTCTGCATTCATGGTAGAAGATGAATATTACCAATCCCTTCAGCCGAGGATCAGTTCGCGGTTTCTGATTACAGATAATCTATCGGTAAAAGCTGCATTCACCAGGATGCAGCAATATATCCACCTGCTAACCAATGCTACTATCGGACTGCCAACAGACCTCTGGCTGCCGACAACCAGCAGAATTCCTCCCGAAGAGTCATGGCAAGGGGCGTTTGGATTCGCTTATAACCTGGATAATGAGTGGAGCTTCACGCTGGAGGGTTTTTATAAGAGCATGACCAACCTGATTGAGTACAGTGAGGGAGCCAGCTTTCTGGATGTGCAGACCGAGTGGGAGGATAAGGTGGAGATAGGTGACGGATGGGCCTATGGAGCGGAATTTTTTGCACGAAGGGATGTTGGCAAATTAACCGGGTGGATCGGATACACACTGGGCTGGTCGAACAGGCAGTTCATTACTATCAATGACGGGAACATATTCCCATATACGTACGATCGCAGACATGATATCTCTGTGGTGGCGCTTTACAAACTGGGCGAGCATGCAGATTTCAGTGCCACCTGGGTATACGGAACAGGCAAAGCGATCACCCTTGGGGTTGCACGCTACGCTCCCGACCACTGGGCAGAGCGTTCCGATGAATACTACTACTACAGCGAATGGGATGAGATCGAGTACTACCAGGGCAAAAACGGCTTCCGGGAGCCGGCATATCACAGGCTCGACTTTGCCTATAACAGGCACAAGAAGACCGATTGGGGAGATCAGACATGGAGTTTTGGCGCTTACAATGTCTACAACAGGCAGAATCCTTTCTATCTCTATTTTGGTTATGATAATAACAATAAGCGACAGCTGAGACAGGTTAGTTTATTCCCGATTATACCATCTGTGAGTTACTCATTTAATTTCTGAGAAATATGAACCCCTCATCATTGATTATAGATTTTGCAGCGGTGCAAAGACAAAAGGACATGTATAAATTGTCCGGCAGCGAACTGTTCGATGATGAGGGTTGCTC
>CAYSMO010000303.1:0-3004 GCA_964432125.1 uncultured Bacteroidaceae bacterium | reverse complement strand
GGCCATATCGGCCTTTCGTCCGGACGAAAATGCCGGTCCGATATTCCTGAATTTAAGTCCGCTAACGAGTGAAGTATTGATCTCTGTTTTCTGCTCCTGAGCAAACAGGGTAACGCCCAGGAAGAGCAGGATAATGCTGATGGATTTCATAGATTTTTAATTAGGGGTTCTGACAACGAACAAATATACAGAATTCAATGACATATTTTCATGACCAATACAATTTGCTTTCAACTGAACGTAGTGAGCTCAATAAATACTTGTTCTAATTTTTCTTCGGTGAATTTCATTTTCCCTCATCTTTCCCTCATCAATAATTTTCCAGTATCCTTTCTTTCGGCCACCACTACGCTCCAAAACTTTTCTTTCCTTAAGGACATTTATGTTTTTATCAATGGCTGTTGTGCTAATTCCAATTCGCTCGGCCATTTCCATTTTTGTGATGCTGTTATCAAGCTCAATTAAATTCAATATTTTGACCTGACTTCCTGAAAGTTCTTTTACCAACCCTTTTGCCAACCTTTTTACCAACCCTTTTGCCACGGTGACTTGTTCGGTGACTTGTTCGGTGACTTGTTCGGTAACCTTCTCAATTGCCGGTAATACCATCCGCAAAAAGTTCTCGGAGAAGTGGAAACATTCCTTACCGTAGTTTTCCAGAATTCGGGGAACACCCGATCCCAACTGCTCCACCATTTCCAAATCTTTGTAAACCCTCATCAATTCTTTGTTGCGGGGAATGGAATAGCCTTCAAAAAACTCCTCTTTACTTAAGCCCTCGGGCAATGAACCTGCTGATGTGATTTCTATGCGGTCTGTAAAAATTTCAAACTTGGGTGGAATCTCACGGGTGTAATCGTTGTGTACGAAGGCATTAATGATGGCTTCCCGCAAGGCAATGGCGTTCCACAAACGCTGCTCTTTTCGTTCTTTAGAGGTGATAGTAGCGGCAGTGCGGTTTTCCAGGTCAATTTTATCCAAAACGCTTTTGGTGGCTTTGATGAGCGAACAGTAACCGTATTCGTTATTCTCAATCAGGTCCACCCGGTTTGCTCCGCTGTATTTGGCTACTTTGATAGACACGTTGTTTTCATCTGCCAGCAGGTATCCGGCATAATTGAGCGAATCATCTTCAGTAAGCAGTTCCAGGTTCTTTTTAAACTGCTTGTTGAGCGGCTTTTTCTTCTCTTCATAGTAAATACGTAATTGCTCAAAACTCAAATCCTGACGGTGGGCTTTGATCTTGCCAATGGAATTACGGGTACGCGTGGCAAACAGTTTGTCGATCATCTGCTGCGTCATGGGCTCGGCTGCTGTTCCCACTCGAATGAAGCAGCCTTTTTCGGTCATGCCGTATTTCTTTTTGAAATAGGGCTTTTCGCTTCCGCTGGCTACAATAATCTTGATAATATCTTTGCTTTCCCTTTCTTCCACCACCACATCAAAAAGCCCCATGGCCGAAGGCGAAATATTGTTTTTGATGCGGTCTTTGATTTTCAGCGCATCTCCATCTGGATCAGATACGCCAACAAGATTTCCAGCTTTATCAATGCCCACATAGATCAACCCGCCTTCCCGGTAATTCAGGAATGCCACCACCTCTTTTTCCAAATCAAGGTCTTTGGTAAGGGCTGATTTATATTCTATGCGGTTGGTTTCGGACATTTTAATTTAAGTATCATTGTTGACCGGTAAAACCAAATTGTTTTTGCATAGGTCTTTTCACCATGGCACACAACAAACAAATATACAGAATTCCATGGTATATTTTCCTGATCCAATACAATTGCTTTCAACCGAAGGAAGTGAGCTCATGCACACTATAAAAAATAATATGACGTGCATAAATTGTTGTTTAACGATCTCTTAATCAAAAACTACCTGAACAAATGCAGAAAACCGCTCAGTGAGGTTTCAACAGGGGTGTCGGTGCTTCTGATGGTGTAAAAGTATACTCCCTCCGGGGCCTCCCGTCCGCCAGTGATGCGGCCATCCCAGCTGATCAGCGGCGATTCAGAGGAATAAATCAAAAGTCCATCACGTGTGAATACCCTAAAGCTGTATTGATAATCGCCCGGTGTGGTTACCTCAAAATGATCGTTAACCTCATCGTTGTTGGGTGAAAAGACATTGGGAACCAGCAGCTGCCGGGAGACCGGCACCTTTTTGGTGATCGAATCTGCGCAGCCTGAAACGCCTTCAAGTATTAGAAAAACCGGGTAAATACCCTCCTCTGCAAATGTATACTCCGCTGTGCTGTCATGCTGCTCAGTACCATCGGGAAATCGCCAGGTGTATGCCAGACTGTCGCCCGTTGCAGGAGTAAAATAAGCGGATTCAAATCGATACCGGTATTCTGAATCGCCTGCCGAAAGGTCACTATATGTGAAATCTGCATAGGGCCGCTCCCCTACCGCGATAAAACCAGCATCCAATACATTCCTGGTTCCGTCGAGGGTACAGCGCACATCGTACAGGCCCGGTTCCAGATAGGTATGCACTGGTGACAGGGTGCCGGTCGCTGTTGCTCCATCACCGAAACTCCACTCCACAGCGCTGTAGCTTTCCAGAGGTTGCGCATTGTCAAGGCTGAACGCAACCCGGAGCGTATCACACCCTGTTCGCACGTCAGCCGTGATGTACTCCTGCGCAGTGAGACTCATCGATGCAAATAGCAAAAACAGCTGTATATATATCGTTCGTGTTATCATAGGTGCGACAGCGCCTTCAAATTGCTGTCATTCTGAATTGGGTCGGATAAAGTTATTAAAAAAAACGCTTAGATAAAAATAGTTATAACTATGTTATTATCCTGTTTATAAAAATAACTTTTATTATCCTTTCTGAAATAGTAATTTTACCTGCAATAAACAGGGGAACGGATTTTCCAAACCGGCTGGTCTTTTCCAGTCCGATCCCCGTAAAACAGAGCGAATTATGAGGCAGTACCTGGACCTGCTGGAGCATGTGATGAAGAACGGAATCCGCAAGGAGGACCGCACAG
>CAYSMO010000302.1:0-3025 GCA_964432125.1 uncultured Bacteroidaceae bacterium | reverse complement strand
GAGTGAAAATTATGAAAGCACAGAATATTAATTCAGCAGCCTTGCTGGGATTAGGATATATGTTGAATGGTGTAACAGAAATTTTTGGAACAGATGAAATCAAACTATAATAAATACCCGGCTATCTCGATGGATAATCATACTGAATGTTTTGTTGGTTGGGAGTCAATCGGTCAGGAGATAAAAAGAAAATCAGACGACATTAAAATACAAAAAGAAAGGGTAATAGTAGTTGTCGATTTCTATCAGGGTATACATAAAGAGGATTTAAGCCGTGAGCTGCAGAATTTATTGAAACCAGATCTGAGCATCAATGCCGAAGAAGCTATGTTTGGTGAGGATTATATTCAAAAAATGGTTTATCCGGATGTTAGTGATGACCGGATATTTGGATATATGACACGACTAACCATGAAAGATTTTTTTGATCCCGAAATAGTTGGTAAGCTTAGGCAGAAGATACGCGAAAAGGAGAAGCAGACGGTACTTATCTATGGAATTGGCGCATCCTTGATCAGTGAAGAACAGGACATTCTTATTTACGCCGACATGGCAAGATGGGAAATACAACAGCGTATGCGACGGCATGAAGTTGATAACCTGGGAGTAGGGAACAGGGATACGGAAGATTGGATGCTGCTGTATAAACAAGGCTTTTTTGTCGACTGGCGGGTATGCGACAGGCATAAGAAAAAACTATTTCACAGATTTGATTATGTACTGGATACCAACGACCGGCACCATCCAAAGATGTTATCCAATGAAATTGTCCTGGAGGGATACAAAAAAGCCGTGAATCAGCCTTTTAGTGTGGTTCCGTTTTTCGATCCCGGCCCATGGGGGGGCCAGTGGATGAAAGAGGTATGTGGTTTGGACCGGTCACAGGAGAATTATGCCTGGTGCTTTAATTGTGTCCCGGAGGAGAACAGTTTGCTTTTTAAGATTCGGGATGTTTTATTTGAACTTCCATCGCTTAACCTGGTATTTATGCATCCCCGCGAACTACTTGGCGATCCCGTACATGCAAGGTTTGGCGATGAATTTCCTATTCGTTTTGACTTTCTCGATACAATGGGGGGTGGGAATCTGAGTTTGCAGGTGCATCCATTAACAGAATACATACAAGAAAAATTCGGAATGCATTATACCCAGGATGAAAGCTATTACATGATGGATGCAGACAAGGATGCTGTGGTCTATCTGGGTCTGAAAGAAGGGGTTGATCCTGAAAGGTGCATCGAAGATTTAAAAGAGGCAGCTAATGGAGGAGCATCATTTGACGATACAAAACATATTCAGCAGTGGAGGGTCAGGAAACATGATCATCTTTTGATTCCTGGCGGAACGGTTCATTGTTCAGGCAAAGGCTCAATGGTGCTGGAGATAAGCGCAACACCCTATATTTTTACCTTTAAACTATGGGATTGGGGAAGATTGGGTATGGACGGTAAACCTCGCCCAATCAACATTGAACATGGAAGAGAAGTGATCCAGTGGGATCGAACAACAGTTTGGACCAGGAAGAATCTCATGGATCGTACAAAACGCATGAGTGAAGGTGATGGATGGATGGAGGAGCAAACCGGACTTCATGAAAGAGAATTCATTGAAACACGCAGACACTGGTTTGATAAGCAGGTCGAGCATCATACCCATGGAAGTGTAAACGTTATTTGTCTTGTCGAAGGTCGTGAGATAATTGTTGAAAGTCCTGCAGATAAGTTTGAGCCCTTTATAGTGCATTATGCCGAAGTGTTTATTGTTCCGGAAAATGTTGGTTCGTATACCATCAGTCCCCATGGAGAATCAAAGGGTACGCAGTGTGCAACAGTTAAAGCTTATGTTAGACATTAAACCTTAATTATACAATATTTTATACCATGAAGTTTAATCCCGGATTTGACATTAAGCCCGTTATTCAGCCATTTGGCTTCGAATACGGTGAGAGTACTTTTGGACCAAAGGTTGAAATAAGGGAACTTAAGGATATCAGGAAGAGTTTACTGGATCCGCTTTGCGAAGGCCCTGAGCAGGTCTATGCCATAGCCATGGATGTGGGAAAGAGGCAGCACAGGCAGAAGCTAATTGAAATGCACCTGCTATATGGAGCAGTAACCTATTCAGCAGGTAGATTAGGCAAGGAACCAGTGAGAAGCCAGGGACATATCCATAGACAGTCAAACTACGCCAATGGTTGGTCAACACCGGAAGTATACGAAATATGGAGTGGGAAGGCAATTATATATATGCAGGAGTCAGCCAAAGATGATCCTGGACGCTGCTTTGCTGTGCACGCAGAACCAGGGGATGTAGTAATTGTTCCCCCGGGATGGGCACACGCAACAATCAGTGCTGATACGAAAGCACCCCTGACCTTTGGGGCGTGGTGTGATCGTGGCTATGGCTTTGACTATGAAGATGTTCGTTCACACGGCGGTCTGGCGTGGTTCCCTGTACTAAATGAGAAAAATGAAATCGGCTGGATCCCGAATAGTTTATATAAATCGAATAATATAATATCAAAATCGCCCAGAAAATATAATGAGTTTGATATCATTCAGGGTCAACCAGTTTATAGTCAGTTTGATGCAGAAAATGAAAAGTTTCTGTTTGTGCCCAGACCCGATCTGTTTGCCGATAAATGGGAACATTTTGAACCATAACAAAACCAAAGCCCGGAACCATGAAATATGACATAAAAAATTCAAGGCATGGGAACCGGGACAAGTAGCATGCAATCAAGATTGCTGTTATCGTGGCTTTTGGCAGATTGCCTTTTGCTTTTTATGTAGGCGTGATTCAATTACTGGACAATTACTATTTATTGGATCATTTTGTGCAAATAAATGATCATTTTGTGTATTTTTTTCTATTGCTTTATGTCGTATTTTTACAGTGTTATTCTCATTAAGTAATAATACTTCTTATCAATGAAAATCATTGGAATAGCGCCGTTTCCTTTTTTAAGTGCATTTTAGGATACAACAGTCTTTTTACGGTTCACCGCAGGAGCAATTTTCAAACT
>CAYSMO010000301.1:0-3036 GCA_964432125.1 uncultured Bacteroidaceae bacterium | reverse complement strand
CTTTAAGAATTGCATCGCCGGAATTATTTCTACCCCATTCAGGATTCTTGGGTATTTATCGAGGGAAACCACAATGACTCGTGCTTGTGGGAAATCTTCCAAAAATCCTTTCAACCCTTTCAGATGACGGGATTTAACCTCGTCGACTGATTTTATTTCAATGGCTAACCTGCCATCACCAATGATGGCATCTACCTCATATCCCGAACTTGTACGCCAGTAGGTTAATTTTTCAGTCGATTGGGTATAACCCAGATAAGCAATCAACTCCTGTATAATGAAGTGTTCGAATGAACGACCAAACGGTTCAGAGCCTGGTAGTAAATCCTTTCTATTCAACAAATAATTTACAATACCTACATCGAAAAAATAGAATTTTGGTGATTGTATAGCTCGACGCTTCAGGGTTTTGGTAAACCCCGGAATAAAATAACCTGTCAAAGTATCGTTCAGAATTTCAAAATACTCTTTTACAGTTCGGTAATCAATTCCACAATCCTGAGCAATGTTTTTATACACAATCATTTCACCATTGCTGATTGCAGCAACCTCCATGAAACGTGCAAATGATTTCAGATTTCTCGACAAGGCTTCCTCCCTTATCTCCTCATTCAAATATACTCCGATATAGGCACGAAAACGTTCCCAGGGGTTTTTTACCATATAATGCCGGGGGATCATACCATTATTCACCGCTTTAATTAAATCGAAATCAGGAATTTCGGCACTTACAAGTGGAAATAAGATTTTTTTCAAAGCTCTTCCTCCCAACAGATTAGCCTTACTCCTCTTTAACTTCCGGGGGCTCGAACCACTCAAAATAAATCTTATTTTCTTTCGGTGAATCAGCGAGTGTACTTCATCAAGTAAGTGTGGTATTTTCTGTACTTCATCAATAATTACCAGGTCTCCCTCTTGTAGATAATCAAGCTCCTGACTGAGAAGTGATGGTTGCCTTAGAAGCCTCTCAAACTGACTTGCCTGCAACAAATCATAGTATCTCGCATTCGGGAAAAGCTGCTCAAGAAGTGTTGTTTTTCCTACCTGGCGAGCTCCCCACAAAAAAACACTGTCATTATTCTCATCTTCAAGAGATATTCTTCGTATATACATAACCATTCCTATTTCTAAATCAAAATAAAACGACATACTTATGTAGTTATATCCTGATACAGCTACATTCATGCTGTAAAAATATAGCTTTTTTACAACACTAACAGTATAGTTCGAAAAAAAACAAATATTCAGACATGCGTTTCAATAAATCTAAACACCGGCATCACCCCACCGGTCAGATTCACCTATTCAAGAAACGCATTACTGGAGCCCTTGGATGAAGCTCTGTTTCCTTCTTCAATACAAAAACCCAAACAGCCACAACGGGATCCGGTTAAAAACGCCATTTTCTATGTCATCCAGGACCAGAAATGCATTTGATAGATTCTGAATTTGAGCGGCTGTTTTACTCTTTCCGCCGATTTCGAAAACAAATGTATCATCGACCAGAAAATCACCCTCCCTGGGCAATCTTACATGGTGTAAAACATTTAACTGGGAATTAAAAAATGTCTCCCTGATTGTGCCTGCCTCCTCCCCTGTCATATTCAAAGAATAAAAAAGGTTTGTGTTCCCCAGGTAAATCTTGTCAGGCTTCTGCAGAATCTTATTTCCCCTCGCCTTTTGAGAAAGGGCCTGAATTACTTCAGCCTTTTCCAGAAAATCAAGATATTTTAGCAGGGTTCTCTGGTCGGATACTGATAACTCTTTTCTGAGATGAAGCAGATTAGGTACATAGGAACCGTGGATGCTATAGCTGCCAACAGCTTCTTCAACTTCATTGAAGTTTCAAATGAAATATCTGAAACTGCCGGAATATCCGTTTCAATGATGACGTTCAGAATACTGTTCATCCGGTTGTAGTAGTCGGGCGGATCCTCCATGTAAAAGGGGTAATACCCTGTTTTCAAATATTCCTTGAAATGAGGGATAATCTTTATTTTTCCAGTTATTGTGGCTGTTATCTCCTGATGGTGTTCCAAAACATCGGAGAGTGAAACCTGCTTGTGGGTATATGCGCCTTTCAATATAAGATACTCGCGAAATGAAAGTCCGGCCAACCTGTACGAACTTTTCCGGCGACTCAGGTCACCCTGACCCTTATATATTTTCAGTACGGAAGAACCGGAATAAACAACCTTTAATCCGGGCAATCTGTCGTAAATGTTCTTTACTTCAGCGGACCAGTCAAACCCCTTCTGTTTAGGTGGATATTTATGAACCTCGTCCAGAAAAAGATACCTCACCCCATATTTTTCCAACTCTCCGGCCAGGTCAACCATGGAATATGTATACATGAACTTATCATCAAGCGAAAGATAGACAGCCTGGTTGGGTACCTCATTGTTCAAGACTCTTGCCCTTTGCAGCATCAGCGTGGTTTTACCCGCCCCCCTGGCACCAAGGATCTCAATAAGTCGTGCGTTCCAACGAATCCGGGAAAAGAGATACCTTTTGAAATTCATGCTGACCCCATCAATGAGCCTGTTGCTATAATCAAATAGATGCTGAATATCCATATATTTTGTATTTCATTACAAATATACTGTATTTATTTTGTATTTCAATACAAATTAATCAATGGCCTCAATACTATCCGGTTTTGATAGTTGTACACTATATCATAGGCGGCAATACAGGACTTTTCATCCCCCACCAAAGTATTATCTCAAAATAATATCTGCATCTATTTCCAGCTCTGAACGGAGTCGACGGGCCACTTTAGGGCGGGCTCGTTTTTCCCGCTTAAATATTACTTATAGCATATAGCGGAAAAACTTCAATATTGGGGTACTGTGAGAAATTTTCCTGTGATATGCGGATTCCTTTTTGAGAACCTTTGGCTTGAACAAACAAATTCATGCTTTGCATTGCCCCCTGCCTTCCCGATTTAACTTCCAATGGTATAATGCTGTTCTCTTTTGCAATTACATAATCTACTTCGGCTTTGCTGTTCCTTGCCTCCCTGTGCCAGTAGTA
>CAYSMO010000300.1:0-3045 GCA_964432125.1 uncultured Bacteroidaceae bacterium | reverse complement strand
AAGATAAGAAATATTTTTAAATATTACGTCATATTATAGTTGACATGACACTAGTGGTTACCTGTTGCATTACATAAAATTCAGCAATGGTTGCTATTACTTTTCTCCTTAGGTTGTTTTAATTGTTTAAAATAATCAAATTTTTCTTTCGTTGGGTTTTCTGCAGGTTATTTTAATTTTTTAAAATACTCAAATCGCTCTTCAGATGACCTGTTTGCCGGATCCGGCTGGTACACCCTCACATCAAACGAGTTGCGTACGATCTGCCGGGCCTCTTCCAGATTCTTCACCGCACCGGCGGCCATCCCCTGGATCAGCATGTTCCCGATGGTGGCGCCCTCCACGGGACCCGAGACCACCTTGCGTTCGCAGATGGAGGCGGTTTGTTGCGAGAGGTATTCCGACTGGCACCCTCCGCCGGTGAGGTGGATCGTCGGGAAATTTCTCTCCATCATCTGCTCCAGCTTTTTCATATTCAGCCTGAACGCCATGCAGAGGCTGTCGTACGCACATTTGAAGTAGTCGGCGGGATGCTCCAGCGGTGGCTGACCGCTATCGGAAAAGAACCGGTCGAACGCCGACCGCATATCATCCGGGTTATAGAACATCTCATTTTCCGGGTAGACCAGGTTGGTGCAATCCGACTGACCGGCCATTTTCTCGATCTCATTATAGTCGAACCGCTCCCCGAACGAAGCCTTCAGCCCCTGCACCAGCCACAGTCCGTTAATATTTTTCAGCACGCGGTACCGGTCGAGGTACCCCCTTTCATTGGTAAAGCCTTCATTCAGTGCATATTTGGTAGTCACCGACTGCTCAGAAACGGTCCCCACGATACACCACGTCCCGGTAGCAATAAATGCAAATTCATCCTCCTCAGCCGGTATGGCTGTCACCGCACAAGCGGTATCGTGTGCGCACACGGTGACTACATCGGTTTCTTTGTATGGACCGAGAACCTTGCCTGCGGGGATGATGCTGCCGAACAGCTTCGGGTCGAGGTTGAGTTTGGCCGCGATTTCGCTGTTGATGCTGTTGCCCTTCACGTTGAGGAGCTGCGAGGTGGAGGCGATGGTGGTCTCGTTGACCATTTGTCCGCTGAGGATATAATTGATGTAGCACGGCATGAAGAGGATCGTGCCGATGCGGGGGATGAGGTCGGTGTCGCGGATCGAGAGCAGGTGGAACAGTGTGTTGAAGTCGTAGAAGTTGATGCCGGTTTTGGAGAATGTATCGGCGGGACTCATCTCGTGCGACCATTTTTTCTGCATCCCTTTGGTGCGGGCGTCGCGGTAGGCCACCGGCTCGTCGAGCAGGTTGCCATCGGTGTCGAGCATTACGAAGTCGACCCCCCACGAGTCGACCGCGATGCTTTGGACCGTACCGGGGGAGCCGGCCAGTGTTAGGTCGATGCCCTTTTTGATCTCAGTGGAAATCAGTTCGATGTTCCAGCGCTCGTGACCGTCGATGGTTTTGATCTCGTTGTTGAAGCGGTGCTTCTCTTCGTAGGTGAGGCGACCGTTGGAGATGGTGCCCAGCATGATGCGGATGCTGGCTGCGCCCATATCGACCGCGATACATCTGAAGTTTTTTTGAGTCATAGCTGCATTGGTTTTTTCAGGAACCGCAAAATAGGGAGAAAAAAATTGAAAGTAAATGTTTAAAATGGATATATTTGTGTACTATTTAAACATTATTTGCAGTTATGGGATACAGGTATCCGCCTGTAACAGGCGATCCGTCTGGAATTGTTCAGGATTTTCAGAAGATCAGGATAAATATACAATGTTGCCGCTACTGGTGGCTGAGCCGGTGGAAGCACAAGCGGCTGTCGTACCCTTTCTGGCGGTTGTACTACAATTTCAATGAGGGGGCATCGGTGTTTTACAGGCAGCGGACCGGGCTCGGACCGGGGAGGATATTTTTGATCCCGCCCTTCACACCCTTCTCGACCGATCTGGAGGGTGCCGGGGAGGAGTACGGACTGGTGGGAGGATGGATCAAGTCACAGGAGATCGAAGAGCGGTCGTTGCTGGCGGGACATGTACTGCACCTGTTTGTCCATTTCAACCTGGGGTACCCGATGGACAGTGTGGCGCCGGGGGTGTATGAGATCGCGGCGGGGGAGGAGGAGCTTGCTACCATCGGGCAGATCGCCGGCAAGCTGAAATCGGGATCACTACGCTTTTCGCTGGAGGAGACCCTGTTGCTGTATAAGCTTATCAGCTCTTTGCTGGTGAGGTTACCGGAGGGGATGTGGCAATCTGAACAGCCGGAGGCGCGTGTGCAGCGGGTGATACAGCATATGAACAGGAACTTTGAGAAGCGGCTGACGAATGAGAAGCTGGCCGGGCTCACCGGCATGGCGGTGAACTCTTTTGCGCGGCTGTTTCGCGAGCAGACAGGCGCTTCGCCGATGCGGTACCTGACAAAGATCCGGATCGAGAATGCATGCAATATGCTGTACCACAGCGATACGAATGTGAGCCGGATCGCCGAGGAGTCGGGTTACTCCGACCGTTACTATTTCTCCAAAATGTTCCTTAAGGAGATGGGTATCTCCCCGGTGCGTTACCGGAAGCAGTTTGTGTTGGGGTAGGGGGCGGATTGGTAGAACGCTGCAGAGATCCGAGGTATTGCCAGTACCGGAAACAGTTTGTGTTGGGGTAGGGGGTGGAGACAGTGAGGGATCAAATGGGAAGCCACTGTGGGATCAAGAGAGCAGCTTTTGCGAGACCGGGCGGATTTTTTTATGTTGGTTGATATAAAAACGATATATTTGATGGTCGTGGCAGAGGTAGAAAATTTAAAATTGCTGTTATGCTCTGTTTATTATTTGTCAAAACGATATTTTCAATTATTCAACTACCGCAGAAGATTTAATGAAGTAGAGAGAATTCATTGAGAAAGCAATAGAAACGTACCGTTTATTCATAAAAACCTAAAAAATGAAAACAGTTAAACTATTTTTCCTGGCAACCTTTAGTCTTTTATTGCTCGTCAATTGCAATCAGCCACCCAAGAACTATCTGAATGAATCCCCGG